>NZ_AFRW01000073.1 GCF_000220985.1 Nesterenkonia sp. F
CGCCGACGCGGGGACGCCTGTTTTGTAGGGAATGCACAACTGGCCCGTGGACACGTCGAGGGTCTAGGGTGCCGAGCATGACCGCTTCCCCTCCCGGCCCGCTGCCCGATCCGGCGGCGACGGCGGATCCTGCGCCGGCGGGCCCGCCTCCGACGGCCCCGCACGTGGACGAGGCGGTCCTGCGACTGCTGCAGTCCCAGGTCGGGACGCTGACCACCACGGTGAACCGGCATCTGGAGGAGCAGCTGCCCTGGTACCGCCAGCTGAGCACCGACGAGCGGGCCTCGCTGCGGCTGATCGCCCAGCGCGGCATCCAGGGCCTGGTCAACTGGCTGGAGGATCCCGATCAGCGGTCCCTGACGCTGGTCAACGAGCTGCTCGGCTCCGCACCGAGCGACCTGATGCGCACCGTCTCGCTGCAGCGCGCGCTGCAGCTGGTGCGCAGCATCGTCGAGGCCGTCGAGCTGCGGCTGCCGGCCGTGGTCCCCTGCGAGGCCCAGCAGGCCACGCTGGAGGCGGTGCTGCGCTATTCGCGCGAATGCGCCTTCGCCGTCGCCGACGTCTACGCCCGCGCCGCCGAGTCGCGCGGCGCCTGGGACTCCCGGCTGGAGGCGCTGCTGGTGGACTCGGTGCTGCGCGGCGAACCCGCCGAACAGATCGATTCCCGAGCGGCCGCGGTCGGCTGGCGGAGCACCGACGGAGTGGTGGTCGTCGTCGGCGACGCCCCGGAGCAGACCGACGCGCTCTTCCTCAGCCACCTGCGACGGCAGTGCCAGCGCTTCGCCGCCGACGCCGTCGTCGGCGTCCAGGGCGACCGGCTGGTGCTCTTCCTCGGCGGCGTCGAGGGGCTGGAGGCCGGTCTGGAGCGCATCATGCCGCGCTTCGGCCAGGGCCGGGTGGTCTACAGCCGCATCGACGGGCCGATCGGCCGAGCCCACGAATGCGCGGAGGCCGCCCATTCCGGCTACACCGCCGCGGCCGCCTGGCCGCAGGCACCGCGGCCCGTCGCCGCCGAGGACCTGCTCCCCGAGCGTGCGCTGGCCGGCGACGACGCCGCCCGGACGGTGCTGCGCGAGGCGGTGTTCGCGCCGTTGTCGACGGCGGGCAACGGCCTGATGGAGACGGTCTCCGCCTACATCGGCGGCGGCCATTCGTTGGAGGCCGCCGCCCGCGAGCTCTTCGTCCACCCGAACACGGTGCGCTACCGGCTGCGCCGGGTGTCCGACGTCACCGGATGGGATCCGATGGTTCCGCGCGACGCGTACGTGCTGCAGACGGCGCTGGCGGTGGGACGGTTGTAGACTCGGACCCGTCGCCCGTTTGTAGAGTCTCCACAACGCGCCGCGCGGAGCTTGGTCCGCTCATGACCCGCTGACCGTCGGCCCGATATGGAAAGTTGGTAGTGTGCTAGCGATCGTCTGCCCTGGACAGGGCTCCCAGACCCCCGGCTTCCTCTCCCCCTGGATCGAGGATGACTCCGCGCGCGCGACGCTCACGCGCTTCTCCGACGCCGCCGGGACCGACCTGCTGACCCACGGCACCGAGTCCGACGCCGAGACCATCCGCGACACCGCCGTCGCCCAGCCGCTCATCGTCGCCGCGAGCCTGCTCTCCGCCCGCGCCCTGGGCCTCGGCGCCGGCCCGGCGGGCGCCTCCCGCGAGCAGCTGCTGCTGGCCGGCCACTCGGTCGGCGAGGTCCCCGCCGCCGCACTGGCCGGTGCGCTGACCGAGGAGCAGGCCATGCGGCTGATCCGGGTGCGCGCCTCGGGCATGGCCGAGGCCTCCGCCGCGACGCCGACCTCGATGGCCGCGGTCGTCGGCGGCGTCGAGCAGGAGGTCCGGCAGGCCATCGCCGACCACGGCCTCACAGCGGCCAACGCCAACGGGCCCGGCCAGATCGTCGCCGCCGGCACGCAGGGGGCTATCGCCGCCCTGGAGGCCGAGCCGCCGCAGCGCGCCCGGGTGATCCCGCTGCCGGTCGCCGGCGCCTTCCACACCGAGCATATGGCCGACGCCCGGCGACGCCTGGACGAGGCGGTCGCCTCCTTCGAGACGAGCGATCCGACCCTGCCGCTGCTGTCGAACCGCGACGGCGAGGACGTCGCCGACGGCACGGAGGTGCTGCGCCGACTGGTCGACCAGGTCACCCGTCCGGTGCGCTGGGACCTGTGCATGGAGACCATGGCCGCCCGCGGCATCACCGGCATCCTGGAGCTGCTGCCCGGCGGCACGCTGACCGGCCTGGCCAAGCGCGGGCTGAAGGGCGTGCCCTCGTTCGCCGTGAAGACCCCCGAGGACCTCGACGACGCGCGGGCGTTCATCGCCGAGCACGCCGCCTGACCACGCTGCCGCCGACGGCGCCGCGCACCCGACGCCGTCGTCCCCCGACCACCCAGGACAAGGACCGACCCGCCGTGACAGCCGTTCTGAACCAGCCCGCCCCCGTCCAGGCCTCCCGCGTGATGGGACTGGGCGTCCACCGCCCCGACGTCATCGTCGACAACGAGCAGATCTGTCAGTGGATCGACTCCTCCGACGAGTGGATCCGCAAGCGCACCGGCATCGTCACCCGCCACCGCGCCCGCCCGGAGGTCTCGGTGGTCGACATGGCCGAGGGGGCCGCGCGCGAGGCGATCGAGCAGTCCGGGCTGACCGGCGCCGACGTCGACGCAGTCATCGTCGCCACGGTGACGCACCCCTACCAGACGCCGTCGGCCGCCGCCGAGCTGGCCCACCGGCTGGGCACCGAGGCGGCGATCGCCTATGACATCTCCGCCGCCTGCGCCGGCTACTGCTACGGCATCGGCCAGGCCGACGCGCTGGTCCGCGCCGGCGCCGCCCGGCATGTGCTGGTGGTCGGCGTCGAGAAGCTCTCCGACTTCATCGACGACCATGAGCGCAGCATGTCCTTCCTGCTCGGCGACGGAGCCGGTGCGGCCCTCGTCGGCCCGTCCGAGGAGACCGGCATCTCGCCGAGCCTGATGGGGTCCAACGGCGAGAAGTGGGAGACCGTCTCGATGGACGGCTCGCTGCTGCCGCTGCGCGACGCGCTGGCCGAGGCCCGCCGCACCCAGGACGCCTCGCGACTGCTCGACGCCGAGGAGCGGCTGTGGCCGACGCTGCGCCAGGACGGCCCGACCGTCTTCCGCTGGGCGGTCTGGGAGATGGCCAAAGTCGCTCAGCAGACCCTCGACGCCGCCGGGATCTCCGCCGAGGACCTGGTGGCCTTCGTGCCGCACCAGGCCAACATCCGCATCATCGATGAGATGGTCAAGCAGCTGGATCTGCCCGAGCACGTCGCCGTCGGCCGCGACATCGTCGACGCCGGCAACACCTCGGCGGCCTCGATCCCGCTGGCGATGCACCGGCTGGTGCATGAGAATCCCGAGCTCTCCGGCGGTCTGGCGCTTCAGATCGGCTTCGGCGCCGGACTCGTCTACGGTGCTCAGGTGATCCGTCTGCCGTGAGCGCCGACCGTCGCCGCCTCGACGGTCCCGCCCGGGCCGGTGCGGGCGCGCCCACGCGCCCCGCGCCGTTCCCGCGACGGAGAATGGAGGCGGCGGACCGGCCGACGCCGGTCCGGGACAGGAAGATGTCCCGCCGTCCACGACGACGGACGGCGGGGTGAGACGCGTCAGGGACACCTGAGGCACTCGACGACCCGCGCTCCGTCCGCGGCGGCGGGCCGTCGGACCGTACAACGACGAAGGGAGCAGCCCGTGGCTGACAAGAACGAGATCCTCGCCGGACTGGCCGAGATCGTGAACGAAGAGACCGGCCTGGAGACCGAGGAGGTCCAGCTCGGCAAGTCCTTCACCGAGGACCTGGACATCGACTCGATCTCGATGATGACCATCGTGGTCAACGCCGAGGAGAAGTTCGGCGTGAAGATCCCGGACGAGGAGGTCAAGAACCTCTCCACCGTCGGCGACGCGGTGGACTTCATCGCGAACGCCGAGGGCTGATCCCCGACAGCCTCGGTGTCCGGAGCTCCGGCCGGCGTCGTCGACGACGGCGCCGGCCGACTCCGCACTCCGTCGACTCCCGTCGACCTCTCATCCATTCCCCTCCCATCCACCTGATGCCATTCCCAGCGAACCAGAGGTAGATCCATGACACGCCGTCTCGTCATCACCGGCCTCGGCGCCACCACTCCGCTCGGCGGCGACGTGCCGACGCTGTGGCAGAACGCCCTGGCGGGCACGCCCGGCGCCAAGACTCTCGACTACGACTGGGTGGAGGAGTACAGCCTGCCCGTCTCCTTCGCCGCGGAGGCGGCGGTGGCGCCCTCCGAGGTGCTCTCGCGCCCCGAGACCCGCCGCATGGACCGCTCCACCCAGCTGGGCATGGTCGCCTCCCGCGAGGCCTGGGCCGACGCCGGTCTGGCCGAGGCGGACGTCGACGGCGACCGGCTCGGGGTCTCCTTCGCCACCGGAATCGGCGGCGTCTGGACCCTGCTGGACAGCTGGGACACGCTGCGCGAGCGCGGCCCGCGGCGCGTGATGCCGATGACCGTGCCGATGCTGATGCCCAACGGTGCGGCCGGGGCGATCAGCCTGGACCTCGGCGCCCGGGCCGGCGCGCGCACCGCGGTCTCCGCCTGCGCCTCCGGCACCGAGGCTCTCGACGTGGCGATCCGCATGATCCGCGAGGGCGAGGCCGACATCGTCATGGCCGGCGGCACCGAGGCCGCCATCCACCCGCTGCCGCTGGCGGCGTTCTCCTCGATGCAGGCCCTCTCCCGGCGCAACGACGATCCGGCGGCCGCTTCCCGCCCCTACGACGTCGACCGCGACGGCTTCGTCATGGGCGAGGGCGCCGGCGCGCTGGTCATCGAGTCGGAGGAGCACGCGAAGGCCCGCGGTGCGCGCATCTACGCGGAGCTGGCCGGCGCCGGCGTCAGCTCCGACGCCCACCACATCACCGCTCCCGACCCGGAGGCCCTCGGCGCGACGCGCGCGCTGAATCGGGCGCTGGAGTCGGCGGGGGCCGAGGTCGCCGAAGTCACCCACGTCAACGCCCACGCCACCTCGACCCCCGTCGGGGACAAGCCCGAGTACGCCGCGCTGCGCTCGGCCTTCGGCGACCACCTGGAGTCGGTCTGCGTCTCGGCGACGAAGTCGCAGACCGGCCATCTGCTCGGCGCCGCCGGCGCGGTGGAGTCGGTGCTGACCACGCTGGCGCTGCACGAACGCCGTGCGCCGGTGACGATCAACCTGGAGAACCAGGACCCCGATCTGCCGCTGGACGTGGTCACCGGCACGCCGCGCGAGCTGCCGGCCGGCGACCAGGTCGCAGTCTGCAACTCCTTCGGCTTCGGCGGGCACAACTCAGTGGTGGCCTTCCGCACCGTCTGACGGCTCGCGACCACCTCCACGGACGACGACGGGCGACCGTCCCGGGCGATCCATGGGATCCCCGGGGCGGTCGCCCGTCTTCATGGGTGCTGATGGGAAGCACTGCCGCGCTGGGAAGCGAGGGGGCGGCAGGTCTGCGGTCGGCGACGTCGCCGATGGAGGAGGACGACGTCGCCGGGGGACGAGTCGGGCCGGTTCCGGCCGTACGGGCCGTCGGGATGCGGATCGGGCCGCCGCCGATCCGTCAGGCCGTCTCGGCGCGGAGCGACGGCCAGGTCAGCCGACGCGGTGCAGCCAGCGCACCGGCGCGCCCTCGGCGGCGTGCCGGAAGGGGTCGAGCTCCTCGTCCCAGGCCTCTCCCAGGGCCAGCGAGAGCTCCTGATAGACCACCGACGGATCGCCGGCGCCGCGCTCGTAGGCGCAGCGGACGCGGTCCTCGGAGATCATGATGTTGCCGTGGACGTCCGTCGTGGCGTGGAAGATGCCCAGCTCGGGCGTGTGCGACCACCGGCTGCCGTCGCATCCGGGCGTGGGCTCCTCGGTGACCTCGAAGCGCAGATGCGACAGGCTCCGCAGCGACGAAGCCAGCGTGGCGCCGATCCCCTGGGGACCGCGCCAGCTCAGCTCGGCGCGCTGGGTGCCGGGCGATGCGGGCTGGGGCTCCCACTGGAAGTCCACGCGCGCGTCCACCACTGAGGACACCGCCCACTCGACATGCGGGCAGAGCGCAGTGGGCGCCGAGTGGATGTGCAGGACACCCCGGGCCGTGTGTTCAGACATGACCATCCTCCATCGTGCTGTTGGTACGTCTTCCCCTACGTCCGACAGCGGTGATCCCGATGGTGGATCCGTCATGGAACTGTGATTCAGTTGTCGCGAGACCAATTCTGCATCAGATGTGCGTGATACGCCACATCTGTGATCGACCCCTCGTCGTGACACAGCTTAACAGGGCCGCGCGAGTCGTCCAGCATGACCGTTCTCCGGGGCGCGGCGCAGGATGGCGTCCCGCGGCGTGCGCGGCGGGGTCCCTGCATCGGCTCCGCCCCGCCTCCTGCCCCGCGCCGCGCCCGGGTCAGGCCCGCGGGTGGGCCTGGCCGTAGGCTCGGCGCAGGCCGTCCACGGAGATGTGGGTATAGACCTGGGTGGTGCTCAATGAGGCGTGGCCGAGCAGCTCCTGGACTGCGCGCAGGTCGGCCCCGCCGTCGAGCAGATGGGTGGCGGCGGAGTGGCGCAGCGCGTGGGGCCCGCGGGCCGCGGTGGTGCCCAGGGCGGCGAGCTGCGCGTCGACGGCGCGGCGGACCACGCGGACGTCGATGCGCCGGCCGCGGCGTCCCAGGAACGCCGCGGCACCGGAGTCGGCGACGGCGAGCACGGGCCGGCCCCGCTCCCACCACGCGTCCAGGGCACGCTGGGCGGGGATCCCGTAGGGCACCATGCGCTCCTTGTCCCCCTTGCCGAGCACCCGGACCATGCGACGCTCCGGCTCGAAGGAGCCACGGTCGAGCCCGACGAGCTCGGAGACGCGGATGCCGGTGGCATAGAGCAGCTCGATCATCGCCGCATCGCGCAGGGCCACTGCCCGGGCGACCGGGTCCGGTTCGGCCTGCTCGCCCGCGCCCTGCTCCCCCGGGCTCGGCTCGGCGTCGACCAGCTGGTCGGTGAGCGCCCGGATCTGCTGGTCCTGCAGGACGTCGGGCAGGTGGCGGCCGCCGGGCGCGGTGCGCAGCCGCGCTGAGGGATCGGTGGCCAGATGCCCACGGCGGTGGGCCCACGCGGTGAAAGTCCGCGCGGAGGCGGTCTTGCGATTCAGCGTCGCTCGTGAGGCGCCTCCGGCGTGCAGATCGGCCAGCCAGGTGCGGATCGCGGCGAGGTCGAGGCCGCGCAGCGCCCCGGCGCCCCGGGTGAGCTGACGCAGGTCGCCGGCGTAGGAGCGGATGGTGTGCTCGGAGAGCCCGCGCTCCAGCCGCAGATGCGCGACGAACTCCTCCAGCAGCGGATCCTCGTCGTCCGCCCCGGCCGGTCGCTCGGCGTTCTCAGCCACGGTCGATCCCCACATCCCAGAGATGATGGGCGATGTCGTGCCAGGCGTACTGCGCCAGCGTGGCCACGGTGAACTCGGAGCCGTTGCTGCGCAGGCCGCGTCGGGCGTGCTGCTCGACGTCGACGGCCTCCAGCGCGGCGGCGAAGCGACGGCCGGCCGGGTCCAGCGCCGCGGCGACCTCCACAGGGTCCTGCTGGTGGTACGCGCCCTCGACGGCGGCGGCATCCTGGTCCCAGTCCGGGAAGGTCGGCTCCTGTCGGTCGAGCATGAGCCGCAGCCGTTCGTGCATCACCCCGAAGACGTCGCGCACATGGGCGGCGTACTCCAGCGGCGACCAGGTCGTCGGCGCCGGGCGCCGGCGGAGTTCCTCGGCGGGCCGCTCGAGCAGCGTCGTCCACTGCGGCAGACTGGCACGCACCGCCGCGGCGACGTCCGTCGGGCCCAGGCGCCGCACGTCGGCGCCGCAGTCCGGGCACGGGCGCTGCAGCACCCACGTCCAGTCCTTGCTGTCCTTCGCGATGGTGTCGTCCGCATTCAGGCTCGCATCGTCCATGCAGGCAGGGTAGCTCATGGACTCGGCGTGCTCCTCCCCCATCGACCTTCCACCCGACGGGCGTGACCGGCTCGTTCCAGGCGGGTCAGCGCCGCGTAGACCTGCGGCATGGCCAGCCCCGCGACGGCGGCGAGCTTCCCCGGGGTGCTCGACCCACGCTTGGGCAGCGCATCGTGGAGGAGCACCTCCTCCTGGCTCATCCCGTCCTGCGGGCGCACCGGCGCCGAGCGGTCCGTCCGCGGGGGCGGAGTCCGCGGCCCCGCACCGGCGCCGGGGCCCTCCCTCTCCCCTCCCGGGATCACCGGCAGCATCGCCTGCGTCGACCGTCCGCCGGGCGGCGATCCGGCCGACAGGGCGTCACCGGCCATCAGCTCGACGACGTCGGCGGCATCGGTGACCGCCGTCGTCGGCGTCTCGCGCAGCAGCCGATGGCAGCCTGCCGACGTGGCCGAGAAGATGCTGCCGGGCACGGCCCCGACCGGGCGGCCCAGCGAGAGCGCATGGTGGGCGGTGCTCTGCGCCCCGCTCCGCCAGCGGGCCTCGACGATGACCGTCGCCGCCGACAGGGCGGCGATGAGGCGGTTGCGCTGCAGGAAGCGATGCTTCGTCGGTGCGGCTCCGGGCGGCAGCTCGCTGAGCACGAGCCCGTGGTCGGCCACGCCCTGCAGCAGGCGTTCGTTGCCCGCCGGATACCACCGATCCAGCCCGCCGGCGAGCACTGCGACCGTCGGCGGAGCCGCGCCGGGGCCTCCGAGACCACGACGTTCGGCGACCCGCAGCGCAGCCCGATGCGCGGCGGCGTCGACGCCGTAGGCCCCGCCGGAGATCACACAGACGCCGTGTCCGACCAGGTCCTCGACCATCTCCGCCGTGGCTCGCAGGCCGTAGTCCGTGATCTCGCGGGATCCGACCACCGCCGCCGTGCGCGGGATCCAGGGCAGCACAGGCTGCTCCGACAGCTCCGGCTGCTCCACGTCACGGCTGGGCGAGTCCGGACCCCCGGTGCCGCCGCGGTGCCAGAGTGCGACCGGGGCCGCGGCGCCCAGCGCCTCGAGCTCGACGGGCCAGCCCGGATCCTCCGGGATGAGCAGTCCGCCGCCGAAGCGCCGCATCGTGGCCAGCTCGCGGGCGCCGTCGCACTGGCCCAGCCGCGCCCGCCACCGCGCCAGCCCGTCCTGCAGGCGTCGGCCCCGACGGCCGATGCCGACCTCCTCGGCGCCGGCGGCGAGGCACGTCGTCAGCTGAGCATCCGGCTCGGCGCCTCCGCTGATGAGCGCATGGGTCCGCCGTGGACCGAGCCGAGCGAGGAGCACGCCGGCCAGCAGGTCCCCCGGCTCGATGATCCGGCTCAGCTCCGCCCGCACCACACGCAGCTCCTCGTCGCGCTCGCCGTCGCCTCCGGGCGACACGACGGGTCCCCGGGATCCCCGGGCGGACTCGTCGAGCGCGGCACCGGTTCCTGTCCCGACACTGGTGCTCATCCCGTCCTCCGTTCTTCCGTGCTCTGCCGCAGCTGCATCGCCGCATCGACGTCCTCGGCCTCGGGACTGGTGCGTCCGGCCATGTCCGTCAGAGTCCACGCCAGCCGGAGCACGCGGACGTATCCGCGCAGCGACAGGCCGCCGCGGTCCAGTGCCGCGTCCAAGGCGGCGGTCGCGGCCGACGCCGGCCGCAGGGCCCCGGTGAGCAGACCCATCGGCGCCTGGCTGTTCATGCGCAGCTCCCACCGACCCAGACGATCCTGCTGGACGGCTCGGGCGGCGAGCACCCGATCCAGCACCGCCGCCGAGCTCTCCCCCGGCTCGTCCAGCGTCATCGAGGCCGAACGCGGCCGGTCGACCTGGACCTGCAGGTCGATCCGGTCCAGCAGCGGGCCGGAGAGCTTGGCAAGGTATCCGCGCCGCTGCGCCACGGAGCAGCTGCACTCGCCGGCCCGACCCAGCGCCATGCCGCAGGGACAGGGATTCGCGGCCATGATCAGCTGAAAACGAGCCGGGTAGGTCACGCTGCCGGCGGCCCGATGCAGCGAGATCACCCCGGTCTCCACCGGCTGGCGCAGCGAGTCGAGCACCCGGCGCTGGAACTCCGGCGCCTCGTCGACGAAGAGCACGCCGCAGTGGGCGCGGGTGACCGCCCCGGGTCGCGCGATCCGTGCTCCCCCGCCGACCACGGCCGCAGTGCTGGCACTGTGGTGCGGCGCTTCGAAGGGCGGACGCCGGCGCAGTCTGCCGACGGTGGCGGCGTCTCCGGCCACCGACTCGATGGCGGTCACCTCCATCGCGGCGTCGTCTCCCAGCGGTGGGAGGATGCCGGGCAGCCGCTCGGCCAGCATGGTCTTCCCGGCACCGGGAGCGCCGACGAGCAGCAGGTGATGCCCGCCGGCCGCGGCGACCTCCAGAGCGAACCGCGCCTCATGCTGACCACGGACCTCGGCGAGGTCACCCCCTGCCTCCGGCACCGGGGCGGCGTCCCGCGACTCCTCGACGGAGGCGGCCCCGCCGACATGCCGATCGGGCATCCGCTCGTCCAGATCCGGGAAACGGTCGCCCACCTCGCGCCGCACTCGGTTCCCCCGGGAGAAGGCCCAGGCGACCTCCACCGCATGGGAGGCCGTCAGCACCTCCACCCCGGGGACCAGTGCGGCCTCATGGGCGTTCTCCCGGCTGACCACCACAGTCTCCACCCCGGCGCGGACGGCCGCGGCGACTGCCGGCAGCACCCCACGCACCGGCCGAAGACGCCCGTCCAGTCCCAGTTCGGCGAGGAACACGACCCGCTCAGTCCCGACGACCATCCCCTCGGCGGCCCAGGCGCTCATCAGGATCGCCAGATCCAGCCCCGACCGGACTTCGGCAGCGAGGCCGGCAACAGGTTCACCGTCAGCCGTCGAGCCGGCAGATCGATGCCGCTGTTGCGCGCCGCCGAACGGATCCGGTCCTGGCTCTCGCGCAGGGAGGCATCCGGCAGCCCCAGCAGCACGAAGGCCGGCAACGACTGACCGATATCGGACTCGACGTCGATCAGATGCCCCTGCATGCCCACCAGCACCACACCCCGGGAACGGCCCATGCTCATGGCCGCACATCCCGCAGATGCTCCACCCGCGGCCGCACCGCGTCGTCGCCCGGATCGCCCTCACGCGGCAGCAGCACGGAGACGACGTCGACCCGCCGTCGGATCCGCGGCCCCGGATAGCCGCTCACGTACTCGGCGAGCAGCCGGTGCAGCCGACGCAGCTTCTCCGGTCCCACCGCTTCGAAGGGGTGCCCGTATCCCAGGCCGCGGCGGGTCTTGACCTCGACGCCGACCAGCTCGTCGCCGTCGACGGTCACGAGGTCCAGCTCTCCCTGCGTCGACCGCCAGCGTCGCTCCAGGATGAGATGGCCGGCCTCGCCGAGGTGATCGGCGGCGATCTCCTCCCCGAGCAGACCGGTCCTGTCCTCAGCACGCATACGTCGCCTCCTCCCGACGCCGACCCGGTGGACGGCATCTCGATCGTCCAGCACCCACCACTGTGCCGTCAGCACCGGCGACGAGGAGGGCCACCAGCCGCTTCTGTGGAGAGCACGGCGTGTCGAGGCCGCCGACGGCCCGCCTGTGCAGGAAACGGCGATGGGAGGGAGGTCGCCGGACGGCGTTCCGGCCCCGGACGTCCCCGGAAGACCGAGCCCCTGTGACGCCCGCGGACCTCCGATCTAGACTCGCGTCATGTCACTTCGAGAGATCACGTTCCCCTCGGCCAACGATCGCGACGAGATCCAGGCGTGGCTCCACACCCCGCTGGGGACCCCGCGCGGCATCGTGCAGATCGTGCACGGCTTCGGCGAACACTCGCGCCGCTACCGGCACCTGACCGGCGCGCTGCTGGACGCCGGCTACGTCGTCGCCCACGACGACCACGTGGGGCATGGCAAGACGGCGCTGCTGAACGCCACCTGGGGCGACCCGGGCGACTCCGGATACGCGGCCACGATCCTCGACGAGCGTCGCCTGCATGATGCCGTCCGCGCCGAGCTCGCGCAGGCCGGCTACGACGAGAAGCTGCCGTTCACGATGTTCGGACACAGCTGGGGATCGATGATCGCCCGTGAGTACGCCGCCCGGTACGGAGCAGATCTCACCGCGCTGGTCCTGTGCGGCGTCGCATACGGGATGAAGGGGATGGACACGATGTCCCGCATGTCCGGAGAGGCCTTGGCGGCCGGCCGGGCGAAGGAGGATGCGGTCGACGTCGCGAATGCGGTGTTCGGTCCGATGACGGAGCGCTACGCCGACGTCCGCACGCCGAACGACTGGATCGCCTGCGATCCCGAGGTCGTCGACGACCACGCCGCCGATCCGCTGAACGTGATGACCGTCGGGATGCCGAACTATCAGTTCTTCGCCGACTTCTCCGATCTGATGAGCGCCATCAGCGGCCCGGAATGGGCCGCCAGGATGCCGACGGACCTGCCCGTCCACCTGATCGCCGGCGATCAGGACCCGGTCGCGAACTACGGTGAAGGGGTCTACGCCGTGGCGAATCTGCTCGCCGAGGCCGGCAGCCGCTCGGTGTCGGCCACGGTCTACCCGGGCTGGCGTCATGAAATCCACAATGAACGCAGCATCCGGGAGGAGGTCGAGGCCGGAGTGGTCGGGTTCCTCGACCATCACGTGGCGTGACGGGTCTCCGCCGCACCTGTCGGTGATCCGACGCTCGGGGCGACGTCGGCCGCGCTCAGGCCCCGTGCGGAGCCGCGAGCCGATCGGTCCCGAGGTTCCAGGACCGGCGATGGGCGACCGTAGCCCCGTGCTCGGCCAGGGCCGCGCGGTGCACGGCGGAGCCGTAGCCGCGGTTGGACTCCCAGCCGTAGCCGGGGTGCTCGGCGGCGAGCCGCTCCATCAGCGCGTCGCGCTCGACCTTGGCGGCGACGCTGGCCGAGGCGACGCTCAGCGCGCGGGCGTCGGCCTTGACCATCGCATGCACGCGCGCCGAGCTCCCGCCGGTGAGCCAGTCATGGGATCCGTCGACGATCACCGCGTCCACCGGATGCCCCAGCCGCTCCTCGACGTCGCGGAGGCCGGCCAGACCGGCCTCCCGCAGGGCGGCGGAGATGCCGGCGGTGTCGATGCGCTCGGGCGCGCTGTGCTGCACCGAGACCGCCGGGACCTCCTCGGCGATCACCGGCGCCCAGCGCTGACGCGCCTTCGGGGTGAGCAGCTTGGAATCGCGCACGCCGTCGAGGACCTCCAGCACGCCGGTCTCGCGGTCGACAGCCGGATCGGCCAGGTCCAGCACGGCCACTCCGACGGTGACCGGACCGGCCAGCGCCCCGCGGCCGACCTCGTCGACGCCGGCGATCCAGCGGGCGCCGGTCTCCGCGGACAGGGCGAGTTCAGGGAGCAGCGTCGCCGACTGCGGCATCAGTCGCCCGCCGCCGGCACATCGGCGAAGGGATCGCGATCGGTGCCGCCGCCGCCCCACCGATCGATCGGCCAGACGCGGGCCAGCGACCGGCCGACGACGTCCTCCACCGGCACCGCACCGTGGTCCGGCTCCTGACGATGCGCGCGCGAGTCGGCCGAGGCGCGCCGGTGATCGCCCATCACCCAGACGGAGTTCTCGGGCACGGTGATGTCGAACTCCGTCCGACTCGGCTCGTCGCCCGGGTACAGATACGGCTCGTCGATGGGCTCGCCGTTGACGGTGAGCCGCCCGTCCGCCTCGCAGCAGGCGACTTCGTCGCCGCCGACGCCGATGACGCGTTTGACCACATAGTGCTCCGAGGCGTCGGGCATCAGCCCCACGAAGGTCAGCGCATCCTGCAGCGGCGTCGTCTCCGGCGCCGGGACCTCGCCGGAGGACCAGGCGCGGGTGTCCTCGAAGACGATCACGTCGCCGCGCTGCACCTCGGAGATCTCCGGGGCCAGCAGGTTGACGACGATCCGATCGTCGACCTGCAGAGTGTCCTCCATCGACTCCGAGGGGATGTAGAAGGCGCGCAGCAGGAAGGTCTTGACCACGAAGGAGATCACCACGGCGATCAGCAGGATGACGCCGATCTCGACGAAGAATGCCGCGACGGGGCTGCGGTCGCGCAGCCGACGACGGCGGGCGCCCGCCGACCCGCCCTCCGAGCCGGCCGGGACCTGGTGCGACGACGTCGACTCCCCGTCCTCGCCGGAGCCGTCCTCGGGAGTCGTGGGGTCCTGGGTGCTCATCGCTCTCCTCCTGATGCTGACGGCCGTCCGTCTCCGCGGTGTGCGGACGGGCCCGTCGACGTCGCCTCGGGCACGGCCTCGCCCAGCGGGCGTCGGGCGTCCCACGGCCACACCACCTCGGTGACGCGGCCGATGACGCGGGCCTGGCTGATCATACCTCCACCGGGGGCGCCGATCAGCGCCCGCGAGTCCACCGACGCGGACCGATGGTCGCCCATCACCCACATCCGGCCCGGCGGGACCTCGATCTCGAACTCCTGCTCGGAGGCCGGGCGCTCGGCGGAGACCGGATGCGGCAGGTAGTCCTCCTCGAGCGGCTCGCCGTCGACGGTCACCCGTCCGGCGGCGTCGCAGCAGGCCACCACGTCGCCGCCGAGGCCGATCACCCGCTTCACGTAGGTCGCCGGCGGCGAGCCGATGCCGAACCAGTGGCCGACGCGCTCGGCGGCCGCGGCGAGCTCGGACTGCGACTCGTACGGCGCGAAGGATCCGGTGCCGTCGAAGACGACGACGTCGCCGCGGTGCAGCTCCTCCAGCGCCCCGGAGGCGTCCACGGCGCCCAGGCGCTTGTCGACCAGGACCCGCTCGCCGTCCTGCAGCGTGGGGTGCATCGAGTGCTGGTCGACGGCGTAGACGTCGACGACGGTGCCGCGGATCGTCGCGGAGACCACCGCCGCGAGCACCACGACCACCAGCGCCGCCGTGATCCATCCGCGGCGGCCGCGCAGCCGCCCGGCATGCAGAGAGCCCCGAGGCGCGCCGGCGGTGCCGGTGCGCTCGGGGCTCTGCGGGGCCTTCATGACGGGCGTTCCTCCGTGCGGACGGTCTCGTGCTGCGCGGAGGAACGCCGACACGGATCAGTGGTCGCTGACGGCCTCGACGTCCTCGCCCTGCTGACGGGCGATGGCCGACTCGCGCTTCTCCGGGATGCGCGCAGCCTTGCCGTGCCGGTCGCGCATGTAGTACAGCTTCGCGCGACGGACGTCACCGCGGGCGGCGACCTCGATCTTCTCGATCACCGGCGAGTGCACCGGGAAGGTGCGCTCAATACCGACGCCGAAGGACGTCTTGCGGACGGTGAAGGTCTCCCCCACGCCGCGGCCCTGGATGGCGATGACGTAGCCCTTGAAGACCTGGACACGGCTGGTCCGGCCCTCGACGATGTTGACGTGCACCGAGACGGTGTCTCCGGGTGCGAACTCCGGGATGTCGTCGCGCAGGCTGGCCGCGTCGACGAAGTCGAGAGTATGCATGGTGATTCTCCTCGGACGACTGCCACAGGTCACTCGCCCTGCTCATCGACCGGTCCCCTCAGGCGACGCTCGGGAAGGTTCGCGCTGCAGGCACGTCGCGCGTGCGCGACGAGGGTCATCAGGCTGTGCTGCCGGCGCCGGCGGGTGCGCGACGACCGGTGGCCTCGCTGTTGATGGTCATCCCCCATGGCAGACGAGCCATCCAGCAGGCACAGGGACTCATTATGCCAGATCGCTCCGGGATTCCCCAGTTCACGCCCGGTGATCCGAGACTCCCCGCGGCGGCCGGGGCCGGCTCAGGAGTCGTCCGGATGCCGCACCTCGCGTCCGGTCTGCTCCTCGGCGACGACGTGGCGGGCGTAGAGGTCGGGCCGCTCGCGTCGGGTGCGGCGCAGCTGCTCGGCCCGGCGGTGGTCGGCGATGCGCGCGTGGTCTCCGGAGAGCAGGATCTCCGGAACGCCTCGGCCGCGCCAGACGGCCGGCTTGGTGTAGACGGGGTATTCGAGCAGGCCGTCGGCATGCGACTCCTCGGTCAGCGACTCGGGGTTGCCGATCACTCCCGGCAGCAGCCGGGTGATCGCCTCCACCATGGCGATGACCGCGACCTCGCCGCCGTTGAGCACGTAGTCGCCGATGCTCATCGGGCGCACCTCGAAGTGCTCGCCCGCCCACTCGGCGACCCGCTGGTCGATGCCCTCGTAGCGTCCGGCGGCGAAGACCAGATGATCGACGCCGGCCAGCTCCTCGGCGGCGCGCTGGGTGAAGACTTCTCCGGCCGGACTGGGGATGATCAGCACCGGCCGGCGCGAGTCGCCCGACGGCGGCTCCTCGCCGGACGCCGCGACGGCGTCGCCGGCGCCCTCCCCGGTGGAGCCGGCGGTCGCCAGCACATGTTCCAGGGCCCGAGCCCAGGGCTCGGGCTTCATCACCATGCCGGCGCCGCCGCCGACCGGGGTGTCGTCGACGGTGCGATGCTTGTCGTCGGCGAAGTCCCGCAGCTGGTGGCGGACGATCTCGATCAGCCCGTCGCGCTGGGCCCGGCCGATCAGCGACAGATCCAGCACGTCGTAGAACTCGGGGAAGATGGAGAGGGCGTCGATGCGCATCTGCTGCGGCTCCGAAGGTCGGGGACGGCGGACGGACCGGCTCAGGCCGGGAAGAGGCCGTCCGGCGGGTCCAGCGTGACCACCCGACGCGCGGCGTCGACCTCGGGGACGATCTCCTCGACGAAGGGGACCATGATCTCCTCGCCGGACTCGTCGACGACGACCAGCAGATCCTGGGCCGGCCCGGTCACCAGCTGAAGGACCCGGCCCAGCGTCTCCCCCGCAGGATCCACGCAGGCGAATCCGGCGATCTGATGGCTGTACCAGCCGTCCTCGGAGCCCTCCGTCTCGGCCGGCACCTCGACGTGGAGCACCGAGCCGCGCAGCGCCTCGGCGGCGTCGCGGCCGTCGACCTCGGCGAAGCCGAGCAGGCAGATGGCCTTCTTCCAGCGGCGCGAGGTCACCGTCAGCGCGCGGGTCTCGCGGTCCGGGGTCTGCCGCCCGGGGGTGCGGAGGAGCTCCGCCCCGGGAGCCAGCCGATGCTCGGGGTCGTCGGTGAACAGCTGCACGGTGACCTCGCCGCGCACGCCGTGGGGCTTGCCGACACGAGCGACCCGCAGGCGCTCCGCGGTGGGAGACGTCGCCTGCGGGTCGTCGTCGCGGCGCTGTCCGTCGGAACGGTCAGTGCTCATATGATGCGCCTCTGTCGTCGTCAGCTGCGACGGTCGGTGTCGACGACGTCGACCCGGACCGACTCCCCGCCGGGGAGCGCACCGACCACAGTGCGCAGTGCCTTCGCGGTGCGTCCGCCGCGGCCGATCACTCGGCCGAGGTCGTCGGGATGCACGCGCACCTGGACGGTCTCCTGGCGGCGGCCTCCGCGCTGGCGGACCTCGACGTCGTCGGGGGAGTCGACGATGCCTCGCACCAGGTGTTCGACCGCGTCGGTCAGCACTGCCTCAGCACCCATGGATCACTCAGCCTTCTCCTCGGCGGGCTCCCCCGCCGACTCCTCGGCCTTCGACTCCTCGGCCTTCAGGTCCGCGGCCTTCGGAGTCGAGTCGGCGATGACCGACTTCTTCTCCGGGGCGACGAACTCGTCCTTGGGAGCAGCCGTCTTCAGCGTGCCCTCGGCACCGTCGATGCCCTTGAACTTCTGCCAGTCGCCGGTCACCTTCAGCAGCGCCTCGACCTGCTCGGTCGGCTGCGCGCCCACCGACAGCCAGTACTGGGCACGGTCGGACTTGATGTCGATGAACGACGGCTCGGCCGTCGGGTGGTACTTGCCGATCTGCTCGATGGCCTGACCATCGCGCTTGGCACGAGAGTCGGCGACGACGACGCGGTAGTACGGTGCGCGGATCTTGCCCATCCGCTTCAGGCGAATCTTAACTGCCACTTGAGTGGTCCACTCCTGTTGTCTCGTCTCAGGGACGCGGTCGAGCATCGCGCTGCGTGGGGATGCTGCTCAGTCGATGCGACCGCTCAAGGGAACTGGTGACCGCACCGCAGGAGGAAGAGGGTGCCTGCGGCCGATCAGAGTACCTGGTCATTCTGCCACAGAACCGGCACGACCGCGACTCGGCGGCACGGCACGACGCCGCGGCATCACCGCGCCCGTCCGGCGGAGCCGGCTCCGCGGCGCCGCGGGCTCACTTCAGGTACTTCTCGAAGCCCTTCGGCAGGTCCAGCTGGGAGGGGTCGACGTCGCCGTCCTGCGCGCCGAAGCTCGAGCCGTCCATGCGCTTCTGGGCCGACTGGCTGCGCCGCTGCTCGGCCTCGCGGGCCTGCTGAGCGGCCTTGGCGGGGTTGCCCGACTTGCCCTTCTTCTTCTGCTGGCCCTTGCCCTTCTTGCGCTTCGAGGCGCCGCCGTCGCCGGCTCCCGCGCCGGGCATGCCCGGCATGCCCCCGCCCATTCCGGGCATTCCTCCCCCGCCGCCGGGCATCTGCGGCATGCCGCCGCCGGAGGCCATCTTCTTCATCATCTTCTGCGCCTGGCCGAAGCGCTCGAGCAGCTGGTTGATCTCGGAGACGTGCACGCCGGAGCCGCGGGCGATGCGGGCGCGGCGGGACCCGTTGATGATCTTCGGCGCGAGCCGCTCGTGCGGGGTCATCGACTGGATCATCGCCTCGATGCGGCCGATGGAGGACTCGTCGAACTGCTCGAGCTGCTCACGCATCCCCTGGGCCCCGGGCATCATGCCCAGCAGCTTCTTCATCGACCCCATCTTCTTCAGCTGCTGCATCTGGTTCAGGAAGTCGTCGAGGGTGAAGTCCTCCTGATCGGCGAACTTCTGGGCCATCTTGGCCGCCTCGGCCTTGTCCCAGCTCGCCTCGGCCTGCTCGATGAGCGAGAGCACGTCGCCCATGTCCAGGATGCGGCGGGCCATGCGGTCGGGGTGGAAGACTTCGAAGTCGTTCAGTCCCTCGCCGGTGGAGGCGTACATCACCGGCTTGCCGGTCACCGAGGCCACCGACAGCGCCGCACCGCCGCGGGCGTCGCCGTCGAGCTTGGAGAGCACCACGCCGGTGAAGTCCACGCCCTCGTCGAAGGCCTGCGCCGTGGCGACCGCGTCCTGGCCGATCATCGCGTCGATGACGAAGAGCACCTCGTGGGCGCCGACGGCGGACTTGATGTTCGCCGCCTGGTCCATCAGCTCCTGATCGACGCCGAGTCGGCCGGCGGTGTCGATGATGACCACGTCGTGCAGCTTCGCCTGCGCCTCGGCGACGCCGTCGCGGGCGACCTGGACCGGATCGCCGGTCGGGGTCTCGGCCTCCGAGGAGACGCCCGGATGCGGGGCGAAGACCGGCGCACCGGCCTTCTTCCCGCCCACCTGCAGCTGGTTCACCGCGTTGGGGCGCTGCAGGTCGCAGGCCACCAGCATCGGCGTGTGGCCCTGGTTCTTCAGCCGGTGGGCCAGCTTGCCCGCCAGCGTGGTCTTGCCGGCGCCCTGCAGGCCGGCGAGCATGATGATCGTCGGCGGCTGCTTGGCGAACCGCAGCTCGCGGGTCTCGCCGCCCAGGATGCCGACGAGCTCCTCGTTGACGATCTTGACGACCTGCTGGCCGGGATTCAGGGCCTCGGAGACCTCGGCGCCCAGCGCGCGCGCCTTGACCTTGGCGATGAACTCGCGGACCACCGGCACGGCGACGTCGGCGTCGAGCAGCGCCCGGCGGATCTCCCGGGCGGTGCCGTCGATGTCCGCTTCGCTCAGACGCCCCTTGCCTTTGAGGTTCTTGAAGGTCGCTGTCAGGCGATCGGAGAGGGAGTTGAACACGTGGTGTCGGTCCTTGGTCGTGGGCGGTGTCCTGGCACGATGCGGTGCGACGGCGCCGCGGCGCCGCGGCGCCGTCCGACGGCGGCCTCGCGCTCCCGGCTCGGCAGGTCCGCGACGGCCGTCGGCACGCCTGAGCCTCGCCCGGCGCGGCCGGGGCGAGTCTCGCATCCGTCGAACCTCTAGAGTAGCAATGTGCGATGGATCGAGACTCCACCGGCCGAGCATCCGGAGCCGGACCGACCGACAGACCGGGCGCCCGAGCATGCCGGGCGGCCCGCAGACGACGCCTCTGCGACGACCGGAGCGGCGGCCGGCGCCGTCGACGGCGCGGTGCTGAGCCGCGTGCTCGACGCGCGCCGATCGCTGATGACCGCCGTCGAGGAGGCCCACCGGCGGGCCGCGGACACGATGGAGGCGCCTGCCGACGATCGCCGCCCGGCCGCCGCCATGCGCCGCGCCGGGGCCCGCGCCCACCGCGAGCGCGCCGAGGCGCACCGGCTGCGCGGGTCGCTGCTCGCCGAGATCGCCGCCCTGCCGACGTCGACGCTCGCCGGCCTCGACGCCGCCGACCTGGAGTCCCTCGCCGTCTCCGACGAGCTCGGCGGCGACGCGCTGCGCTCCTCCTCCGGCCAGGTGCTCGCCGCCGCCCTCGAGTCCTCCGCCGAGCTGCCCGACGGCGAGCGCGGCGTCTCCCGACCTCCGCTGCCGGTGCGCGTCGGAGTCATCGGCCCCGCCGCAGTGCGTGCGGCCTTCTCCGGAGCCGCCGACGTCGTCGCACTGACCGCCGAGACCTGGCACGAGGAGGCCGGGGAGCTCGACCTGGTGATCCTCTCCTCCGGTCCGGGCCTCGTCCCCGACGACCGGAGCGAGCTCGTCGAGACGGTGCTGCCCGGGCTGCGCGCCCACGGCGTCCCGACCGTCTACTTCGCCCGGAACCGGCTCCGCGCCGGCCGCCTCCCCGACGAGGCTCTCGCCTGCTCGCACATCGTCTGCCTCGACTCCCGGACCGCCGCGCACTGCCGCGCCGAGGCTCGGCGGGCCGTCGACGTCGCCGTCGTGCCGGCGCCGGTGAACCCGCTGCGGCACACGCCGATCGGCACTCGTCCGGCCCGCACCGAGCTCGTCGCGCTGACCGGCATGGACCAGGACGGTCCGGCGCCGCATCTGGACGCCGCGCAGGACGAGCACCATGTGCCCCCGCTGCTCGACGGGCTGCTGGGCTCGGGACGGCCGGCGGCGCTGATGCAGCCGGCGCATGCGGCCGATCCGCAGGCCGGGGACTGGACGATCCCCTCCCGATACGCCCCGTGGACGGTGCCTGTCGAGGAGGCCCTCGCGGCCGACGAGACCTGCGGGCTCGACCGCCTGCAGCGCGGCATGGACGTCGCCGCGACGGTCCAGGCCGTCGTCGACTCCCAGGAGCTCTTCGACTCCCGCGTCCTGGAGCTGCTGGCCTCCGGCACGCTGGTGATCTCCACCTACAACCAGGGCGTCAACACGTACCTGCCGCAGGTGCGCATCGCGAACTCGGCCGAGGACGTCGCCACGATGCTGGAGACGATGACGCTCGAGGAGCTGCGCCGGGTGCAGGGCGAGGGCATCCGCGCCGCCTTCGCGGACCATCACGCCGTCGACGTGCTGCGCCGGATCTGCGAGCACGCCGGCGTGGCCGCCGACCTCGACGCCGGCGGCGACGCCCCGCGGACCGAGACGGTGCTGGCGGTGGCCGACCGTCGGACCGCCGCGCTGGAGGCGGATCTGGGGGCCCAGACCCACGGCGCGGTGGAGCTGGTCACCTGGGACGAGCTGGCCCATCGCCCAGCCGACGGCGCCGCCTCGGCCGACGCCGTACTCGCCGACGTCGTGCTGCCGGTGACCGCCGACCGCCGCTATGCGCCGACCTACGCGGCCGACCACGTCACCGCCTTCCGTCTGCAGCAGGCGAGGACCACCGCCAAGCTCGACGGCGACGTCGAGGAGACCGACGAGGCCTCCCACCGTCACCATGCCGGGGGGCTGGCGGCTCTGGCCGGACGCACGAGGCTGGGACTCAGCGGCTGGTGGCGCCCGACCGTCGCGCAGCTGGTCTCCCCCGGCGCCCTGCTGGCCTCCGGGCGCGGACGGCGCATCTACGCCCTCGATCACCTCGGCCATCGCCCCGCCGTCGAGGCCCCCGAGGTCGAGGCCGCGAGAGTGCGACGGCCGCTTCCGGACCCGGCCCGGGGCGACGATCTCGCCGTCGCCGCCGAGCAGATCCGCGCCGCGGCCGCGGAGCAGCGGCTGGTCCTGTCGGTGGTGGTGCCCGTCTTCAACAACGGCGACCATCTGCGGCACAAGGCCTTCGCCTCGCTGCGCCGATCGACGCTCTTCGCGCAGATGCACGTCCTGCTCGTCGACGACGGCTCCACCGACCCCTCCACCGTCGAGACCGTCGAGGAGCTCGCCCACGCCTGGCCGAACGTCTCGGCCGTCCACCATCCGGCCGGCGGCTCCGGATCGGCCTCCCGACCGCGCAACACCGGTCTGCAGCTGGCCGCCACGCCGTACGTGACCTACCTCGACCCCGACGACGAGGAGCTCGACGACGGCTACTGGGAGCTGCTGGAGCGGCTGGAGGCCGCCCCCGAGGCCGATTTCGCCCTGGGCACCATGGCGGTGTGGACGCATCGGCACCAGGTGCACGACTACCACGCCTGGTACGCCGACGCGCTGGAGCACCGCGACGGACTGTTCAGAATGCACCCGGAGTCCCTGGCAGAGGTGAACTTCCGCCCGGCGAGCATCGAGGCGATGGTGGCCCGCACCGACTGGCTGCAGTCGCTGGAGCTCGTCCAGCCGGTGGGCGCCGTCGGCCAGGACACCTACTTCTTCCAGCAGATGTTCCACAGCACCCGCGCCTATGCGCCGGTGTACCGGCCGGTCTACACCTACTACGGCGCCGTGGAGACGTCCACGGTCAACGTGGTCTCGCCCCAGTACTTCCGGAAGTATCTGATCCTGGAGCGGGAGCGGGCGGCCTGGCTGCGCGAGGTGGGGCTGATGGACCGCTACCTGGCCGAGCGCTTCGAGCGGTTCTTCGTCACCTGGTACCTGGAGAAGTTCACGCGCGTCCGGGCCGAGCAGCGCCCTCGGGCCGCCGCCGTGCTGCGCGAGATCGCCGCGGCCTATGTCGACGTCGACGACTATGATTGGTCCTCCCGGGCGGCGCGCCGCTTCTTCGACGAGCACGGCCGCTGACCGCCGGCCGACGAGCACCGATGACGACGATGACGACGATGACGACGGCGCCCCGCGGCGACGAGCAGAGACGAGGAGATCGAGGAACCGCATGACTGCAGAGACCGCGTCCCAGCCGGAAGCCTCCGGCACCTCCCCCGCCGACGACGCCGAGGCGCGGCAGCCTGCCGCGGCTCCTGCCGAGACCCCTGAGACACGCACGCAGGACGGCACGCATGAGGTCGTCATGGCCCTGCTCACGCAGCAGGAGGCGCTGCTCGCCGAGCTGCGCTGGGCCTACGACGAGCTGGAGCGGACGCAGGAGGTCGAGATCGTGCAGCTGAAGTCCCGCCTCGCCCGGCTCGAGGAGCAGGCCGGCCTGGCCTCCGACGTCCCGGGAGCCTCCGCATCCTCCGCATCGACCGGCTCCTCCGGGTCTTCCGGGTCCTCAGGATCGGCGGCGGTCTCCTCCTTCGCCGCCCGCACACGCCGGAGGGTCGAACTCTCGGTGCAGGATCCCGACCGCGCCGTCCGGGAGGCCGGGCGCCGTCTGCGCCGGCCGATCGGCCGGATCGCCCGGCGGGCGGGGATCTCCCGGTGACCGAGGGACGCCTCTCCGGACTCGGGTCCCGGCAGGCCGGCCTCGGACAGGGGATCGAGCTGATCGAGGCTCTGCTGGACTCCCCCGACCCGCTGGCCGATCTGCGCGACGCGGAGGTGCTCGAGTCGCTGGGCGTGCCGGCGACGTCTCCCTTCCGCGCCGGCCCCGGCGGCTCCGGCGGCCCCGGCGGCCCCGACCGACTCGTGGAGGAGCTCCTCCCGCGGCTCGAGGCGCTTCCGACGCTGGAGCCCGGCGCCTCGCGCCCCGGGCATGACGTC
>NZ_AFRW01000072.1 GCF_000220985.1 Nesterenkonia sp. F
GCTCGACGGACCGCAGATCGTTGCCCACGATGGTCAGCATCTTGACGTCGAAGCCCTCGGCCGCGGCCAGGTGGTCCACCACCTGCTGGGCCTCCTCATACGTGCGGTAGCGGCCCAGCAGCTCGCCGCGCGGCAGACCGCCGGCCTGCTGGGGAGTCATGGATGCGTTCATCGCCATGTCCCCATTGTGCCGGGTCGCGGCGCCCGACGCGCGCCGGGACGCCGGGCGTTCGCAGAGGGCGCACCGCTGCGCCGGTCCGCGCGTGGTCCGCGCGAGGGTCGGTGGACGTCGTGCCCGGCATTCCTTAGGCTCGCTGGTGGTGATCCATGACACGGACGGATCGCCGCCGCACGCCTTCCTCCCCGGCCAGGACGTCCCAGGTCCCCGCTGCCGGACCACGACGACCCAGGAGACCCGATGAGAACCATCGACATGCCCGACGTCCGCCTGCCCGCCCCGAACGTCGTCCAGGGCCTGATGCGCATCCAGGAGAAGACCGACGACGAAGTCCGCGAGCTGGTGCGCACCGCCCGCGAGTCCGGCATCACCTTCCTCGACCACGCCGACGTCTACGGCGCCGAGCTGCACGGCTGCGAGCGCCGCTTCGCCGAGGCGACGCAGCTGACTCCCGCGGAGCGCGAGGAGTGGACCATCCAGACCAAGGCCGGCATCGTCCGCGAGGGGCCCTACTTCGACTTCAGCCGCGAGCACCTGGTCTCCTCCGTCGAGGGTTCGCTCGACGCCCTGGACACCGATTACATCGACATCCTGCTGCTGCACCGTCCCGACGCTCTGGTGGAGCCCGAGGAGGTCGCCGCGGCCTTCGACGAGCTGAAGTCCTCGGGCAAGGTGCGCGCCTTCGGCGTCTCCAACCACACGCCGCGGCAGATCGATCTGCTCCGGAAGTACGTCGACGAACCGATCGTCGCCAACCAGGTGCAGCTGTCGATCACCCACGCGCCGCTGGTCGCCCAGGGCGTGGCGGCGAACATGCAGAACCTGGATCAGTCGGTCAGCCGCGACGACGGCCTGCTGGACTACTGCCGGCTGCACGACATCACGGTGCAGGCCTGGTCGCCGTTCCAGGCCGGCTTCTTCGACGGTCCCTTCCTCGACTCCGACCGCTATCCCGAGCTCAACGCGGTCATCGACCGACTGGCGGCGAAGTACGATGTGCCGCCGATCGCGATCGCGACCGCCTGGATCACCCGCCACCCGGCGGACATGCAGGTGGTGCTGGGCACGACGTCGCCGGAGCGCATCTCCGGGGCGGCCCAGGGCTCCGAGATCCCGCTGACCCGCGCAGAGTGGTACGAGCTGGTCCGGGCCGCCGGCTACACGATCCCGTGAGATGACCCGCTGGACAGTCGAGTCTCCCCCGCCCGGCCCCGGCGCGGGGCGGCCTCGCGTCGAGGCCCTGCACCGGGGCGGGCCGCAGGCCTAGACTGGGACGGTGCCTGATCCGACCGTCGAAGACAGCATCCGCCGCCATCTCGCCCAGGTCATGGACCCCGAGCTGCGCCTGCCGATCACCCAGCTGGGGATGGTCGGCGACGTCGCAGTGGACGGCGAGGGCGTCGCCGACGTGACCGTCAAGCTGACCATCGCCGCCTGCCCGAAGCAGCAGACGATCACCGACGACGTCACCGCCGCGGCGGTGCGTGCCGAGGGGGTCTCCACCGCTCGGGTCCATCTGGACGTGATGACGCCCGAGGAGCGCGCCCGCCTGAAGGAGGACCTGCGCGGCGAGGGCGGCAAGATCAACCGCTTCGCCCAGCCCGACAGCCTGACCCGCGTCTACGCGGTGGCCTCCGGCAAGGGCGGAGTCGGCAAGTCCTCGGTGACGGTGAACCTCGCCTGCGCGATGGCCGCCGACGGGCTGAAGGTCGGCATCGTCGACGCCGACGTCCACGGCTTCTCGGTGCCCGGGCTGATGGGCATCACCGACACCCCCACCCGGCTGGACGAGATGATCCTGCCGCCGGTCGCCCACGGGGTGAAGACCATCTCCATCGGCATGTTCGTCGAGGGCAACCAGGCGGTGGCCTGGCGGGGCCCGATGCTCCACCGGGCGGTGGAGCAGTTCCTCACCGACGTGCACTTCGGCGACCTCGACGTCCTGCTGCTGGATCTGCCGCCGGGCACCGGCGACATCGCCATCTCGGTCGCCCAGCTGCTTCCCGGCTCGGAGCTGCTCGTGGTCACCACGCCGCAGGCGGCGGCCTCGGGCATCGCCGAGCGCGCCGGCGGGTTGAGCACACAGACCGAGCAGAAGGTCGCCGGAGTCATCGAGAACATGGCGCCGATGACCCTTCCCGACGGCAGCTCGCTGGACCTCTTCGGCTCCGGCGGCGGCCAGGTCGTCGCCGACCGGCTCACCGAGGATCTGGGGTCCGAGGTGCCGCTGCTGGGCTCGGTGCCGCTGGACATGGACCTGCGCTCCGCCGGCGACGCCGGAGATCCGGTCGTGCTCTCCGCGCCCGACTCCCCGGCCGGTTCCGCGCTGCGGGAGATCGCCGCGGCGCTGGCGCACCGTCCTCGCGGCATCGCCGACCGCTCGCTGCCCTTCGGCCCCGCCTGAGGCCGGCCGCCGCGCTGTCGTCGGGGCGCACCGGCGGCGCCGTCGACGCTGCGGCGGCTCAGGTGGCGTCGACGTCGAAGGGC
>NZ_AFRW01000071.1 GCF_000220985.1 Nesterenkonia sp. F
GCCCGAACAGCTGATCCCGTCGGGATCAGCGGGCGCCTCGGAGGGGCCGCGGCCCGAGGGCCGAGGCCCCGGCCCTGATCGGCCGGAGGCGCGAGAGCGCACCTGACGACGTCGAACCCCCCCTGCAGACCGTGGTCTGCAGGGGGGTTCATGCGTCCGGGGCCGGGTGCGGCGCCCGGCGCGGCCTCCGGCGGGCGGCGGACCGGCTCGGCCCGCCTCGCTCAGCTCGGTTCGCTCGGTTCGCTCATGCTGATTCGCGTCCGACGACGTCGTGGCCGGCCTCGCCGCGGAGCTGGCTGATGCGCTCCATGATGGTGACCTTCAGCGTGTCGGGGGCCCGCTCGGCGCAGGAGCGACGCACCACGCTGCGGATGATGCACTCGAGGTCGTACTCGGTCGCGCAGTCCGGGCAATCGTGCAGGTGGGTGCGCACGTCCTCCAGGTCCTGCCGGCTCAGCTGGCCGTCGAGGTACTCGTAGATGCGCTCCATGCGCTCGTCGGTCTCGCGACAGTCGCCCCCGCGGCACGTCTCGTCGGTGGTCTCGTCGCTCATCAGCGGGCCTCCAGCTTCTTGTTCTTGAAGCCGCGTTCGCGGGCATAGTCGGTCAGCAGACCGCGCAGCAGCTTGCGACCGCGGTGCAGACGGGACATCACCGTGCCGATGGGGATGTTCATGATCTCGGCGATCTCCTTGTAGGCGAAGCCCTCGACGTCGGAGAAGTACACCGCCAGGCGGAACTCCTCCGGGATCTCCTGCAGGGCGTCCTTGACGTCGGAGTCCGGCAGGTGGTCCAGGGCCTCGGCCTCGGCCGAGCGCAGCCCTGAGGAGGTGTGCTCCGCGGCCTGGGCCATCTGCCAGTCCTCCACCGTCTCGGTGTTGGCCTGCTGCGGCTGGCGCTGCTTCTTGCGGTAGATGTTGATGTAGGTGTTGGTCAGGATCCGGTACAGCCAGGCCTTGAGGTTGGTGCCGGGCTTGTACTGGTGGAAGGCCGAGTACGCCTTCGTGTAGGCCTCCTGGACCAGATCCTCGGCGTCCTGGGGATTGCGGGTCATCCGCATCGCCGCCGAATACAGCTGGTCGACGTACTGCATCGCCTCGGCCTCGAAGCGCCGGCGGCGCTGGGCCTCGGTCTCCTCGGACACGTCGGCGTTCTCCTCGTGGTCATCCATCGCCTCCGAGTGTACGCGCACCGCCGCGCCCGTGCCCCCCGTCGGCCGCGCGGGCGCGGCCCCGGGGTCGACGGCGAGATGACTCGCGGTCTGTGGTCGCTCAAGCGTACTTGTGCTCATGCAGTGCTCAACGATGAGCGGGGCCGCGGCATTCCGCCCCGAGGGGACCTGTGAGCACGCGGACATGATTCCGCGTCCCGCGCTGATTGGGTAGATTGGCGTGTGGAGAGTGCCGGGCCCCGTCGCCTCGGCGCGCACGTCCCGACTCGACCCCGAGTCCCCGCCGGCCGAGGCCGCCGGCGGCGGTACCGCCACAGGAGGAATCCATGTCTCTGATCCGCACACTCGCCCGGCCGATGCTCGGCGCCGGCTTCATCGTCCACGGCGTCGACCGTCTCCGGAACACTCCGGAGGCCGCCGAGGCGCTCGAGCCCACGCTGGAGGAGGTCGGGTCGCTGGTGCCGCAGGCCGAGCCGGTCACCGCGCATCCGCAGCGCACCACGCAGGTCCTCGGCGGGGTCGAGGTCGTCGCCGGCGCCGCGCTGGCGGTCGGGAAGTTCCCCCGACTCGCCGCGCTGACGCTGGCCGGGGTGCACAAGCTCGACTCCTACGTGGAGTTCCGCACCGCCAAGGCCGAGTCCGCCGACGGCGCCGCAGTGCGCACCGGACTGCTGAAGAACCTGGGCATCCTGGGAGGCCTCGGACTGGCCGTGGTGGACCTCGACGGGCGCCCTTCGCTGTCCTGGCGGGCCGAGCACCTGGCGAAGAGCGCCAAGGGGTCGCCGTTCAGCGACAAGACCCACAGGATCGCCGAGCAGACCGGAGGCGATGCGGTGAAGACGCTGAAGGCGTACCAGAAGGCCGCCGCCAAGGGTCTGAAGAACGCCGAGCGCGAGGCGCGGCAGGCCGTGGCCGCCGTCGCCGAGGAGGCGAAGAAGAAGACGGAGGCGGCCTCCTGAGCTCCGCGCGCTCGACACCGCCCGCCCACCCGGCGCCCCCGGATCCGTGGCCTGCGCCGCAGGCGGGGGCGCCGGTGCGTGGAGAGATCCGCGTGCCCGCCTCGAAGTCGCTGACCAATCGGCATCTGCTGCTGGCCGCCCTGGCCGACGGCCCGTCGGTGGTCGTCAACGCGCTGGAGTCCCGCGACAGCTCGCTGATGCTGCAGGCGCTGTCCGCACTCGGCGCCGGCGTCGAGCATCTCGCCGCGCACCCTTCGACCGGGGAGCAGGCAGTGCGCATCACCCCGCTGACGCTGGACGCCGACGAGTCCGACGGCGCCCCGCCGGTCGAGGTGGACTGCGGCCTGGCCGGCACGGTGATGCGCTTCCTGCCCGCCGTCGCCGCGCTGACCGGACGCACGGTGCGCTTCGACGGCGACCCGGAGGCTCGGGTCCGGCCGATGGGCGCGGTGCTCGAGGGGCTCGCGACGCTCGGCGCCGAGGTCACCGACGGACGGTCCGCCGAACCCGGGACGCCGCGACCGGACACCCTGCCGTTCACGCTGCGCTCGCGCGGCGGACTGGCCGGCGGCGAGGTCGCCGTCGACGCCTCGGCCTCCTCGCAGTTCGTCTCCGGACTGCTGCTCGCCGCCCCACGCATGCGCGAGGGGCTGA
>NZ_AFRW01000070.1 GCF_000220985.1 Nesterenkonia sp. F
GGCCCGGCCTCCGACCCGGCCGCCCGCGGCCTCGGCGAGCTGCCCGCCGTCGGCCGCGGCGTCTCGCTCTATCCCGAGGACCTGACGCCGGCGCCCGGCCTGCCCGAGGAGGCGGCCCGCTGGACCGCCGACGCCGCCGAGCTGGGCCAGCTGGCCGCCGCCGGCGCCCTGCTGCGCGATCCGCTGCCGCTGTACCTGCGCGAGTCCGACGCGGTGGCGCCGGCGGCGCGGAAGGCGGTCTCATGAGCGCCGCCGACGACGAGCACGCCGCCCCGGCCGTCCGCGCGATGACCGACGCCGACGTCGCCGCCGTCCTGGCGCTGGAGCGGCGGCTCTTCCCGCACGACGCCTGGCCGGAGTCCTTCTTCCGCGAGGAGCTCGCCGAGGTCGCCTCCGGCACTCGGCAGTACTGGGTCGCCGTCGCCGCCGACGGCGCGGTGATCGGCTACGCCGGGCTGATGTGCGTGCTGCCGCTGGCCGATGTGCAGACTCTGGCAGTGGCCCCAGAGGCCCAGGGCCGCGGGCTGGGCACGCGGCTGCTGCGGCTGCTGGTCGACGCCGCCGCCGCGCGCCGCGCCGACCAGGTGCTGCTCGAAGTCCGGTCCGACAACCCCGGGGCCCAGGCGCTCTATGCGCGCGAGGGCTTCGCCGCCATCCACACCCGTCCGCGCTACTACCCCGACGGAGCGGACGCGCTGATCATGCAGAAGCCGCTGCGCGATCTCGACGCCCCGACGTCGGCCTCGAGGCTGAGGAGCTGAGGAGCTGAGATGACCACTGCTGCCACCGACGAGACGTCCGGCGCCGCCGGCGGACCCGAGGCCCCGCTGGTGCTCGGCATCGAGACCTCCTGCGACGAGACCGGCGTGGGCATCGTCCGCGGGACCGAGCTGCTGGCCAACGCGGTCTCCTCCTCGATGGAGGAGCATGTGCGCTTCGGCGGGGTCATCCCGGAGATCGCCGCCCGCGCCCATCTGGAGGCCTTCCTGCCCACGCTGCGCCGGGCGCTGGAGACCGCCGGGGTGGAGCTCGACGACGTCGACGCCGTCGCCGTCACCGCCGGGCCCGGGCTCGCCGGGGCGCTGATGGTCGGCGTCTCGGCGGCCAAGGGCCTGGCGCTGGCAGCCGACAAGCCGCTCTACGGGGTCAACCATCTGGTCGCCCACGTCGGCGTCGGGCTGCTGGAGGGCCGGGACGGCGCCGGCCATGACGAGGCCGCCTCGACGCTGCCGCCGCGGACCGGCGCGCTGCTGGTCTCCGGCGGGCACACCGAGATCCTGCGGGTGGGCTCGCTGACCGACGACGTCGAGCTGCTCGGCGCCACGATCGACGACGCCGCCGGCGAGGCCTATGACAAGGTGGCCCGGCTGCTCGGCCTGGGATACCCGGGCGGGCCGGCCATCGACCGGGCGGCCGCCGACGGCGATCCGACGGCCTTCCGCTTCCCGCGGGCGCTGACCATGCCGAAGTTCGTCGGCACCGCCGCCGAGCCCGGGAAGCACCGGCACGACTGGTCCTTCTCCGGGCTGAAGACCGCCGTGGCCCGGGCGGTGGAGCAGTTCGAGGCCGCCGGCCGCGAGGTGCCGACCGCCGACATCGCCGCGAGCTTCCAGGAGGCGGTGGTCGATGTACTGACGGCCAAGGCCGTCCGCGCGGCGCGCGAGCATGACCTGACCACGCTGCTGCTCGGCGGGGGAGTCGCCGCCAACCGCCGGCTGCGCGAGCTGCTGGGGCAGCGCTGCGCGGCCGCCGGCATCGAGCTGCGCATCCCGCCGGTGAGCCTGTGCACCGACAACGGGGCGATGGTCGCCGCCCTGGGCGCGCAGCTGGTCGCCGCCGGAGCGGCGCCCTCGGCGCTGGACATCGGGGCGGACTCCTCCCAGCCGGTGGAGCGCATCAGCGTCTGAGCCGTCGCGTCCGCCCGGCACGGGTGGCTTCGGGCCGCTCATCCGGCCTCGGCGACCTCCAGGAGCCGGGCCGCGGCTCCGGCCGGGCGCCGCGGTCCGTTCCAGACGGCGGTCAGCGGTCGCCGCACCGGAGCACCGGCCAGCGGCACGCGGAGCAGCTCGCCGGAGCGCAGCTGGTCCTGCACCGCCAGGGCGCTGAGCACCGCCGGTCCGGCGCCCGAGCGCACTGCGATGCGCACGGCCGCGTTGCTCCGCAGGATCTGGGCGGGGGCGGTCATGCCGCGTGCTCCGACGACCACCTCCAGCGCCTCCCGGGTGCCGGAGCCGTCCTCGCGGACGACCAGCGGGGTGGCGACCAGCTTGTCCAGCGTCACCGGGGCCGAGCGCTCGGCCCACGGGTGGTCCGGGGCGATGACCAGGACCAGCTCGTCGTCGCGGACGGTGCGCGCGTGCAGGTCCCCGGGCAGGTGCGGCGTCTCGACGAACCCCAGCGGAAGCCTCCCCTCGCGCACGCCCGCGAGCACGGCCGCGGAGTTCTGCACGCTCGGGTCCACCGAGATCTGTGGGGCGCGACGGCGCAGCGCGGCCAGCCATGCGGGCATCAGATGCTCGGCGATGGTCATGCTCGCGCCGACGCGCAGCGCGGCCACATCGCCCTGCTGCTCGATGGTGCGCCGCCAGTCCATGAACGTCTCGGCGGCGTCGAGCAGCGTGCGCGCCTGCGCGACGCAGCGCAGACCGGTCTCGGTGGGGCGCGCACCGTGCGGGTGCCGGTCGATCAGCCGCGCGCCGACCTGGGACTCCAACCGGGCGATGAGCCGGCTGGCATTGGGCTGATGCAGTCCGCGGCGACGCGCCCCGGCTCCCAGGCTGCCCTCGTCGACGACGGCGACGAACAGCGCGAGCGCGGGGAGATCGGGGAGGTCGTCGGTCATATCAGGATCATATGCCCCGGTGCCGATCGGCCGTCTACCGGAGACCACGGCCGGCTGGCAGAGTGCTCAGCATGACCACTGCCGCGCCGTCGCCCCGGGCCGCCGATACCGGCAGTGGCCGGACCTCGAGGAGCGGCCGGATCCCGGGGATCCTCCTCGGCGGCGCCGTCGCGGTGCTCGCCGCCGCGTGCGGCCCGCTGCTGCCGGGCGTGAGTCCGCTCATCCTCGCCATCGGTCGCCGGCGTGGTCCTGGCCAACACCGCCGGTCCGCCGGCGGCGGCCGGGCCGGGGCTGACGTTCTGCTCGCAGACGCTGCTGCGCGTCGGCATCGTGCTGCTGGGCCTGCAGATCGTCCTCGGCGACGTCCTCGCCCTGGGGACGGGGACGTCGGCGGTGCTGGTCGCCGTCGTCGTCTGCGGGCTCCTCGGGACGCTGCTGATCGGCCGGGCGCTGCGGCTGCCGCCGACGCTGACCCTGCTGGTCGCCTGCGGGTTCTCGATCTGCGGCGCGGCGGCGGTGGGGGCGGCCGCCGGGGTGGCGGACCCGCGGAGGGAGCGCGACCAGGACGTGGTCACCGCTGTGGCCCTGGTGGTGCTGTGCGGCACACTGATGATCCCGCTGCTGCCGCTGGCGGCCGCGCAGGTCGGGCTCGACGCCGCCGACGCCGGGCTGTGGGCAGGCGCCGCGGTCCACGAGGTCGCCCACGTGGTCGCCGTCGGGGCGGTGCTCGGCGGCGATGCGCCGGAGACGGCCGTGGTGGCCAAGCTCGCCCGGGTGCTGATGCTCGCGCCGGTCGTCGCCGTGCTCGGCCTGCATCTGCGCCGCCGCGGGGCCGCCCCGTCCGAGGGGCGACGCCCGCCGATCGTGCCGCCCTTCGTCCTCGGATTCCTGGCGGCGGTCGTGCTGCGGTCCCTCGCCCCGCCGCCGGAGGCAGTTCTCGACGTCGCCGCGGCGGCGCAGACGCTGCTGCTCGCCGCGGCGATGTTCGCCCTGGGCTGCGGGGTGCGGCTGCGCGCGCTGGCCGCCGTGGGACCGCGGCCGCTGATCCTCGCGGGGCTGTCGACGCTGCTCGTCGCCGTCGTCGCCCTGGGCGGGGTGCTGCTGGTCGGCTGAGGGACGCCGCCCGAGGCTCAGAGCCCCAGCGCGCCGTCGGGGCGGCGGCGCAGCGTCCCCTCGATCGAGGCCCGGGTCAGCGCCGCCGAGTCCACCACCACCGGGTGCAGATCGCCGGCGTGGGCCGCGGCGACCTCGCGCTGGCGCTGGTACCCGGCGCCGTCGCGCATCATCTGCTCGACCAAGCCGAGCTCGTCGGCGCAGCCGAGCTGCGCGGCCACCGGTTCCAGCCGGTTCAGCTCGCGCATCAGATGGTCGGTGACCAGCTCCTCATCGCCTGCGGCATTGAGGATGATGATCGCGTCGAGGCCGTAGCGGGCCGCCCGCCACTTGTTCTCCTGCGTGTGCCAGGGGGGCATCGTCGGGACCGTCCGGCCCTGCTCGACGTCGCGGACGATGGAGTGGACCAGGCACTGGGTGAGCGCGGCGACGCCGGCGATGTGCTCCAGCGTGGCCAGTCCGTCGCAGACGCGCATCTCGACCGTCCCCAGCCGCGGCACCGGCCGGATGTCCCAGCGGACCTCGGAGACGTCGTCGATCACCCCGGTGTGGGTCATGTCCTCGACGCAGCGCTCGAAGCCCGACCACTCGTCGAACTGGAAGGGCAGCCCGGCGGTGGGCAGCTGCTGGAACATCAGCGCCCGCTGCGAGGCGTAGCCGGTGTCCTCGCCGGACCAGTACGGCGAGGAGGCCGAGAGCGCCTGGAAATGCGGGTAATAGTTCAGCAGCCCGTCGACGGCGGGCATCGCCTGGCGGCGGTCGGTCAGCCCGACGTGCACGTGGACGCCGTAGATGACCATCTGCCGGCCCCACCACTGGGTGCGGCGGATCAGCTCGGCGTAGCGCTCCTTGTCGGTGACCGGCTGCTCGCGCGGCGGGGCGAAGGGGTGCGAGCCCTGCGAGTAGAGCTCGACGCCGAGCGGGTCGCAGTGCCGCTGGACGCCCCGGGCCGTCTCGCGCAGCGAGGAGATGCCCTCGTCGACGGTGTCGCAGACGTCGGTGATGACCTCGACGGTGTTGGTCAGCAGCTCGCGCTTCACGTAGGGGTGGTCGTCCTCCGGCCCCAGGCTCGGCATGTCGTCGTGGCAGGCGGTGAGGACGTGGTCGGCCACCGAGCGCAGATCCCCGGTCTCGCGGTCGACGAGGGCCAGTTCCCACTCCAGGCCCAGGGTCGAGCGCTCGGACGGGGCGAAGGGCAGGTCCACGGGCAGCTCCTCGGCGGGTCGGGCCGCGGGTCGGCGAGGTCGGGGACCGGACGGTGCGGCGGGTTCGGCAGCGGTGCGGCGACGGCGCCGGCGGGTGTGCAGGCTCTCACGATACCGGCCCCGCCGCGATCCCCGGCGACGGCGCCGCGACCGGGCTCGGCTCGTTACAGTGGTCGGCATGACGCATACCTTCCTGCGCCGCCGCGCGGCCGCCGTCGGGCTGGCGATGTCCCTGCTGCTGGCCGGCTGCGCGGTCGACGACGGCGGCTCGGGTCCGACGGGCTCGTCGGACGCGACGGCCGGAGACGGCGGGTCCGACCAGGGGCTCAGCGCCGAGCAGCGCCGCGAGGAGCGTCGTCGTGAGGCCGGGCAGGAGCGCGACCAGGCGCTGGCCGGACCCTCGGAGGAGCACCGCGAGCAGGCCGAGGAGCTGGTCTCCGGGATGAACGCGGAGGAGCGGGCCGGGCAGGTGCTCGTCGGCCAGTACGACGGCGTCGACGCCTCGACGATGGCCGAGCAGATCGAGCGGCTGCACCTGGCCGGGGCCATCGTGATGCCGCCGAACGTGCCGACCGGAGCCGACGGCGGCGTCGACGTCGAGGCGCTGAGCGGACAGCTGGAGCGGCTGCGGGCCGCGACCGACGACGAGGTCCCCGGCATCGTCGCCGTCGACCAGGAGGGCGGACTGGTCACCCGGGTCGGGGAGCCGCTGACCGAATGGCCGACGCCGATGGCCTATGGAGCCGCTGCCGCCGGCGACGGGCTCGAAGGCGACGCGGGCGACGGGTCCGGGGACGGCGGGAGCCCGGCGGACGGCACCGAGCTCGCCGTCGCCGGCCACCGGGCGATGGCCGCGGATCTGGCCGAGCTGGGCTTCACCATGGACTTCGCGCCGATCGCCGACGTCACCGTCGGGCCGGCCGATCCGACCATCGGAGCGCGGTCGTTCAGCACGGACCCGCAGCTGGCCGGCGAGCTGGCGCTGGCGGCGACCCGCGGCCTGGCCGAGGGCGGTCTGGCCGGATCGCTGAAGCACTTCCCCGGGCACGGGTCGGTGACGGAGGACTCGCATGTGGCGCTGCCCCGGCAGGACGCCTCCCTGGAGCAGCTGCGGCAGCGGGACTGGACGCCCTTCGCCCGCGGGATCGAGGCCGGTGTGCCGATGGTGATGATGGGCCACCTCGACGTGCCCGCCCTGGAGGAGGGCGTGCCGACGTCATTGTCCTCGGCCGCCTACCAGGAGGTCCGCGACATGGGCCACGACGGGGTGATCGTCACCGACGCGCTGAACATGGGCGCGATCGTCGACGGCTACGGACCCGCCCGCGCGCCGGTGCTGGCGCTGCAGGCCGGGGCGGATCTGCTGCTGATGCCCTCGGACGTCGCCACCGCCCATGCGGCGGTCGTCGACGCCGTGGACTCCGGCGAGGTGTCGGAGGATCGACTGAGGCAGGCGGCCGAGCGGGTGGTCGCGCTGCAGCTCTGGCGGCAGGACCTGGCCGACGGCGAGCTCGCCGCCGGGCCGGGTGTGGAGACTCCGGAGGTGCTCTCCGAGGAGGACGCGGGCGGCTCCGACCACTCGGGCACGGACTCTGCTGATTCCCTCGATTCCGCGGACGTCGCGGGCGAGCTGGCCGAGGAGTCGGCCACACTGGTCTCCGGCACCTGCGGGGAGGATCTCACCGGTCAGGGGATCCGGATCCTCGGCGGCACCGCGACGGACCGGGCGCGTCTGGCCGCAGCGGCCTGGGACGCCGGGATTCCGACAGGGCAGGGGACGACCGTCCAGCTGTTCGGCGGGTCGCGGGGATCCGCGGGCGGCGACGTCGCCGTCGCGCTGGACCGTCCCGCCGCGCTGGCGGACTCCGACGCCGAGACCCGCATCGCCCTCTACGGACGGACCGAGGAGTCCTTCGCCGCGCTGGTCGAGGTGCTCGCCGGCGCCGAGGCTCCCGGTCGCCTGCCGGCCGAGGTCGGCGAGCTGGACGTCGGCGACGGCGGCTGCTGACTGCGCAGCTCCCTCCGGGCGATGACTCCGTGGGACGCGTGGGAATGCCGCCGCTTTCCCACACCTTCCACGGAGTCATCGTGAGGGGCGGGGCCCGAGCGCGAGGCGGGATCAGTCCAGCGGCATCTCGATCGGCGCGAGGCTGCTGTCGATGTCGTCGGGGACGGTGAAGCGGACGGTCTCGGCGTCTCCGGTGCTCTCGCCGGCAACGAGCCAGGGGGTCACCGCCGTCATCCCCTCGGGCACCTCCTCGACCTCCATGGCGTCCGGGACGAGGAACGCCAGGACACGCTCCTCCGGCCCGCTGTGCCCGAGCCATACGCCGCGACGGGAGAAGTCCGCCGGTGCGAGGCAGGTCCTGGCGGTCGAGGTGTCCTGCAGGCCGATGACCAGACAGATCGCGCCGTCGTCGTTCTGGACCGCCCAGAACTTCGCATGGTCGCTCGCCCCGAGGAAGCGCGAGGTCTCTCCGGCGAGCTCGTCGCTCCTGCGGTCGTCGGGCTGCCCGGCGACCGTCGGCAGCGCATCCTCGGGCCGCTGCTCCGCGGCGAAGGTCACCAGCAGGTCCTCCGTGCTCTGCGGGGATGACGGGGCGTCCGTGCAGGAGGTCAGAGCGAGCGCCAGGGTGCCGAGGACGGCGGGGCCGGCGGCACGCGCGGGGCGACGGCGAGCCGGTCGGCGCAGAGCCGCGGTGTCAGGTGCAGGTGTTGTCGGTCGCATGTGCGTTCAGGATATGTGCAGGTGCGGTGGGCCACAAGATGGAGCGGGGTTCCGTGCGGGTCCCCGGCGATGACTCCGCGGAACGGGGCGGAATACGCGCGCTTTCCCGCGCTTTCCACGGACTCATCGAGCGGCGGGGCATCGCGGGCGGGGGCCTCAGCGGCGGGGGAGCGGGTCGACGACGGCGACGACGCGGTCCTCGCCGAGACGGGTGATCACCAGCGTGGCCGCCGCGCCGTCGCGCTTCTTCTTCCCGCCCAGCAGCTGCGTGCGCAGCTGCTCGGGCACGACGTCGACGCCGCGCTTCTTGATCTCCAGCCGACCCACGCCGTGCTCGGCGACCCAGCGCTTGAGCCGCTTGACCGAGAAGTCCAGCACCTCGACGACGCGATGCGCCCGCACGGTCGCGGTGGAGGCGGCGGCCTCCGCGTCCTCGGCGTCGACGCAGAAATAGGCGATGTGCTCGTCCAGCATCCTTCCGCGCAGCTGATCGGCGAGGTCGGCGACCAGGCCGGCGCGGATCACCGCACCGTCGGGCTCGCAGAGCATTCCGGTCAGCCCCGCCCGGCCGGCGACGCGGGGCTCCGGCGCCTCGTCGAAGTCCTCGCCGCTGGTCAGCTCCTCGACGGCGAGGCTCGCCTCGTCCGTCCCGGCGTCGCCCCCTGCCGTGCGCAGCACTGTCGCCGCGCGGCGCACGCCGGGGCGGGCCAGCGCGTTGAACCACAGCACCACTTCGACGACCTGACCGTCGACGCTGACCCATTCGGCCTCGCAGTCGGACGGGATGAGCTCGTGCGGCAGGCCCGGGCCGAGCTTCACGCCCAGCGGCACGCCGGTCGCGGCCAGCTCGGTGACCAGACTCAGCGGCGGGGAGAAGGTCTCGGGGTTCCAGAGGCGCTTCGTGCGGCCGCCGGCGGAGCGTCCGGCGTCGACGTCGCGGCGGGCCGGGTCCAGCCACAGCCCCCAGCCCAGGGCCGCGGCCCGGCCGGGCTCGGCCAGCTGATGGGCGGCGACGAAGTCCTCGGCGGCGGTGTGCTCCACCCGAGCCTCGGGGAAGGCGGCGAGGTTCATCGTCGCCGCCGCGGCGGTGGTCTCGTCGGCCTCGACGCCGACGACGTCCAGCCCCAGAGCCGCGGCGGCCATGGCGTCGGCGCCCAGCCCGCAGCCCAGATCGGCCACCGAGGTGACCCCGGCCTCGCGGAAGCGGCGGGCGTGGCGGGCGGCGACGGGCAGGCGGGTGGACTGCTGCAGGCCGTCGTCGGTGAACAGCATCCGCTCGGCGAAGCCCCCGAATTTGGCCCGGGCGTCGCGGCGCAGCCGCGACTGGGTCAGCGCGGCGGCGACCAGCCCGGCGTCGTGGCCGGCGTCGCGCAGCCGCTGGTTCAGCGCCATGGAGGCGGCGTCGTCGTAGGCCGGCAGGGAGTTCAGCAGCTCCCACCCCTCGGGCGTGAGCACGGGGGCCAGCGGGGAGGTCTCGGTCATCGCGTTCCACCCTAGCGCGGGGCGAGGCTCAGGGGGCAGGGCGGAATGTCGCGTCATATTCGAGACGTCCGGAGGTGCATATGAATATGCTCTTATGGTGTTAGGTGAGGCTAAGCTCGTCGAGGTCGTCGGCGCACCCAGGGGCGACGTCGACGGCGCCGGATCCGCTCCGGCAGGTCTCCGCCCGACGCATCCGCCCATCACTCGTTCCTCAGGAGGACCCGTGCACTTCACCCGCGCATCCCGCAGCGCCGTCCCGGCCGCCGTCGGTCTGCTGGCTCTCACCGCCTGCTCCGGCCAGGCCTCGGCCGACGACCCCGAGACCGGATCCGCCGGATCCTCGTCAGCCGCCGAGGCGACGACCGTCGAGGTCACCGACAACCACGGCACCTACGAGGTCGACCAGGACTACGAGTCGGTCATCGCCACCGACAACCGCTCCTTCCGCGTCCTGGAGGAGTTCGGCGTCGAGCTGTCGGCGGCCCCGCGCCAGCTGATGGCCGACGAGGTGTCCTACAAGGACGACGAGTCGATCCTCGACATGGGGCTGCACCGCGAGCCCGACCTCGAGCAGGTCGTCGCCGCCCAGCCGGACCTGATCATCAACGGCCAGCGCTTCGCCCAGCACCGCGAGGACCTCGCCGAGCTCGCCCCGGACGCCACGCTGCTCGAGTTCGACCCGCGCGACGGCGAGCCCTTCGACCAGGAGCTGATCCGTCAGGTCGAGGCGCTGGGCACCGTCTTCGGCCAGGAGGAGGCCGCCGCCGGGCTCGTCGAGGACTTCCAAGCCCAGATCGACCGCGCGACGGAGGCCTACGACGGCGAGTCGTCGGTGATGGGGCTGCTGACCTCCGGCGGCGACATCTCCTACGTCGCCCCGACCACCGGCCGCGCCATCGGTCCGGTCTTCGACATCCTCGGACTGGAGCCGGCTCTGGAGCAGGAGGGCGAGGACGAGTCCCACGGCGACGACATCTCGGTGGAGGCCATCGCCGCCGCGGAGCCGGAATGGCTGCTGGTGCTCGACCGCGACGCGCAGATCGCCGCCGGCGAGGACGACTACACCCCGGCCGCCGAGCTCATCGAGGAGTCCGAGGCGCTGCAGGACGTCCCGGCGGTGGAGAACGACCAGATCGTCCACCTGCCGGCGAACTTCTACACCACCGAGGACGTCCAGGCCTACACGGAGTTCTTCTCCGACTTCGCCGACGCGCTGGAGTCCGCCGGCGAGGGTGCTGACGAGTCGGAGGAGTCCGACCAGTGAGTCGGCCCTCCGTCGAGACGGCCCGTCCGCCGTCGTCCGTCGCCGCGGCTCCCCGCGACGCCGACGACGCCGGGCGGGCCGTCGCCCGTCGTCCGGCCGGCTCCCGGCCGACCGGACTGCGGCGGCTCGGCGGCCGGTGGTTCCTGCTCGGCGTCGCCGTCACGCTGGTGCTGCTGGGATTCTCCGTGGCCGTCGGCCAGTACGACGCCTTCAGCGCCGACGGCTTCTGGATGGTCGGCATCACCCGCATCCCGCGGACGATCGGGCTGATCCTCGCCGGCGCCTCGATGGCGATGTGCGGGCTGATCATGCAGCTGCTCACGCAGAACCGCTTCGTCGAGCCCACCACCACCGGCACCACCGAGTGGGCCGGACTCGGCCTGCTGCTGGTGATGATCGTCGCCCCGCAGGCCAGCCTGACGGTGAAGATGCTCGGCGCGACGACGATGGCCTTCCTCGGGACCATGGTCTTCTTCCTCTTCCTGCGTCGGGTCTCGCTGCGGTCCTCGCTGGTGGTGCCGATCATCGGTCTCATGCTCGGCGCCGTCGTCGGGTCCATCTCCACCTATCTGGCGCTGATGACCGACATGCTCCAGACGCTGGGGATCTGGTTCGCCGGCTCCTTCACCTCGGTGATCCGCGGCCAGTACGAGGTCCTCTGGATCGTGCTGGTCGTGGCCGTGCTCATCTTCTTCGTCGCCGACCAGTTCACCGTCGCCGGACTGGGGAAGGAGACGGCGACCTCGGTCGGGCTGAACCACGGCGCCGTGGTGCTGCTGGGCACCGCGATGGTCGCCGTCGCGACGGGAGTGACCGCCACGGTGGTCGGCACCCTGCCCTTCCTCGGACTGGTGGTGCCGAACCTGGTCTCGATGATCCGCGGCGACGACCTGCGCTCGAACCTGCCCTGGGTCTGCCTGGCCGGCATCAGCGTGGTCACCGCCTGCGATCTGCTGGGCCGCACGGTCCGCGCGCCCTTCGAGGTCCCGGTCGGCCTGGTGCTCGGCCTGGTCGGCTCGGTCGTGTTCGTGGTGCTGCTGCTGGTGCAGCGGCGGAGAGGGGTGATCAGCACATGAGTCCGCAATCCTCGCCGGCCTCGCCCGCGACGGCTCCCGCGGCGCGGCGCCTCGTGCCCGAGACGTCCGACGACGCCGCCGACGGGGTCGTCGACG
>NZ_AFRW01000069.1 GCF_000220985.1 Nesterenkonia sp. F
GTGCATCTTGTCGGACACCACGACGCCGCGCAGGTTCTTGCGGTAGGCGCGCTCAGTGCCCTGTGCCTCGGTGTTGGTTTCGCTCATGATCAGTCCTCAGCCTTCTCTTCAGTGGACTCTGCCTCAGCACCGACCGACTCGCGAATGCCCAGCTCCCGCTCGCGCAGGACCGTGTAGATCCGGGCGATGTCGCGCTTGACGGCCTTCAGACGGCTGGAGTTCTCCAGCTGACCGGTGGCGGACTGGAAGCGAAGGTTGAACAGCTCCTCCTTGGCGCTGCGCAGCTGCTCGGCGAGGGACGAGTCGTCCATCGCGGAGAGCGTCTCAACCGTCAGATCCTTCGACCCAACTGCCATGGTCACTCACCACTCTCTCGGCTGATCACGCGTGCCTTCATCGGCAGCTTGTGGATTGCCAGACGGAGGGCCTCCTTGGCCACCTCGTCGCTGGCACCGGTCACGGTCAGCTCGAACATCACACGTCCGGGCTTCACGTTGGCCACCCACCACTCGGGCGAGCCCTTGCCGGAGCCCATGCGGACCTCGGCCGGCTTCTTGGTCAGCGGGTGGTCCGGGTAGATGTTGATCCACACCTTTCCGCCTCGCTTGATGTGGCGGGTCATGGCGATACGCGCAGACTCGATCTGGCGGTTCGTGACCCAGCCGTGGCCCAGGGCCTGGATGCCGTACTCGCCGAAGGCGAGCTCAGTGCCGCCCTTGGCGTGGCCGCGACGCTTCGGCTTGTGCGGCTTGCGGTACTTGACTCGACGGGGCATCAGCATCAGCTCTGACCTCCTTCTGCTGCAGACTCGGAAGCAGCCGGCTGGGCTGCGGTCTCAGCGGGGGCCTGCTGGTCGCGGCTGCGACCGCCGCGCCGACGACGCTCGCCGCCGCGGCCACCACCGCCGCCGCGCCCGCCGCCGCGGCCCGAAGGCTGCGCGGCCTGCTGGGCGGCCAGCTCCTTGTCGGTCAGGTCGCCCTTGTAGACCCAGACCTTCACGCCGATGCGGCCGAAGGTGGTCTTGGCCTCGTGCTTGCCGAAGTCGATGTTGGCCCGGAGGGTGTGCAGCGGCACGCGGCCCTCGCGGTAGAACTCGTTGCGCGACATCTCCGCACCGCCCAGACGGCCGGAGCACTGGATCCGGATGCCCTTCGCGCCCGACCGCATGGCCGAGGACGATGGACTTCTTCATCGCGCGGCGGAACGCCACGCGGGCGGCCAGCTGCTCGGCGACGCCCTGGGCGATCAGCTGGGCATCGGTCTCGGGGTTCTTGACCTCGAGGATGTTCAGCTGGATCTGCTTGGCGGTCAGCTTCTCCAGCTGGCCGCGGATCCGGTCCGCCTCGGCGCCGCGGCGGCCGATGACGATGCCCGGACGGGCAGTGTGGATGTCGACCCGGACGCGGTCGCGGGTGCGCTCGATCTCGACCTTGGAGATGCCGGCGCGCTCCACGCTCTTCGCCAGCAGCTCGCGGATCTGGACGTCTTCCTTCACGAAGTCCTTGTAGCGCTGACCCGCCGCGTTGGAGTCGGCGTACCAGTGGGAGACGTGGTCCGTCGTGACGCCCAGACGGAAACCATTGGGGTTGATCTTGTTACCCACTACTGATCCCCACCTTTCTCGTCCGCACCGACCACGACGGTCACGTGGCTGGTGCGCTTGTTGATGCGGTAGGCCCGACCCTGGGCGCGCGGGCGGAACCGCTTCATGGTCGGACCCTCGTCGACCCGGGCCTCGGTCACGACGTAGTCGTCCTCGTTGAACGCGACGCCGGCCTGGTCGGCGTGCTGGCGAGCGTTCGCCATCGCCGAGGCCAGAACCTTGTAGACCGGCTCGGAGGCTCCCTGCGGGGCGAACTGCAGGATCGCCAGCGCCTCGTTGGCCTGCTTGCCGCGGACAAGGTCGACGACGCGCCGGGCCTTCATAGGCGACACACGCAGATAGCGCGCAATTGCCTTGGCTTCCATTGCTTTCCTTCTCTCGTCTCTGGATCGAAGAGGCAGCGTGCTCATCCCCTCGGGGATCAGCGGCGCTTGCCCTTCTTGTCGTCCTTCACATGGCCGCGGAACGTGCGCGTCGAAGCGAACTCGCCGAGCTTGTGCCCGACCATCGACTCGGTGATGAACACCGGGATGTGCTTCCGGCCGTCGTGCACGGCGATGGTGTGGCCGAGCATGTCCGGGACGATCATCGAACGGCGGGACCAGGTCTTGATGACATTCTTGGTGCCCTTTTCGTTCTCAGCCTGCACCTTCAGGTACAGGTGCTGATCAACGAAGGGGCCCTTCTTCAAGCTGCGTGGCATGGCTCCAGGCTCCTATCGCTTGTTCTTCTTGGTACGACGGCGACGCACGATGAGCTTGTCGCTCTCCTTCTTCGGGCGCCGCGTGCGACCCTCGGGCATGCCGTTCGGGTTGACCGGGTGGCGGCCGCCGGAGGACTTGCCCTCGCCACCGCCGTGCGGGTGGTCGATCGGGTTCATCACGACGCCGCGGACGGTCGGACGGACGCCCTTCCAGCGACTGCGGCCGGCCTTGCCCCAGCTGATGTTGGACTGCTCGGCGTTGCCCACCTGGCCGACGGTGGCGCGGCAGCGCACGTCGACGTTGCGGACCTCGCCGGAGGGCAGCTTCAGCTGCGCGTGCTTGCCCTCGCGGGCCACCAGCTGGATGGAGGCGCCGGCGGAGCGGCCGAGCTTGGCGCCGCCGCCCGGACGCAGCTCCACGCCGTGCACGACGGTGCCCAGCGGGATGTTGCGCAGCGGCAGGTTGTTGCCCGGCTTGATGTCGGCGTTCGGGCCCGACTCGACGGTCGCGCCCTGGGCCAGCCGGCCCGGAGCCAGGATGTAGCGCTTCTCGCCGTCGGCGAAGTGCAGCAGCGCGATGCGGGCGGTGCGGTTCGGGTCGTACTCGATGTGAGCGACCTTGGCCGGCACGCCGTCCTTGTCCGACCGGCGGAAGTCGATCAGCCGGTACTGGCGCTTGTGCCCGCCGCCCTTGTGGCGAGTGGTGATCTTGCCCGAGCTGTTGCGTCCGCCGGTCTTGCCCAGCGGACGCAGCAGGGACTTCTCCGGGGTGTCCCGGGTGATCTCTGCGAAGTCGGCCACCGACGAGCCACGCTGGCCCGGGGTGGACGGCTTGAGGTTACGGATAGCCATGTTCTTCTTCCTCGATTAAGTGGTCTCCGCCTGCCCTGGTCAGGACAGCGGACCTCCGAAGATGTCAATGTTGCCCTCGCGGAGGCTCACCACGGCACGCTTGGTGTCGTTGCGCGAACCCCAGCCGAAGCGGGTGCGCTTCCGCTTGCCCGGGCGGTTGTTGGTGTTCACCTTGTCGACGGTGACGCCGAAGATCTTCTCCACGGCGTACTTGATCTCCGACTTGGTGGCCTTCACCTCGACGAGGAAGGTGTACTTGCCCTCGTCGATCAGGCCGTAGGACTTCTCCGAGACGACCGGCGCGATGATGACGTCGCGCGGATCCTTGACGGTCGGGACGCTCACTTGGCCTCCTCCTTGTTCGCACCCTGGGCATGGGCCAGGAAGGCGTCGTAGCCGGCCTGGGTGAACACCAGGTCGTCGGAGACGACGACGTCGTAGGTGTTCAGCTGGTCGGCGTACAGCGTGTGGACGGACGGCAGGTTGCGGGTCGACAGCGCGGCGGCGTCGTCGCCGCGGTCGATCACGACCAGCCAGTTGCGGTTCTGGCCGCCCAGTCCCTCCAGGGCCTGCTTCGCAGCCTTGGTGGAGGTGGACTCGACCAGAGCGTCGACCACGTGGACGCGGCCGGCGCGAGCACGGTCGGAGAGGACCCCGCGCAGCGCGGCGGCCTTCATCTTCTTCGGGACCTTCTTGCTGTAGTCCCGCGGAGTCGGGCCGTGCACGATGCCGCCGCCGATCATGTGCGGGGCGATCATCGAACCCTGGCGCGCCCGACCGGTGCCCTTCTGCCGGAACGGCTTCGTGCCGGTGCCGGAGACCTCGGAGCGGGTCTTCACCTTGTGGGTGCCCTGACGAGCTGCGGCCTGCTGCGCGACGACGACCTGATGGATCAGTGCGACGTTGGTCTTGGCGTCGAAGACCTCGGCGGGGAGATCGACGGAAACCTTGTTGGCCATGAGGATCATGCTCCCTTCACTGCAGTGCGGACCAGGACGACCTGGCCGCGAGCACCGGGGACGGCGCCCTTGATGAGCAGCAGGTTCTTCTCGGCGTCCACGGCGTGGACGGTGAGGTTGTGCGTGGTGTGGCGGTTGTTGCCCATCCGGCCGGCCATGCGCACGCCCTTGAACACGCGGCCCGGAGTCGCGGCGCCGCCGATGGCGCCGGGCTTCCGGTGGTTCTTGTGCTGACCGTGGGAGGCGCCGACGCCGCCGAAGCCGTGACGCTTCATGACGCCGGCGAAGCCCTTGCCCTTGGTGCGGCCGACGACGTCGACCTTCTGACCGGTCTCGAAGGACTCGACGGACAGGTCCTGGCCGGCCTCATACTCGGAGGCGTCGCCGGTGCGGATCTCGACGAGGTGGCGACGCGGGGTCACGCCGGCCTTCTCGAAGTGACCGGCCAGCGGCTTGGTCACCTTGCGCGGATCGATCTGGCCGTAGCCGATCTGCACGGCCGAGTAGCCGTCGTTCTCCGCGGTGCGGATCTGGGTGATGACATTGGAGTCGGCCTGGACGACAGTGACCGGCACGAGGTTGTTGTCCTCGTCCCAGACCTGGGTCATGCCGAGCTTCGTGCCCAGCAGCCCCTTGACGTTCAGTTCGACGCGGGAAATGTTGGTCATAGTTCTCTCAGCACCTCCCTGCTTCAGAGCTTGATCTCGATATTGACGTCTGCAGGCAGGTCGAGACGCATCAACGAGTCGACCGCCTTGGGGGTCGGGTCGACGATGTCGATGAGGCGCTTATGAGTGCGCATCTCGAAGTGCTCGCGGCTGTCCTTGTACTTGTGCGGCGACCGGATCACGGCGTACACGTTCTTCTCGGTCGGCAGCGGCACCGGGCCGACGACCGTCGCGCCGGCGCGCGTCACGGTGTCGACGATCTTCCGAGCCGAGCTGTCGATGACCTCGTGGTCGTACGACTTCAGCCGGATGCGGATTTTCTGTCCCGCCATGGCATCTGCCTCTTTCTGGTCACTGCTTCGTCATGTGGTCTCTCACAGCCCGCAGCGGCCCGACGCGCGCGTCGGTGGTGAGAAGGCCTGGCCATGCGCCGGACAGGGACGTCCCGCGGCACTCCCCTTCTGCAGTTGCGGACTGCGCGTCGCCTCCCGTCGAGGAGGTGACGCACATCCCGATCAGGCCGAACCGCGTCCGCCGCGCTCTCCGCGCGTCGCCACGGCTGCTCGCCCTGTCGGGGATCCGACCCCCGCGGTCGGGCGTGTCGCTTTGATGAGCAGAGTATCTGCGCACAGCGAGACACACCACGAGGGTCGGTCTCGATCTCGAATGGTCTTTCGCCCACTGCAGCGGACCCGAGAATGGGCACGCCGGGACGCAATCGTCCGTGAGCAACTTGTCCATACTGACAGATGCCCCCATGGATTGCAAACCCGCTCGGAAGGGGCCGCCGGCGGCCCCGCCCGACGCTGTGCAGCCCGCCCGGCCCGGACAGCACGAGAGCCCCCGACGTCGCGGGGACGTCGGGGGCTCTCGTCGACTCCGGGGAGTTATCCGACCTCGCCCGTCAGGACCGGGTCGGGGCCTTCCCCGAGATCAGCAGATCCGAAGGATCACTTCAGGATCTTGGTCACACGGCCGGAGCCCACGGTGCGGCCACCCTCGCGGATGGCGAAGCCGAGGCCCTCCTCCATGGCGATCTCCTGGATGAGCTCGACGGTCATCTCGGTGTTGTCGCCCGGCATGACCATCTCGGTGCCCTCCGGCAGCTCGATGACGCCGGTGACGTCGGTGGTCCGGAAGTAGAACTGCGGACGGTAGTTGGTGTAGAAGGGGTTGTGACGGCCGCCCTCGTCCTTGGACAGGATGTAGACGTTCGCCTCGAAGTTGGTGTGCGGGGTGATCGAGCCCGGGGCGGCCACGACCTGGCCGCGCTCGACGTCGTCACGCTTCAGACCGCGCAGCAGCAGACCGCAGTTCTCGCCGGCCCAGGCCTCGTCGAGCTGCTTGTGGAACATCTCGATGCCCGTGACGGTGGTCTTCTGCTTCTCGCGGATGCCGATGATCTCGACGTCGGAGCTGATCTTCAGCGTGCCGCGCTCGGCGCGGCCGGTCACGACGGTGCCGCGGCCGGTGATGGTGAAGACGTCCTCGATCGGCATCAGGAACGGCTTGTCCTTGTCGCGCTCCGGCTCCGGGATGTACTCGTCGACCTGGTCCATCAGCTCTTCGACGGTCTTGACCCACTCGGCGTCGCCCTCGAGCGCCTTCAGTGCCGAGGTGCGGATGACCGGAGTGTTGTCGCCGTCGAAGTCCTGCTCGGACAGCAGCTCGCGGACCTCCATCTCGACCAGGTCCAGCAGCTCCTCGTCCTCGACCATGTCGGCCTTGTTGAGGGCCACCAGCAGCGCCGGGACGCCGACCTGGCGGGCGAGCAGGACGTGCTCGCGGGTCTGGGCCATCGGACCGTCGGTGGCGGCGACCACGAGGATGGAGCCGTCCATCTGGGCGGCACCGGTGATCATGTTCTTCACGTAGTCAGCGTGGCCCGGAGCGTCGACGTGCGCGTAGTGGCGCTTCTCCGTCTGGTACTCCACGTGGGACACGTTGATGGTGATGCCGCGCTCGCGCTCCTCCGGAGCGTTGTCGATGCCGGCGAAGTCCTTCGCGTCGTTCAGCTCCGGGTACTTCTCGGCGAGCACCTTGGAGATGGCGGCGGTCAGGGTCGTCTTACCATGGTCGACGTGACCGATGGTGCCGATGTTCAGGTGCGGCTTGCTCCGCTCGAACTTTGCCTTGGCCACAGGTTCCTCCTAAGAACGTGTTCAGTCAGAAGACGTGCTATCAGCCGCACTGGTGCAAGGCTGAAACTCTCGCAAGTCTACTGGGGCGCATGGTATTCAGTGAAATTTCCGGAGACCTCACGGGCCGGTCGCGCCTGCCCCGTCAGGCGGCTGATCGGCGGGACCGCTCCGGATCCGGTCCCGCCGGGAGCCCGCTCCCCCGCCCGCCGGACGACCGGCGGGGGAACGGGGCCTCGAGCTGCGCCGAGGACGATCGGTCAGACCGTCACTCGCCGCGGTTCTTCTCGATGATCTCCTCGGCCACGGCCTTCGGAACCTCGGCGTAGGCCTCGAAGGTCATGGTGAAGACGGCCCGGCCCTGGGTGCGCGAGCGGAGCTCGCCGATGTAGCCGAACAT
>NZ_AFRW01000068.1 GCF_000220985.1 Nesterenkonia sp. F
CCCGGCATGCAGACCCGCCTTGTGCGGGGCGCGGGAGAGCAGATGGGTGCCGCCGACGTCGGGCGAGAAGCCGATCGTCGTCTCCGGCATGCCCGCCCGGGTGCGCTCGGTCACCAGCCGGTGGCTGCCGTGGGCCGACAACCCCACTCCGCCGCCGAGGGTCAGCCCGTCCATCACGGCGATGTAGGGCTTGGGATAGCGGGCGATCGCCAGATTCATCCGGTACTCCGCCGACCAGAAGTCCTCGGTGGCGAAGTGCGCCTGGTAGGCCGGGGTGCCGTCGGGCAGCACCGGGCCGCCGTCGACCTCCTGGTGCTCGACCATGTCACGGTGCACGCCGACCACGTCGCCGCCGGCCGACAGCCCCGTGTCCCCCGCGCCGCGGACCAGCACCTGGGCGACGGCGTCGTCCTCCGCCCATTCCTCGAGCTGGACGAGGATCGCCTCGCACATCAGCTGGGTGAGGGCGTTCAGCGACTTCGGGCGGTTCAGCGTGATGATGCCGAGGTGGCCGCGCGTCTCGAACGCCACGTCCCCGGTGAACGTCTCCCTGCCCATCGCGCCTCCTCACTCCGGTGACCTGGATCTCTCCACGGTATCGGCACGCACAGGAGCGTTCAACAGATGAGACGCTGTCGCCTCCCTCGAGGCCCCGCCGGAGCCCCCTGTGCCCCGGTGCTCACCGCGCTCAGTCGGAGCGCACCCCGTGGCTGCGCGGCTCGGGCGCCAGCCTCCAGGGGCGCACCAGCACCACCACGACGACGTTGGCGATGACCATCCCGCCGGCGATCACCGCGGCCATCGCCGTCGCTCCGGTGCCCAGCATGCCGACCACCGGGGCGGCGACGGCGCCGATGCCGAACTGCACCGCGCCCAGCAGCGCCGCGGCCGTCCCGGCGGTCTCCCCGTGCCGGGAGAGCGCCAGCGCCGGGGCGTTGGGCAGCGCCAGTCCCGCCGAGGCGAGCACCAGCCACAGCGGCAGCAGGATGCCGAGCAGCCCTCCGACGCCGGTCATCGCACACAGCAGCAGCACCAGCCCGGCCAGAGCTCCGCCGGCCAGCGCCCCGGCCAGCACCTGCGCGGGGCTGAAACGACGCAGCAGCCGCACGTTGCACTGCGTGGCGACGATCAGCCCGACCGCCCCGGCGCCGAAGACGAACCCGTACTGCTGCTCGTCGAGTCCGTACTGCTGC
>NZ_AFRW01000067.1 GCF_000220985.1 Nesterenkonia sp. F
GGCTCCCCCCGCCGCCCCTGTCCTGCACGTGCACGGCTGGTCGGACTACTTCTACAACCTGCCGCTGGCCCGCCGACTCAGCGCGGCGGGTCGGCGCTTCTACGCCCTGGACCTGCGGCGCTACGGCCGGAGCCTGCGGCCCTGGCAGACCCCGGGCTACATCGACGACCTGGCCCGGTACGACGAGGAGCTCGACGCGGCGCTGGCGATCATCGCCGAGGAGAATCCCGGGGCCCCGGCGCCGGTGATCCACGCCCACTCGACCGGCGGGCTCGTCGTCGCGCTGTGGAGCCACCGGCATCCGGGCCGGGCCTCCGCCCTGGTGCTCAACAGCCCCTGGCTGGAGATGCCCGGCGACGCCCCGGCGCGCACCGCCGTCGAGGCGCTGGCCGCCCCGCTGACCCGTCTGGATCCCTCCCGGCCGCTCTCGCTGCCCCGGCTGGACCACTACTGGCGCTCGCTCTCGGTCGAGGCGCGCGGCGAATGGCGTCTGCACCCCCGCTGGAGGCCTCGGCGGTCATTCCCGATGGCCCCCGGATGGATGCGCGCCGTCGCCGCCGGACACCGCGCCGTGGCCGCAGGCCTGGACATCACCGTGCCGGTGCTGGTGCTGCTCTCCGACCGGACCCGCTACCAGAGACGCTGGAGCGAGGAGCTGACCGCCTCCGACGCCGTGCTCGACGTCGAGGTGCTGGCACGCCGCGCCGTCCGGCTCGGCCCGCAGGTCGCCGTGACGCGGATCGAGGGGGCGTTGCACGACGTCTTCGCCTCGCGGGCGCCGGTGCGGCGGACGGCGCTGGACGAGATGCTGCGCTGGCTGCGCGCCTACGGCCCGGAGGCTCCGGCGCCCGCACCGCCGCCGGAAGACGACGGCGAACCGTGCTCCGGCTCCTTCTCCTCAGGCGAGGGGGCCGAGGGCACCTGATCCACGGCACCGCCGTAGCGGCGGTCGCGGCGGGCGTAGATGTCCAGCGCGCGCCACAGCGTGGTGCGGTCGACGTCCGGCCAGAGCACGTTGAGGAACACCATCTCGGCGTAGGCCGACTGCCAGAGCAGGAAGTTGGAGATCCGCTGCTCGCCGGAGCTGCGGAGGAAGAGGTCGACGTCGGGCAGATCGGGCTCGTCGAGATGCGCGGCCAGCGTGGACTCGCGGATCTGCTCGGGGTCCAGTCGGCCGTCCGCGGCCTTGCGGGCGATCTCCCGGGCCGCGTCGGTGATCTCGGCCCGGCCGCCGTAGTTCACGCACATCGTCAGCGTGCAGCGGTCGTTGTCCCGGGTCAGCTCCTCGGCCGCCTCGAGCTCGCGGATCACGGACTTCCACAGCCGCGGGCGCCGGCCGTTCCAGCGCACGCGCACGCCCCAGGAGTGCAGCACCTGGGCCTGGTGTCGGATCACGTCGCGCGAGTAGCCCATCAGGAAGCGGACCTCCTGCGGGGAGCGCTTCCAGTTCTCGGTGGAGAAGCCGAAGACGCTGACATGCGACACGCCGGCCTCCACGGCCCCGGCGATCACCTCCATCAGCGCCTGCTCGCCGGCCCGGTGCCCCTCGGTCCGCGGCAGCCCGCGCTGATTGGCCCAGCGGCCGTTGCCGTCCATGACGATCGCCACGTGGTCGGGGATCAGCTCGGCGGGGAGCCGCGGCGGCGTCGCGCCGTCGGCGTGGGGCCACGGATCCTCATAGCTGCGGACGGTGGAGGGAGATGCCATGGCGACCATTATGGCGCGTGTCCGCGGCCGGCGTGCACAGCGACGCGTCAGCCCAGCGAGGCGAGCCGGCGCTCCAGATGGTGCTGCAGATGCGCGACGACGACGTCCCCGGCGTCGTGACGGCTCGTCGGGTCGGCGGCGCGGGTCCGCTCCCAGTCGCCGGCCTGCAGCGCCGCCAGCAGCCCGACGACGGCCCGGGAGGTGCTCAGCGCGCCCGGGGCCCGGCAGTCGCCGCACAGCGGGCCGCCCCACGCCGGGTGGAAGCTCTCCTGCGGGCCGGGACGGCCGCAGGAGGCGCACGCCTCCCAGGAGATCCCCCAGCCGGCCAGACTCATGGCCCGCAGCAGATGGGAGTGCAGCACCAGATCCGGCGGATGCACCGAGCGGGCCAGCGCCGAGAGGGCCCCGTGCAGGAGTGCGAACTGCCCGGCGGTGCCGTCGGCGTCGGCATCGGTGAGCCGCTCGGTCGCCTCGGCCATGATGGCCGCCGCCCGGTATTTGTCGTAGTCGGCGACGATCTGCGAGCCGTAGGTCCCGCGCGAGACGGCCTGGGTGATGATGTCCAGGCTCCGTCCGTGCACCAGCTGCACGTCGGCGACCATGAAGGGCTCGAGAGTGGCGCCGAACTTCGACGACGTCCGCCGCACGCCCTTGGCGACGGCGCGCACCAGCCCGTTCCCTCGGGTGAGCAGGGTGATGATGCGGTCCGCCTCGCCGAGCTGCTGGGTGCGCAGCACGACGGCGGCGTCCCGATAGCTGCGCGAGGCGAAGGTCGATCCGGCCACCGCCCCAGTCTACTCCCGTGCCCGCATCTCTCCGCTCCCGTCTGCTCCCGTCCGCTCCGCCGTCCCGGAGGCCGCGCCGGCCGCGGGGACGGCGGAGCGGACGAGAGGCGGAGGTGCTCAGACGGCGGAGTCCTCCGGGTGCTCGATGCTGCGGATGGCGCGGTTGACCGCCGAGACCACGGCCTTCAGCGAGGCGGTGGTGGTGTTGTGGTCGATGCCCACGCCCCAGAGCACCCGCTCACCGATGGCGCATTCGACGAAGGCCGCCGCCTGGGCGTCGCCGCCCTGGCTCATCGCGTGCTCGCTGTAGTCCAGCACGCGGACGTCGACGCCGTCGCGGGCCAGGATCTCCAGCAACGAGGCCACCGGTCCGTTGCCCTCGGCATGCTCCGTCGTCCGGGATCCGCCGGCCTCGAGCTCCACCTCCATGGAGAAGCCCCCGTCGGCGGTGGACGCCGTCTGCACCTGGCCCAGCCGGTAGTAGCCCCACTGGTGCGAGGCGCTGTCCACCGGCAGATACTCGTCGCGGAAGATCTGCCAGATCTCGTCGCCGGAGACCTCTCCGCCGCCGTCGTCGGCACGGTGCTGGACCACGGCGGAGAACTCCACCTGCGCCCGGCGGGGCAGATCGATGCCGTGGTCGCTCTTGAGCAGATAGGCCACGCCGCCCTTGCCCGACTGCGAGTTGACCCGGATGACGGCCTCGTAGCTGCGGCCGATGTCCTTCGGGTCGATCGGCAGATACGGCACCGCCCAGGTGGTGTCGGCGACGGCGAGGCCCTGCTCGGCCGCCCGGCGCTCGAGATGCTCGAAGCCCTTCTTGATGGCGTCCTGGTGGGATCCGGAGAAGGCGGTGAAGACGAGGTCGCCGGCGTAGGGCGACCGCTCCTGCACCGGCATCTGGTTGCAGTGCTCGGCGATCCGCCGGATGCGTGCCATGTCTCGGAAGTCGACCTGCGGGTCCACGCCCTGGCTGAACAAGTTCATCCCGAGGGTGACCAGGTCGACGTTGCCGGTGCGCTCCCCGTTGCCGAAGAGGCAGCCCTCGATGCGGTCGGCGCCGGCCATGTAGCCCAGCTCGGCGGCGGCGACGCCGGTGCCGCGGTCGTTGTGCGGATGCAGCGAGAGGATGATCGACTCCCGATTCCGCAGGTTGCGGTGCATCCACTCGATGGAGTCCGCATAGACGTCGGGCGTGGCCATCTCCACCGTCGCCGGCAGATTGACGATGACCTTCTTCTCCGGGGTGCCGCCCAGGATGTCGACCACCTCGTCGGAGATGCGGGCGGCGAAGTCGAGCTCGGTGCCGGTGAAGGACTCCGGCGAGTACTGGTAGACGATCTCGGTGTCGACGGCGGAGCCGGCCAGCATCTGCTCCTCGTGCTTCAGGCAGATCCGGGCGCCCTGGGCGGCGATGTCGGCGATGCCGTCCTGGTCGAGGCCGAAGACGACCTCGCGCTGCAGCACCGAGGTGGAGTTGTACAGATGCACGATCGCCCGCGGCGCGCCCTGCAGCGCGGCGAAGGTGCGCTCGATGAGGTGCTCGCGGGCCTGGGTGAGCACCTGGATGTAGACGTCGTCGGGGATCTTGTCGCCCTCGATGAGCTGACGGACGAAGTCGAAGTCGGTCTGCGAGGCCGCCGGGAAGCCCACCTCGATCTCCTTGTAGCCCATCTCGACCAGCAGGTCGAACATCCGGTGCTTGCGTTCCGCGGACATCGGGTCGATGAGGGCCTGGTTGCCGTCGCGCAGGTCGACGGCGCACCAGCGCGGGGCCTGGGTGATGCTCCGGCCCGGCCAGGTGCGGTCGGGCAGCTCGACGGTGATCTGCTCCTCGAAGGGCAGGTACCGGTGGAACGGCATCGGAGAGGGTTTCTGGAGCTGGCGCACGGGATCACGTCCTCGGGTCGTCGGGTGCGGGTCGTCGGACTGAGCCGGGGCGCGTCGACTCATCGGCGGCGCGGGAACTCCGCAACGGGGACCGGCCTCAGGATGCCGCGACGACCGCCGGGAACGGCGCGCGCGACAGCTCTTCCCCGCTGCGGCGGAGAAGCTCTAGTCGAGGCATCGGAACGCTGAAGTGCTGCACGGCACACAACCTAGCATGCGCTGGACCGCGGCGGCACGCACCGGCCGGAGGGTCCAGAGTGTGGACCGCGGACGACGATCGGCCGACGCCTCGGATCGTTCAGAAGCCCAGCTTGCCGAGCTTCTTCGCATCGCGCTGCCAGTCCTTGGTGACTTTGACATGCAGATCCAGGTAGACCGGGGTGCCCAGCAGCTTCGCGACGGACTCGCGGGCCGCGGTGCCGATCGCCTGCAGCCGGCGCCCGCCGCGGCCGATGATGATCGCCTTCTGCGAGTCGCGCTCGACGTGGATGCTGGCGTGGACGTCGATCAGCGGACGGTCCTCCGGCCGTCCTTCGCGCGGGGCCATCTCGTCGACGACGACGGCGATGGAGTGCGGCAGCTCGTCGCGCACATCCTCCAGCGCCGCCTCGCGGACGAGTTCGGCGACCATGACCGCCTCGGGCTCGTCGGTCAGATCGCCCTCGGGGTACAGCGGCGGCGAGAGCGGCAGCCGACGGATCAGCTCGTCGGCGACCACCTCGACCTGGTCGCCGGCCGTCGCGGAGACCGGGATGATCGCGTCGAAGCCGTCGTCCTGGCGGCCGCGCCCGGCCAGCCGCTCGCGGCCCAGCGCCTCGACGGCCATGAGCTGCTCGGCCAGCGCCCCGCGCGGCACGGTGTCGGTCTTGGTGACCAGGGCCACCACCGGCTGGTGCGGCACCTTGGTCAGCTGCTCGGCGATGAACCGGTCGCCGGGGCCGATGGTCTCGTCCGCCGGCAGGCAGAACCCGATGACGTCGACCTCGGAGAGCGTCTCGATCACCAGGTCGTTGAGCCGCTGGCCGAGCAGCGTCCGCGGACGGTGCAGCCCCGGGGTGTCGACCAGCACCAGCTGGGAGTCCTCGCGGTGGACGATCCCGCGGACGGTGTGGCGGGTCGTCTGCGGCTTCGACGAGGTGATCGCGACCTTCTCGCCGACCAGAGCGTTGGTCAGCGTGGACTTGCCGGCGTTCGGCCGCCCGACGAAGCTGGCGAAGCCGGCCCGATGGGTCTCGTCATGCTCCGCGAAGCGCACGGTCTGGAAATCGCTCACTGGTGCTCCTGCTGCTCGTCGGTGCGGGTCTCGTCGGTGCTGCGGCCGTCGGCCCGGGCCCGCGGTGCGCGGGCGGCCCCGCTGGGCCGCCGCGGTCCTCGGCACCGGCGTCGGCGCCGAATCCGGCATCGGACGGACGCTCCATGGTCTCACGCTCCTGCCGGGAGGGGGCCGGAGCGGTGAGCACATGGCTGACGCGGTTCCGCCGACCGGAGAGCCCGTCGGCGCGCACCAGCACCCCCTGGATCTCGGCCTCCGAGCCGACGATCGGCACCTGCCCCAGCGCCTTGGCGAGCAGACCGCCGACGGTGTCGACGTCCTCCTCGTCGTCGAGGTCGAGCCCGTGGAGCTCGGCGAAGTCGTCGACGCTCATCCGTGCCGAGAGACGGCGCCGCCCGTCGCCGAGCTCCTCGACCTCGGCGGCCTCGACGTCGTACTCGTCGACGATGTCGCCGACGATCTCCTCGATGAGGTCCTCCAGCGTCACCAGTCCGGCGGTCCCGCCGTACTCGTCGACGACCACGGCGACGTGCGTGGACTCCCGCTGCAGCTCGGGCAGCAGCGCCGAGACGCGCTGGGACTCGGGCACGAAGCGCGCCGCGCGCTGGACCTCGGCGGCGACGACGCCCTCGGGGGCCCGCTCGGCGAAGGCCGCCGGCGGTTCCCCGGCGTGCAGCCGATGCTCCAGGAAGGCGACGTCCTTCAGATAGATCATGCCGGTCACGGCGTCCGCAGACCCCTCGATGACCGGCGCCCGGGAGTAGCCGGAACGCAGGAAGATCGACAGCACCTCTCCCAGCGTCGCGGTCGCGGAGACCGAGACCATGTCGGGGCGCGGGACCATCACCGCGCGCACGCGGGTCTCCGAGAGGTCGAAGACCGACTGGATCAGCTCGGCCTCGGCGTCCTCGATGACGTCGCCCTCCGAGGCGCGCACCACGGCGTCGCGCAGCTCCTCGTCGTCGAAGAAGCCCTGGTCCGGGCCGCCGGTGCCGGGCACCAGCCGCGTGCCCGTGGTGATGAGCAGCCGCGGGACGGGGCCCAGCACAGTGCGCAGCCCGCGCACCAGCCGCGCCGTATGCGTGGCGACCAGCAGGTGGTGCTGCCGACCCACGCGGCGCGGCGAGAGCGTGGCGAGCCCGATCCCGCCCAGCACCAGCATGCCTCCGGCGGCGAGGCCGCCGGCCAGCGGCCCGCCGGTGAGCCGCACCGCCGCCAGGGTCACCAGCAGCACGGCGATCGCCGCCCCGAGCCAGCGCCAGAGCTGCAGCGCGACGGTGTGCGCGACCGGGTCGTCCAGGATGCGGGCCACCGCACTCGAGCCATGCTTCTGCGCGATCTCCTCGGCCTCGCGGCGGCTCAGCCGCATGAAGGCGGACTCTGCTGTGGACAGCACGACGGCGGCCAGCGCGCAGAGCGCGGCGAGCACCAGCAGCAGGATCGGCACCAGAGGTCCGTCGCTCATAGACCCGCCGCTCATGCGTCCGTTCCGGTGGTCGGCGTCGGGGCGGGGCGCCCGAGGAATCCGGTCAGCAGCTCGGTCTGCAGGGCGAACATCCGCCGCCGCTCCGCCTCCTCGGCGTGGTCGTGGCCGAGCAGGTGCAGCATCCCGTGCACGGCCAGCAGCGCGAGCTCGTCGTCGGTGTCATGGCCGGCCTCGGCGGCCTGACGCGCGGCGACGTCGGGGCTGATCACCACGTCGCCGAGCATCCCGGCGGCGACGGGCTCCTCCGCCGTGCCGGCGCGCAGCTCGTCCATCGGGAAGCTCATCACGTCGGTGGTGCCGGGCAGGTCCAGCCAGTCCTCGTGCAGGGCCGCCATCTGCTCGTCGTCGATCAGCGTGATCGCGACCTCGACGGCCTCGCCCAGATGCAGGCGGTGCTTCACGTGGCCGCCGAGCCGGCGGAGCAGCTCGACCGCCCCGTCCGGGACCCGGCCCGATCCGGAGGCGTCCTCGACCACGATCCCGGACGCCCGGGCCCCGACGCCGGTCATCGCTCCCCCTTCGCGGCGGCGCCGCGACCGCCGTCGCGGCGCTCCCGGCGATTCTGGTGCGCCTCGTAGGCGTCGACGATGCGCCCCACCAGCTGGTGGCGGACGACGTCGTCGGAGCTCAGCCGGGTGATCGTCACGTCCTCGACGTCGGAGAGGATCTCCAGCACGGTGCGCAGTCCGGAGTCCGTGCCCCCGGGCAGGTCGACCTGGGTGATGTCGCCGGTGACCACGATCTTGGAGTTGAAGCCCAGCCGGGTCAGGAACATCTTCATCTGCTCGGCGGTGGTGTTCTGCGCCTCGTCCAGGATGATGAAGGAGTCGTTGAGCGTGCGGCCGCGCATATAGGCCAGCGGGGCGACCTCGATGATCCCCGATTCCATCAGATGCGGGATCGACTCGGCGTCGAGCATGTCGTGCAGCGCGTCGTAGAGGGGGCGCAGGTACGGGTCGATCTTGTCGTTGAGGCTTCCCGGGAGGAAGCCCAGCCGCTCGCCGGCCTCGACGGCCGGCCGGGTCAGGATGATCCGGTTGACCTCCCCGGCCTGCAGCGCCCGGACGGCCTTGGCCATCGCCAGATAGGTCTTGCCGGTGCCGGCCGGCCCGATCCCGAAGACCACGGTGGAGGTGTCGATGTCCTCCACGTACGCCTGCTGGTTGGCGGTCTTGGGACGGATGGTCCGGCCGCGGTGGGAGAGCACGTCGGTGCTGACCATCCGCGCGGAGTCGGCGGCCCGGTCGGCTCGGACCATCGTGGCCACCTGCTCGATGAGGTCCTCGGTGGCGGTCGTCCCCGAGGCCGCCAGCGTCTTGAGCTGCGTCAGGATCTCGACGATCTGCTCGACCTCCCGCGCCGGGCCGGCCGCGGTCAGCCGCTGGTCGCGCAGGCCGATCGAGCTGGCGGGGCTGATGCCCTGCAGGATGCGCACCGCCAGGTCCTGCGGACCCAGCGCGCGGAACATGATGTCGGGGTCGGCGAAGTGCACGGTGCGCTCGATGCTGCCCACCGGCGCCGAGGCGGCACCCTTGGCCAGCCCGGAGGTCGCATCGGGCGGAGTCTGCGGTGTCTCTGTCATCGCCGCCAGTCTACTGGCCGTCGGCGCTCGGGCGGTCCCAGCGTCCCAGCAGCACCTGCACGGCCGTCAGCGCGGCCGGCCCGGCGGTCGACGAGCGCAGCACCGACGGGCCGAGCCGCGCCGACCCGGCGCCGGCTTCGCTCAGCCGGGAGATCTCGGCCTCGGAGATGCCGCCCTCCGGCCCCACGAGCAGCAGCAGCGTCTGCAGAGTCGTGCCGCCCGTGCCCTCGCTGCCGCTCGTGCCGTCCATGCCGCCGGCTGCGCCGGCCGGGGACAGGCCGAGAGCGGTCAGCGCCTCGGCGAGCGTGTGCTCCTCGGTCTCGTGGAGCACCACGGCGGCGAGGTCCGCCGAGGACGCGATGCGCTCGGCGAGCTGGGCGGTGGTGTGCAGCGCCTCGACCTCCGGGATCGCGGTCCGGCGGGTCTGTTTGGCCGCAGTGCGCACTGTGGAGACCCATTCAGCATGCTTCTTCGCCTCGCGGCCGGGCTTCCAGCGGGCCACCGAACGCTCGGCGCTCCACGGCACGATCCGCTCGACGCCCAGCTCGGTGGCCGACTCGATCGCCTGCACGTCGCGACGGTCCTTGGCCAGCGCCTGGACCAGCACCAGCTGCGGGGCCGGACGCGGCTCGACGTCGACGCGGCGGACCTCCACCGTCAGCTCGCCCGAGCCGACCGCGGTCACCACGCCCTCGGCCCGGCGGTCGCGGGTGTCCGAGAGGACGATCTCCTCCTCCGGAGCCAGCCGCATCACCGTGGCCGCATGGTGGCCTTCGGCGCCGTCGACCAGCACCCGGGACCCGGCCTCGACGGCGTCCAGCGCGCCCGGGGCCAGGTGGAACAGCGGAGCGGTCACAGACTGTCCCAGGCCTCGCGCAGCTTGGCGAAGACGCCGCGGTGCTCGGTGGTCGACTCGCCGGCCTCCTCGCCGCGCTCCTCGGCGAGCTCGTGCAGCAGCTCCTTCTGCCGCTCGCTGAGCTTCTGCGGGGTCTCGACCTTCAGGTGGACCTTCAGGGCCCCGCGTCCGCCGCCGCGCAGGTGCTGCACGCCGCGGTCGCGGAGGGTGAAGACCTCGCCGGACTGCGTGCCCGGCTTGACCTCGACCTGCTCCTCGCCGTCGAAGGTGTCCAGACTGACGGTGGTGCCCAGCGCCGCGGCGGTCATCGGCACGGTGACCGTGGCGTGCAGGTCGTTGCCGCGGCGGGTGAAGACCTCGTGCGGGCGCACGTCGACCTCGATGTAGAGATCGCCGGACGGCCCCCCGGCCAGTCCGGCCTCGCCCTCGCCGGCCAGGTGGATCCGGTTGCCCTTGTCCACGCCGGCGGGGATCTTGACCTTCAGCGTGCGCCGCTCGCGCACCCGACCCTGGCCGTCGCACTCCTGGCAGGGATCCTCGATGATCGAGCCGAAGCCCGAGCAGCGGGCGCAGGTCTCGGTCTGCAGCACGGTGCCCAGGATCGAGCGCATCGGACGCTGGATCTGGCCGTGGCCGCCGCAGTCCGAGCAGGTGGTCGGCGTGGAGCCCTCGCGCGTGCAGGTGCCGTCGCAGACCGAGCAGGTCACCGCCGTCTCGACCTCGACCTCCTTGGTCGTGCCGAAGGCCGCGTCCTGCAGGTCGATGCGCACGCGGATCAGCGAGTCCTGGCCACGACGGGTGCGCGAGGCCGGCCCGCCTCCCCCGCCGCCGAAGAAGGTCTCGAAGATGTCGCCGAAGCCGCCGAAGCCGCCGCCTCCGAATCCGCCGCCGAAGGACGGGCCGCCCCGGCCGTTCTCGTCGCCGGTGGCGTCGTAGTTCCGCCGCTTCTCGGCGTCGGAGAGCACCTCGTAGGCGCGGCCGAGGACCTTGAACTTCTCCGCGGCCTCCTCCGAGGGATTCACGTCCGGATGCAGCTTGCGGGCCTGCTTCCGGTACGCCTTCTTGATCTCCTCCGTCGACGCGTCGCGGTCGACGCCGAGCGCCTCGTAGTAGTCAGTCACTGTTCACCCTTCAGACAGGATTCGGGAAAGATAGCGTGCCATCGCGCGCACCGCCGACATCGTCGAGCCGTAGTCCATGCGCGTGGGTCCGACGACGCCCAGCTGGGCGCCGTCGTCGGCGCCGTACTCCGCGGCGACCACCGCAGTTCCGGCGAGCGAGTCGTGGCTGGTCTCATGGCCGATGCGCACCGAGAGACCGCGCTCGTCCTGCTTCATCTCCTCCAGCAGGCGCAGCAGCACCACCTGCTCCTCGAGGGCCTCCAGGACCGGCCCGAGCGAGGGCCCGAGGTCCTGGTCGGACCTGGCGAGGTTAGCAGTGCCCGCCATGATGATGCGATCCACCCGGCCGGACTCCAGGATCGCCGCCACCGTCTGCGCGACCACCGCCATCGCGGGCTGCAGCACCGGCTCCACCGAGCCGATGAGCCGGTCCACCGGCAGCGGCAGCGCCGTCGCCGATCGGTTGTGCAGCTGCGAGACGAGCTGACGTCCGATGACGTGCAGCGACTCCTCCTCGAGGCCCTCGGCCAGCGTGACCATCCGCTGTTCGACCTTGCCCGAGGAGAGGATCACCACGACCAGCACCTTCTGCCGGTCCATGGAGAGCACCTCGACATGGCGGATCCGCGCCGTGCTGTGCTGCGGATGCTGCAGCACTGCGACCTGGTTGGTCAGCATCGCCAGCAGGCGCACGGTCTGCTCCAGCATGGCCTCATAGTCGTCGGCGGCCTCGACGAGAGCGTCCATCGCTCGCTGCTCGGCGGGACTGAGCGGACGGATCTCGGAGATCCGGTCGACGAAGAGCCGATAGCCTCGGTCCGTGGGGATGCGGCCGGCGGAGGTGTGCGGCGCCGCGATGAGCCCGTCGGCCTCCAGGTGCGCCATGTCGTTGCGGATCGTCGCCGGCGAGACCTCCAGATTGTGACGGTCCACCAGGGCCTTGGATCCGACCGGCTCGTGGCTGTGGACATAGTCCTCCACGATGGCGCGCAGCACCTGCAGTCGTCGCGTGTCCGACATCGCTGCTCGGTCCTCCTCGTGGGCGGGGCTGGTTGGTCCGGGCCGGTCCAGGGTGCTCCGTGCGCCGCAGCGCGCCGCAGGGGCGCACGCCGCGGCCGCGATCCGGGCACCCCTCGGGCGCCCGGCGGCTGGCACTCTCCGGAGGCAGGTGCTGATTCTATCGCCTCTCCCCGGATCCTCGCCTCCCGGCAGCGCGCCTCCTCCCTCGGCGAACGCGGCCTTGCTAGGGTCTGCAGACTGTGACACCCGCTGGATTCTCCGCCGACTGGTCCGCCTGGGGCCCCACGGACCTCGCCGCCCGCCGCCGCGCCCAGCAGCGCGAGGTCGCCGACATGCCGGCCGATCCCGGCACCGTCGTCGAGGAGACGGAGAGCGGATGGGTCGGCGCCGTCGTCGGCGTCGAGGCCGCCGGCGGCGTGCACCTGGTCAGCCTCGAGGACCGTCGCGGCCGCACCCGGGCCTTCCCGCTGGGCCACGGCTTCCTCGTCGACGGCGAACCGGTGCGGCTGATCGCCCCGTCGCCGCGGACGAGCGCCCCGTCGCCGCGGACGAGCGCCCCGACCGGACCGCGCCGGACCGCCTCGGGCTCGCTGGCCGTCGACGGCGCCGCCGCCCGCGTCGCCCGCGCCTCGCGCATCTGGGTGGAGGGCACCCACGACGCCGAGCTGGTCGAGAAGGTCTGGGGCGAGGATCTCCGCCTGGAGGGCGTCGTCGTCGAGCCGCTGCACGGCGCCGACGACCTGGTCGGCGCCCTGCGGGAGTTCTCTCCCGGCCCGGGTCGCCGCGTGGGCGTGCTGCTGGACCACCTGGTCTCCGGCTCGAAGGAGTCTCGGATCGCCGCCGAGGCCATGGCGCTGTCCGGCGCGCGCGACAACGTGCTGGTCCTCGGCCATCCCTACGTCGACGTCTGGCAGGCGGTGAAGCCCCAGCTGCTGGGGCTGGAGCGCTGGCCGGACATCCCCCGCGACGTCGACATCAAGATCGGCACGCTGCGCGCCCTGGGCTGGCCGCACGCCTCCCAGCGCGACGTCGCCCAGGGCTGGAAGCGCATCCTCGGCACGGTGAGCAGCTACGCCGACCTGGAGCCCGCGCTGCTCGGCCGGGTGGAGGAGCTCATCGACTTCGTCACCGCCGAGCCGCAGGGGTGAACGGCCCGTCCCGGGATCGCCCTCCCGGAGCCGACACGCCTCGACGCTGAGACGCGGGTGTCGTCGCGCATCCAGGTGCGACGGCTAGAATGCGCCCGAGGGCGATGTGCGTCGACCGTCTCGGCGGCGGCCGCACGCCCGCGTCAGACCGCAGACCCGAGTGCACGTGAAGAGAGCTGAGGTGCCGTGTCACAGCCCGACGGTTCCGCCGAGCGCCCCGGGCGCTCCCGCGCCTCCGAGCATCTGCAGGGCTCCTCCTCGGCCGCCCTGCCGCTGACCCCCGCCGAGGACCGGCGCTGGGCCACGCTCGCGCACTTCGGCGGACTGATGGGCTGTCTCCCGTCGCTGGTGATCTATCTGGTCTTCCGCGACCGGGGACCCTTCGTGGCCCAGGAGTCGAAGGAGGCGCTGAACTTCACGCTGCCGCTGACCGTGCTGCTGCTGGCCGCCTACGTGCTGGCCCTGCTGCCGGTGATCGGCTGGATCTTCGGCCTCGCGGCGGTGCTGCTCTGGGTCGTGATGACGCTGGCTGGGCTCATCGCCGGCATCGAGTGCAACAAGGGCCGCCCGTACCGCTATCGGCTGAACGTGCGGCTCGTCCACTGACCCGCCGCACCGCCCCCGGGCCGCCCGGGCCGTCGACGACGAACCGCCGCGATCAGCCGGCGAGCCGGCGGGTGACCGCGTCGGCCAGCAGCCGTCCCTGCAGCGTGAGCACCAGACGTCCGGCGGGATGCACCTCGTCCGGCACGAGCGGCTCCTCCTCCACCAGCCCCTCGGCGACGAGCCGGGAGGTGGTCTCGGCGGTGACCGGCTCGGCGGCGTCCAGGGCGGCGTGCTCGGCGAGGTCGAGCCCCTCGGCGATGCGCAGCCGCAGCATCAGGTGCTCCAGGGCGACCGCCTCGTCGTCGAGGACCTCGCGGCCGTGTCCGGGGCTGATGCCGGCGGCGAGCCGCTGCGCGTAGGCCGCTGGATGCTTCACGTTCCACCAGCGCAGGCCGGCCAGATGCGAATGCGCACCGGGGCCGGCGCCCCACCAGTCGGTGTCCTGCCAATAGTGCAGATTGTGCCGCGACCGGGTCCCCGGGCCGCGGGAGAAGTTGGACACCTCGTACCAGGAGTATCCCGCCTCGGCGAGGATCCGGTCGGCCAGCAGATACTTGTCGGCATGGTCGTCGCCGTCGACGTCGGCGAGCCGCCCGCGCCGGATCTGCGCGGCCATGGCGGTGCCCTCCTCGATGATCAGCGAGTACGCCGAGACATGGTCGGGATCCATCGCCACAGCCTCGCGCAGGCTGGTCTCCCAGTCGGCGAGACTCTCGCCGGGGGTGCCGTAGATGAGGTCCAGGCTGACCTCCATGCCAGCACCGCGGACCGCCGCGACGGCGCGCGAGACGTTGGCCGGGTCGTGGGTGCGGTCCAGCGTGGCCAGCACATGCGGCACCGCCGACTGCATGCCGATGCTCACCCGGGTGAAGCCGGCCGCGGCCAGCGTGGCCGCCGCGGCGTCGTCGAGCGTGTCCGGATTCGCCTCGGTGGTGATCTCCGCGCCCTCGACGAGGCCGAAGAGCTCCCGGGCCCGGGTCAGGATGCGGGCGAGCTCCTCGGCGGGCAGCAGGGTCGGGGTGCCGCCGCCGAAGAACACCGTCGACAGCCGTCGGGCGGGCGCCGACGACTCCTCGAGCACGCCGGCGGCGAACTCCAGCTCGGAGATCAGCGTGTCGGGGTAGCTCTCCCGCGAGGCGCCCTCGCCGAGGTCCGCGGCGGTGTAGGTGTTGAAGTCGCAGTATCCGCAGCGGACGGAGCAGAACGGGATGTGGACGTAGAGCCCCAGCGGCCGGTCGGCGCGGGCGGGGAGCGCCGCGCGGACGGCGGGCGGCGGGGATCCGTCGGCCGGGACGGGGTCGCCGGGCGGCAGGGCGGCCGGCACCGGGTCAGCCCTTGCCCTCGCCGTCCTCGTCGGAGGACAGCGCGGCGATGAAGGCCTCCTGCGGGACGTCGACGGTGCCGACGGTCTTCATCCGCTTCTTGCCCTCCTTCTGCTTCTCCAGCAGCTTGCGCTTGCGCGAGATGTCGCCGCCGTAGCACTTCGAGAGCACGTCCTTGCGGATGGCGCGGATGGTCTCGCGGGCGATGATGCGCGAGCCGACGGCGGCCTGCACCGGCACCTCGAACTGCTGGCGCGGGATCAGGTCCTTGAGCCGCTTGGCCATCTTCACGCCGTAGGAGTAGGCGTGGTCGCGGTGGGTGATCGCCGAGAAGGCGTCGACCTTGTCTCCCTGCAGCAGGATGTCGACTTTGACCAGGTCGGCCGCCTGGTCGCCGGTCCCCTGCCAGTTGAGCGAGGCGTAGCCCTTGGTGCGCGACTTCAGCTGGTCGAAGAAGTCGAAGACGATCTCGGCCAGCGGCAGCGTGTAGCGCAGCTCGACGCGCTCCTCCGAGAGGTAGTCCATGCCCTGCATGGTGCCGCGCCGGGACTGGCAGAGCTCCATGACCGGACCGACGTACTCGGCGGGGACGATGACGGTGGCGTCGACGATGGGCTCGCGGATCTCGGTCGGCTTGCCGTCGGGGAACTCGCTGGGATTGGTGACCTCGTGCAGCTCCCCGTCCTCAGTGGTGACGTGGTAGATGACGTTCGGCGCGGTGGAGATCAGGTCCAGGTCGTACTCGGCCTCGAGGCGCTGCCGGGTGATCTCCAGGTGCAGCAGCCCGAGGAAGCCCACGCGGAAGCCGAAGCCCAGCGCCGCCGAGGTCTCCGGCTCGAAGCTGAGCGCGGCGTCGTTGAGCTGCAGCTTCTCCAGCGCCTCGCGCAGCACCGGGAAGTCGGATCCGTCGATCGGGAACAGGCCGGAGAAGACCATCGGCCGCGGCTCCTGGTAGCCGCCGATGCGCTCCTCGGCCGGTCGGTCCCGAGAGGTGACGGTGTCGCCGACCTTGGACTGGCGGACGTCCTTCACTCCGGTGATCAGATAGCCCACCTCCCCGACGCCGAGCCCCTCGGTGGCCTGCGGCTCCGGCTGCGAGACGCCGATCTCCAGCAGCGAGTGCGTGGCGTCGGTGGACATCATCCGGATCTGCTCACGCCGGGACAGATGGCCGTCGACGACGCGGACGAAGGTCACCACGCCGCGGTAGGTGTCGTAGACGGAGTCGAAGATCATCGCCCGGGCCGGCGCCTCGGCGTCGCCGGTGGGTGCCGGCACCTCGACGACCAGCCGGTCGAGCAGCTCCTCGACGCCTTCGCCGGTCTTGCCGGAGACCCGCAGCACGTCGTCGGGGTCGCCGCCGATCAGGTGGGCGATCTCCTCGGCGTACTTGTCCGGCTCCGCCGCAGGCAGGTCGATCTTGTTGAGCACCGGGATGATCACCAGGTCGTGCTCCATGGCGAGGTAGAGGTTGGCCAGCGTCTGCGCCTCGATGCCCTGGGCGGCGTCGACCAGGAGCACCGCACCCTCGCAGGCGTCCAGCGAGCGGGAGACCTCATAGGAGAAGTCCACGTGCCCGGGCGTGTCGATCATGTGGAAGGCGAAGGTCTCGTCCTCGAACTCCCAGGGCATCCGCACCGCCTGGGACTTGATCGTGATGCCGCGCTCCCGCTCGATGTCCATCCGATCCAGGTACTGGTCCTTCATCTCCCGCGGCTGGACGACGCCGGTGAGCTGGAGCATGCGATCGGCCAGCGTGGACTTGCCGTGGTCGATGTGCGCGATGATGCAGAAGTTCCGGATGAGGCTCGGATCCGTCGCAGCGGGCACCTGCGGGGTGCGGGCCTTCGGTGACACGGGGCGGACATCCTTCTCTGTGCGTCGGGGGCGGGCGGACGGATCCATTCTTCCATGGATCCGCACGCAGGTATGCCGAAGGCCCCGGCGCAGCGATCTGCGCGGGGCCTTCGGGCGCCCGCCGGCGGGCGGCGGGCGGAGGATCGCGTCGCGCCGCGGCGGGACCGCGGTCAGCGCGGACGGATCAGAGGGAGTTGACCTTCGCGGCCAGGCCGGCCTTGCGGTTGGCGGCCTGGTTCTTGTGGATGACGCCCTTCGAGGCGGCCTTGTCCAGCTTGCGGGCCGCACTGCGCTGCGCCGAGAGCGCGGTGTCCTTGTCGCCGGCGGAGACGGCCTTCCGGACCTTCTTGATCGCGGTCTTCAGGTCCGACTTCACGGCCTGGTTGCGCAGGCGGGCCTTCTCGTTGGTGAGGACGCGCTTCTTCTGAGACTTGATGTTTGCCACGAAAATGTCTTCCTGTCTGGGGTTCACTGCGTACGTGAGGGCTGCATCCCTGCGTGGCGGCAGAAGACAGACTGAGTGGCGTGGGGGGCCATGGCGATCACGCGGCTCGTCAGGCAGAGGGACCTCGAACCGCGCAGAGGGATCTCTGCCGCAGGGTGTGCCGGCCCGTGACGGGCCGTGAGCACTGCGTCGCCATGCTACCAGAGACCGGATCAGCGGGCGGCGGCAGGAAGGCGCTGCGGCTCAGCGCCCCACGCCTGCGGCGACGACGGCCAGCGCGTGTTCGACGGCATACTCCGGAGTCCGTGAGGCTCCCTTCGCCTCGGCGTCGGCCCGAGCGATCGCCTCCACGGCCGCTCCGGCCCGGGCGGACTGCCAGCGGCGCGCAGTGTCCTGCGCCTGGCGCAGCTGCCAGGGCGCGGCCCCCAGCGTGGAGGCCAGCGCGTCGGGACTGCCGCGATGATCGACCAGTGCGGCGATCTGCCGGCCCTTGCGGGCCAGCGCGGCGGTGACCGCGATGGGTGAGACGCCGGTGGCCAGCGCGTGGCGGTAGAGCCGCACGGCGTCGGACCCGCGCCCCTCGAAGGCGGCGTCGGCGACTTTGAAGGCCGTGGCCTCGACGCGGCCCCCGTGGTATCGATCGACGTGCTCCTCGGTGATCTCGCCGTCGATGTCTCGGATCAGCTGCCGGCACGCCCCGCCGAGGTCGGAGAGCGAGGAGCCCGCCGCGGCGACCAGCGCCCGGGCGGCGTCAGGCTGGATCTCCCGGCCTGCGGCGCGGAACTCCCGGCGCAGGAAGTCGAGCTTGTCGGCGTCGGTCTTCGCCGCCGAGCAGTCGACGACGACGGCGCGGCGGGCGAGCACGTCCAGCAGCCTCTTGCCCCGGTTGCCGCCGGTGTGGCGGAAGACCAGCGTGACGTCGGCGGCGACCTCGTCGAGATAGGCCAGCGCCTCCTGCAGGAAGGCGTCGGACGTCTGGGCCAGATCCTCGGCGAGGATGAGCCGGGCTTCACCGAACAGCGAGGGCGAGGCCAGCGTGGCCAGAGCGCCGGATCCGGCGGAGCTGACGTCCAGCCGGGTGTACTCCAGATCCGGATGCTGGGCGCGGAGCAGATCCTTGACACGGTCCGTCGCCCGGGTCGCGGCGTAGTCCTCGGGCCCTCTGAGCAGCATCAGCGGCGCCGGTTCGACGGTGCGGAAATCGACGCCGGCGGAGCCGGAGGATCGGCGGGAGGACCCGCGCTGCGCTGCTGCCATGGCCACCATCCTACGAGGAACCTCCCCCGCCGGTCCTGCCGCCTCCTCCACCGGCGATGACTCCGTGGGAGGTGCGGGAAAGTCGCCGCATTCCCACACGTTCCACGGAGCCATCGTCGAGGCGAGCACGAGCCCGGGCGTCAGTCCCGGGACGGCAGCCGCAGCTCGCCGTGGAAGTGCCGACGACGGCGCCGTGCGTCCCAGCCGGTGATCCGCGTCCGCCCGGCGCCCAGATCCTCGGCGGCGACGGCGACCCGCGCGGGCAGCCGGATCGGGGCCTCGAAGGTGATGCTCCAGCGGTGGCCGGCCTCCTGCGGCTCGCGCCCCTCGAGCATCTCGGCGGCGGCGTGCATCCCGTGGGCGATGGCGCTCGGCATGCCCAGCGCCTTCGCGCTGACCGCCGAGAGGTGGATCGGGTTGCAGTCCCCGGAGACCGCGGCCCAGGAGCGGCCGGCGTCGGCGCCGAACGTCCAGGTCGCCGTCCGCGGCGGCAGCGCGACGTCGCCGCCGGACCGCCGGACCGCTTCGCCGGACGATCCGGCCGACGGCTCCGCGGAGGATCGTTCCCGGCCGGCCGGCTCGTCCGCCAGTCGCAGGCCGCGGGCGAGGTACGTCGAGGTGCCGGTCCAGAGCACGTCCTGCCTCCCCCGGGGACGCGGGGTCGGCGTCGTCGCGCAGCACCTCGGTGATGAGGTCGACCTGCACTCCTCGCCGGTGCTCGCGCAGGTTCTCCGCCCGAGCACGGATCTGCAGCGGCTGCTCGGCGCGGATCGGCTGCCGATGCTCGACCACGTTGGACAGGTGGACCAGCCCCATCAGCGGCAGCGGGAACTGACGGTCGGCCATCAGCGCCACCTGCACCGGGAAGCCCAGGACGTGGATCAGCACCGAGGGCAGCGACCGACGGTGCACGCCGTCGAAGGCCTCGCCCCCGACGAGCCGCCGGTAGGCCTCCGCGGTGGCCGTCGTCGCCCCGGCGGAGCGGGCCGCCAGCGCCCGGCCGGGCAGCGCGCCCAC
>NZ_AFRW01000066.1 GCF_000220985.1 Nesterenkonia sp. F
AGTCCGCCGCAGGTCCTGCGGCGTCGGAGGTGGAAGAGGGGGTCATGCTGGGCTCCTCGGATCAGGTGCTTCACGGGTGGATCGACCGACTGCGATGTGAGGGGCATCACGTGATGCCGGTCATGATCTATCGTAGGCGTCGTGGAACACGTGTCAAGCACATATGTTCACCCAGGTCCGCGGGATGTTCCGAGTGCCGACGCTCACCTGGCGCGAGGCTCCTGCTCACCTGCGGCGACGCCTCATCGAGGTGCCGCGGACTCGGCCCCTCGGGCTACCATGGAGTCATGAGCACCGCGCAGCAGTCAGAGCCCGGGCCGCGGACCTCGGCCCTGTACATCGCCCGAGCGGAGAATCAGGGCGGCACCGACGGCACGGTGCAGGTGGAGAACGGCCCGGTGCTGGGCACCGCCTCGCCGGCGGATCCCCACCGCGGGCCGGACTCGGGATTCGACCCCGAACAGTTCCTCGCGATGGCCTGGAGCACGTGCCTGAACGCCACGCTGGAGAAGGTGCTCGACGAGCACGGCCTGGAGAACGACTCGCGGGTGCGCGTCGAGGTCGAGCTGCACCGCGAGGCCGAGGCACCGGGATATCGCTTCGAGCCCGCCGCCGTCGTCGCGATCGAGGGGCTCGACGACGAGCGGGCGCGCGAGCTGGCCGACGAGGCCCACGCCCGCTGCCCGGTGTCCAAGCTGCTGTCCGGACCGGACGTGAGCACGATGCGGGTGGAGGAATTCTCCGCCGGAGCCTGATGTTCGCGTCGAGGTGAGCCAATCACCCATGATCGACCTCGCCGGCGTCTCCAAGGCCTACCGGCGGGGCGGAGACGAGGCGCCGGCGCTGCACGACGTCAGCCTGACCGTCGAACGCGGCGAGATGCTCGGCGTCGTCGGCGAGTCCGGGTCCGGAAAGTCGACGCTGCTGCGGCTGATCAACCACCTCGAGGCGCCGACCGCCGGGTCCGTGCACGTCGACGGCGAGGATCTCGCGACGCTCGCGCCCCGGGCCCGCCGGCGGCGACGGCGCCGCATCGGCATGGTGTTCCAGCAGTTCAACCTGCTCGCCAACAAGACTGTCGCCGCCAACGTGGCCCTGCCGCTGTCGCTCCAGCGCCGTCGCGACGTCGACCACGTCCGCCGGATGCTGGAGTTCGTCGGCATGGCCGAGCATGCGGCGTCGTACCCCGCCCAGCTCTCCGGCGGTCAGCAGCAGCGCGTGGCCATCGCCCGAGCACTGGCCACCGATCCGCGCATCCTGCTCTGCGACGAACCGACCTCCGCGCTGGACGACCACCACGCGTCCGAGGTGATGGACACCCTGGCGGCCGTCCGGCGCCAGCTGGACACCACCATCGTGCTGGTCAGCCACGAGCTCGACGTCGTCCAGGGCTCCTGCGACCGGGCGGCCATCCTGGAGGGCGGGCGGCTGGCCGGCGTGGCCGACGTCGTCGCCCCGCCGCCGGCGCGGACCTTCAGCTCCTACGCCGCCCGCGTCCGCCACGTCCTGGAGGGCGGAGCCGACCGGCGGGATCCGGAGCCCGGGGAGCTCCGTGAGGCTCGAGAAGCTGGTGGGGGCCGTGAGGAGGGCGCGGCATGATGGAGCTCCTCGACGCCGTGGGGGAGAGCCTCTCCTCCCGCCGCGGAGAGATCGTCCAGGCCGTCGTCGAGACGATCGCGATGATCGGCAACGCGCTGCTGGCCGCCGTGCTGGTGGGGCTGCCCGGCGGGACGCTGCTGTACCTGACGCGTCCCGCCGGCCCGCATCCGCGGCGCACGCTGCACGCGGTGCTCGACGCGGCGGTCAACGTCATCCGCTCAGTGCCGTTCCTGCTCTTCGTCGTCGCGCTGATCCCCTTCACCCGCTGGCTGCTGGGGACCTCCTTCGGCACGCTGGCGGCCTCGGTGCCGCTGGCCTTCGTCGCCGCCGCCCTCTACGCGCGCTTCAGCGAGCAGACGCTGCTGGAGATCCCGCCGCAGACCGTCGAGCTCAGCCGCGCGCTGGGGGCGAACACCTGGCAGCTGGTCACCCGGTTCCTCTACCCCGAGGCTCGTTCGGGCCTGGTGCTGAGCCTGACCACGGTGACCATCAGCCTGATCTCGTATTCGACGATCATGGGCGTGGTCGGCGGCGGAGGCGTCGGCGACTTCGCCATCCGCTACGGCTATCAGGCCTACGAGCCCGAGCTGATGTACAGCACCATCCTGATCATGGTCGTCATCGTCATGCTGATCCAGGCGGTCGGCACGCAGCTCGCCCGGCGCCTGGACCGTCGCGGGCGCTGAGCGCCCGCGACGCACCCGAAGAACCGATCACCGCACCCCACGCTGAGGAGAAGACCCGCTCATGTCATCACGCCTGTCCGCGCCGCTGATCGCCGCCGCGGCCTCGACCGCCCTGCTGCTGACCTCCTGCGGCGCCGGGTCGGCGGACTCCGCCGCCGAGGACGACCAGGTCATCCGCGTCGCCTCGCACATGCCGCCGATGACCGACGTCGTCGAGCTCGCCGCCGAGGTCGCCGCCGAGGACGGCTGGGACGTCGAGCTCGTCCGCGTCAACGACAACGTCCAGTACAACCGGCTGCTGGTCGACGGCGAGGTGGACGCCAACTTCGCCCAGCACGAGCCCTACATGGAGAGGTTCAACGAGGAGAACGACGCCGACCTGACGGCGATCGCCCCGATCTACGACGCCAAGGTCGGCTTCTACTCCCGCGACTACGACGACGTCGCCGACATCCCCGACGGCGCGAAGGTCGCCCTGCCCAACGACATCTCCAACGAGGGTCGCGCCCTGGCCATCCTCGACGAGCAGGGGCTGATCACCCTGCGCGAGGGCGTGGGCTTCGACGGCCGCGTCTCCGACGTCGAGGAGAACCCGCATGACTTCGAGTGGGTGCAGGTCGACCTGCTGAACCTGTCCTCCGCCTACGAGGAGGACGACGTCGCCCTGGTCTACAACTACCCGACCTACATCTCCAAGGTCGGCCTCACCCCGGAGGACGCGCTCTTCCTGGAGGAGACGGTCGACCAGCGGTTCTCCATCTCGCTGGTCGCCCGCGCCGAGGCCGAGGACTCGGAGAAGATCCAGGCGCTGCGCGAGGCGATGACCGGACAGGAGGTCCGGGACTTCCTCACCGAGGAACACTCGGCCACGCTGCTGCCGGCGTTCTGAGCGCCGCGGTGCCGGCATGGCGACGGCGCCCGTCCTCGACCATCAGGTCGAGGAGCGGGCGCCGTCCCTCGGTGCGAGCGGAGCCGGTGTCGACGCCGAGGCCTGCGGGATCGCCCCGGTCGCCGACGGTCCGGACCTGTCCGGTCACCGGCTCAGAGGCCCAGGCCCTCCAGCAGCGACAGCACCGTGTCGGTCAGGCCGCCGGCGAGGCCCAGCACCGTCTCGAGAAGTCCGCTGACCATGGTGATCACCTTCCGTCGAATTCGTGGAATCGGCGACGGCCGGGCGGCCGTCGCCGTCGTCGGGCGACGACGGGACCATCATGGCGCAGTCACATGAGGCGCAGGCTTCGTCGGCGTTTCAACCATGTGACGTCGACGACGATCTGCGCTCAGGCGACGACCGCGCGCAGCTCCTCGGCCGCCGAGCCGATGTCCTCGGCCGAGTACAGGGCGCCGCCGGCGACGGCGATATGCGCTCCGGCGGCCTTCACCTCCCCCGCGGTGGACGGGCCGACGCCCCCGGCGACGGAGAACGGCACTCCGGCGGCGCGCCCGGCGGTGAGCAGGCCGTCCAACGAGTAGCCCTCCTGCGCCTGCTCGTCCAGGCCGGCGTGCATCTCCACGAATTCGGCGCCGAGCTCGACGGCCTGCTGGGCGCGGAGGGCCTTGTCCTCCACGCCGATGAGGTCGACCACCACGCCCTTGCCGTGGCGGGTCGCGGTCTCGACGGCGCCGGCGATGGTGCTGTCGTCGGCGGTGCCGAGCACGGTGACCAGGTCCGCGCCGGCGTCGAAGGCGATCTCGGCCTCCAGCGCGCCGGCGTCCATGGTCTTCAGGTCGGCCAGGATGATCTTCTCCGGGTGCGCGGCCTTCACCGCGGTGACGGCGGCGAGTCCCTCGCTCTTGATGAGCGGGGTGCCGAGCTCGAGGATGTCGACGTGCGGCGCCGCGGCGGCGGCCCACTCCAGGGCCTGGGCGGTGGTCAGCGTGTCCATGGCGAACTGGATCTTCATCGGGGTCTCCATCAGAGGTCTCCTTCGGCGGGGTCGGGGAGGACGGGATCGGGCCGGCGAGCGTGCCGGCGGGTCATTCGAGGTTCGCGTGGTACGGCCAGAGGTCGTCGCCGGTGAGGCCGCTGCGGCGCCACAGCGCGTGGAAGAGCGCGTCGCCGAGCAGCGCCAGGCTCTGTTCGAAGAGGCCTCCGGCGTACTGCGCGGAGACCGCTCCGCTGCGGTCGAGCTTCTGCGCGGCGGGCACGACCACCACGGCGTCGGCGAGCTCGGTCAGCGCAGAGCCGGCCGTGGCGGTGACGGCGGCGACGTCCGCACCGGCCGACCGGGCCTTCTCCGCCGACCGCAGCACGCCGCCGGTGGTGCCGGACCCGCTGGCGGTCAGCAGCACGTCGCCGGGACGGATCGCCGGGGCTGTCGTCTCGCCGACGACGTGCACGGTCCGGCCCAGGTGCATCAGACGCATCGCGGTCATCCGCAGGGCGAAGCCGGAGCGTCCGGCGGCCAGCACGAAGACCCGGTCGGCGTCGTCGACGGCGCGGGCGAGGGACTCCAGGGCCTCGGGGGCGAGAGCCAGAGCCTCGGCGGTGCTGGTCAGCTCGGCGGTGATCGTCCGGAGGGCACCGGCGACGGCGGTGTCGTCGGTGCCTTCCCGAACGGAGACGGGGCTCATGGCGGCGGGGGCGACAGCGGTGTCGGTGTCCATGGGGACGATCCTGCCGGTGCGCGCGCCGTCGCACAGTCCCTCGAACGTCGAGGCGACCTGCCCGTTCGGGCAGGCCTGCTCGAACGGGCAGGGCGGCTAGCCTGGAGGGTATGTCGGAGACCTCGCCGGAGAATCCGCCGGAGGCGGCGGCGCCGAACGACCGGCTCCGCGCCTCCCGCCACACTCGGGCCCTCTCGGAGCTCGCGGACCGCCAGGCCGTGACGCTGGAGTCGCTGCTGGCCGCGCTGCGCTCGCCCCGCCTCGGGGACCGCGAAGCCCGTGAGGCCGCGATCTCCGTCGCCGCGGCCGCGCTCGTCGAAGTCCGCTCCGCCGAGAAGCAGGGGTCGGAGCTCCTGGAGCCGGTCACCGGGGCCTTCGCCCGGCTGAAGTCCGAGCTCTCGCCGATGATGCGCTACGGGCGGGTCGCCGTGGAGTTCGTCGAGCCGCCGTCCAACGGGCGTGCGCTGCCGGGCGACGTGGCCCGGGCGGCGCGGGCGGTGGTCCGCAGCGCCGTGCTGACTCTGGTGGATTCGGCGAACGCGCGGCGGGTCCGGGTGCACTGGGACTGCGACGGTCTCCATCTGCTGATGCACATCCGCGACGACGGCGACGGCGAGCTCGGCGCCCACGACGACGCCCTGCGGCCGATCGCCGACCACGTGAGCGCCTTCGAGGGACGGATGGGGGTCGAGTCGACACTCGGCTGGGGCACGGAGATCAGCATCGCCGTACCGTTGGACCCTGTGCCGGCGCCGCTGGCCGTCGACGACCTCGGCGATCTCAGTCCGCGAGAGGCCGAGGTCCTGCAGCATCTCGGCCGCGGGGCGCGGAACGCGGCGATCGCGGAGGAGCTGGGGATCAGCGGGCACACCGTGAAGTTCCACATCTCGAACCTGCTGCGCAAGACCGGCGCCCGGAGTCGCGCCGAGCTGATCGCGCTGCTGCGCTGAGCTGTGCGGATCGTCGCCGAGCTGCTCCGTCCGGCGAGCGGCGGGCGCGTCAGGCGCGCAGCGCCTCGAGCGCGCTCCGCATGGCTTCCGGCAGTCGGCACGGGCGGCCGGTCTCCCGATCGACGGTGACGATGGTCGTCGACGCGGTGACCCGCGGATCCTTCTCACCGTCGGCGAAGACCGCATAGCCGATCGTGCAGCTGGCCCCGGAGACCGTCGAGACGGTGAGCATGACGGTGATCGGGGAGTGCTCGTAGTCCAGCTGCCGGCGGTAGGTCACCTGCAGATCGGCGACCACCGACCACACCGGCGAGTCGGCGGCGAGTCGCGGGAAGCCGGCCTCGTCGGCGTCGTCCGCGTCCGGAGCCCAGAGCCCGCGGGTGCGGGCCTCCTCCAGCAGGCGCACGACGGCGGCGTTGTTGACGTGGCCGAAGGCGTCCAGGTCGCCCCATCGCAGCTGAAGTCGCACTGGGATGCCGGTCATCGCAGCCTCCTGTCTCCTGCCGGGTGCTCGGGCGGTCGTCGCCGCCGACGCTGTTCCGCAGGCCGTCTGATCAGGGGCGACGGCGCGCCGTCGGCGGATCCCGTCACAGAGGGACATCTGCGGAATGTCGGGAGCGTGCCCGGCTGTTAGCGTACAAGGTCCTTCAGCACCCGTCTCCGTACCCCGACGAGGAAGTCCACCATGATCCGTCGTTTCATCGCCGTCACCGCAGCCGCCGTCGCCGTGCTCGCCACCGCCGCCTGCGGCGAGCCGCAGACCCGCGGCGAGTCGGAGTCCTCCGACTCCTCGGCCGAGCCTGTGACCCTCGAGGAGGTCCAGGAGGCCGGCACGTTGGTCGTCGGCACCGAGGGCACCTACCCGCCCTTCACCTACCACGAGGGCGGATCCGGCGAGCTGACCGGTTATGACGTCGACGTCGCCGAGGCCGTCGGCGAGAAGCTCGGCGTGGACGTGCAGTTCGAGGAGACGCAGTGGGATGCGCTGCTCTCCGGGCTGAAGGCTGGCCGCTTCGACATGGTGGCCAATCAGGTCACCCTCACCGAGGGGCGGCAGGAGGACTACACCTTCTCCGAGCCCTATACCTACTCCAACGGCGTGGTCGTCACCCGCTCCGACGACGACTCGATCAGCTCCTTCGAGGACCTCGACGGCACCACGACGGCGCAGTCGCTGACCAGCAACTGGTACAACACGGCCGAGGAGGCCGGGGCGGAGATCGAGCCGGTCGAGGGCTGGGCGCAGTCGGTCGACCTGCTGGAGCAGGGCCGCGTGGACGCGACGATCAACGACCGGCTCTCCTACCTGAATTACCAGGAGGACGAGGACAACACGAACATCACGATCGCCGTGCAGACTGAGGAGCAGTCGGAGGCGGCGATGGCCTTCCCGAAGGGCTCGGACTCGCTGGCCCGGGCCGTCGACGAGGCGCTGGACGCCCTGGCCGAGGACGGCACGCTGACCGAGATCAGCGAGGAGCATTTCGGCGCGGACTACTCGACCTCGGAGGCCGCGACCGGGGCGGGCGCTGAGGAAGGCTCCGGAGACTGATGGGCGAGGCCTGGCAGCTCGTCCTGGACTCGTTCTGGCCGCTGCTGCAGGGCGCGCTGGTCGGGACCATCCCGCTGACGCTCATCAGCTTCGCCCTCGGACTGATCATCGCGCTCGTGGTGGCGATGATGCGGCTCTCCGGCAGTCGGGTGCTCGCCGGCCTCGGCCGAGCCTACGTCTCGGCGATCCGCGGGACGCCGCTGCTGGTCCAGCTCTTCGTGATCTTCTTCGGCCTGCCGCAGCTCGGGCTGACCTGGGCCGCCTGGCCCAGCGCCCTCGTGGCCTTCTCGCTGAACGTGGGCGGCTACGCCGCAGAGATCATCCGCGCGGCGATCCTCTCGGTGCCCGCCGGACAGTGGGAGGCCGGCTACACCGTCGGCATGTCCCGGACGCAGACGCTGCGCCGGATCATCCTGCCGCAGGCCGCCCGGGTCTCGGTGCCGCCGCTGTCGAACTCCTTCATCTCGCTGGTCAAGGACACCTCGCTGGCCGCGATGATCCTGGTCGACGAGGCTTTCAAAGTCGCCAAGGAGATCGCGGCGGCGACCAACGAGTTCCTGATCGTCTACATGGAGGTCGCCGTGATCTACTGGCTGATCTGCGTGGTGCTGTCCGGGGTCCAGGACCGCATCGAAAGGAGGCTGGAGCGCCATGTCGTCCGCGCCTGACCACACCGCCGCGACGCCGTCGGGCAGTACGCCCCTGCTGGAGGTCTCCGGGCTGCGCAAGTCCTTCGGCGGCACCGAGGTGCTGACCTCCATCGACCTGCGCGTGGAGACGGGGAAGGTGCTGGCGCTGATCGGGCCGTCGGGTTCCGGCAAAACCACCGTGCTGCGTTGCCTCAACGGGCTCGAGCAGCCCGACGCCGGCACCATCAGCTTCGCCGACGGCCCGTCGGTGACCTTCTCTGAGGCCACCACGCGGCGGCGGCGCGAGTCGCTGCGCACCCGCAGCGCCATGGTCTTCCAGGGGTACAACCTCTTCCCGCACCGCACGGTGCTCCAGAACGTCACCGAGGGGCCGATCCACGCGCTGGGCCGCCCGAAGGCCGAGGCGCAGGAGCTGGCCGAGCGGCTGCTGGACCGGGTCGGTCTGGCCGAGCGTCGGGATGCCTACCCCCATGAGCTCTCCGGCGGGCAGCAGCAGCGCGTGGGCATCGTCCGGGCGCTGGCCATGACGCCGTCGCTGCTGCTCTTCGACGAGCCGACGTCGGCGCTGGACCCCGAGCTGGTCGGCGACGTGCTGCGCGTGATCAAGGAGCTGGCCGAGGAGGGCTGGACCATGGTCCTGGTGACCCATGAGCTCTCCTTCGCCCGCGACGTCGCCGACGAGGTCGTCTTCATGGACGGCGGCGTCGTCGTCGAGCGCGGCCCGGCGTCCCAGGTGCTCGGCGAGCCGACGCAGGAGCGCACGCAGCGCTTCGTCCACCGGCTGCTCAACCCGTTCTGAGACGGGATCTCGTCTCCCGTCGGCCTGACCCTCTTGTCCTCGTACGGACCGAGGGGAGAATGGTGTAAGCGGACGGTAGAAAGGTGCTCGGCGATGAGTCTGAACATCAAGAACGAGCGTGTGCACGAGTTGGCCCGCCAAGCGGCGGCCCTGTCCGGCGGGACGCAGACCAGCGCGCTGCAGGACGCCCTCGAAGACTATGTGACCAAGCTTCGGCGGGAGCATCAGCAGGCGGACAGCGCCGACGACGGCCGCATCGACGACCTGCTGCACAGCATCCGCGGCCGGATCCGTTCCGAGGGGCCGCTGAGCACCGATGAACTCTACGACGAAGAGGGGCTGCCGGCATGATCGTCGACACGTCGGCGATCATCGCGATCCTCCAGGGAGAGCCGGGCGCAGATTCCCTGCTGCACGCGATCACGACGGCGTCCCGAGCACGGATGTCCGTCGCGTCGTATCTGGAGCTGGGGATCGTCGTGGATCGTCGTCGGGATCCGGTGCTCTCCCGCGAGGTGGACGAGCTCCTCGAGCGTCTCGGCGTCGAGACCGTCGCCCTCGACGCCCGACAGGCGACGATCGCGCGGGCCGCCTTCCGTGATTTCGGGAGAGGGATGGGGCACCCGGCGCAGCTGACCTGTGGGGACTGCTTCAGCTATGCGCTGGCGGCGGCGGACGGAGAGCCGCTGCTCTTCGTCGGCGACGACTTCAGTCGGACGGATATCCGTCCGGCCGTCTGACGGCACGTCGTCGGGGCGGGGGGCGTCTTCAGTCCCGCAGGGGCGAGCCGACCACCTCGAAGCGGTGCCCGCCCATGTCTCCGGTGAGCATCGGCATCGCCTCGGCGATCGCCTCCTTCACGCTCTCCAGCTGCAGCGAGTCGTCGTGCGCCTGGCGCGAGGTCCACAGCTCGGCGACGAAGACCGTGTCGGGCTGCTCCTCGTCGACGCCGACCTCGTAGCTCAGGCAGCCGGCCGCGGCCAGCTGCGGGTTGTGCCGGGACAGGATGGCGACAACGTCGTCGCGGTGTCCGGGCTGGACTCCGATGGTTCCCACGTTCGCGAAAGTCATACCGCCACCCTAGGAGCCCGCGGAGACGCCGCACAGCCCCTCGCGGCCGTCGACGGCCTCGACCAGCAGCGCCGCTCCCATGCCGCCGCCGATCGCGCAAGCGACCAGGCCGCGGGTCCCGGCCGGCGCGGCCGCCAGCCGGTGGACCAGATGCGTCGCGGCCACCGCCGGGGAGGCGCCCCAGGGGTGCCCGAGCGCCAGGGCCCCGCCGAGGGCATTGACCCGCGGATCGCCGGCGCGCAGTCCGAGCGCGTCGAGGCAGGCCAGCGTCTGCGCGGCGTAGGCCTCGACGATCTCCACGGCGGCGAGGTCCTCGAGCCGCGTCCCGGT
>NZ_AFRW01000065.1 GCF_000220985.1 Nesterenkonia sp. F
GGTGCCCACGCGGGCCGAGGCGGTGATCGTGAAGGCTTGGAAGGCCGAGAGCGACCGGGTCCGTCCGGACTCGTCGCGCTGGGCCTTCTCGGTGATCGACCGGAACATGCCGGGGATGTGGCGCAGCTGCACCACACGGGTGCGGATCGTCAGGTAGATCCCGACGCCGATGATCACCCAGATGCCGAGCCAGTCCCAGGCGATGGTCTCGATGTCGCCGATGGTCGAGAGGAGGGAGTCCATAGTCATAGTGCCCGGGAGCATACCCCGAGGTCATCGCGGTCACAGAGGCTGGTCGTCCGTCTCGGCGGGAGTTCGGCGCCGGGATGAGGTGCGACGGATCGCGCCCGGACCGCACTGATGCCGCGGATCGTCCTCGCCTCTCCTTGCTCTATGAATCGTTTCACCATACAGTGATCGGTATCACATGCCATCGACGGAGATCATCGATATCCGAGGGGGACCTCCATGCAGCACCGACGACCCGCCCGCACGACCCTGCTCGCCGGAGTCTGCGCGGCCTCGCTGGCCGTCGCCGGACTCGGCGGCGGAGCCGCGGCCGCCGCTCCGCCGGGGGATCCGGCGCAGACCGCCGGCGCCGGCGGCGACGTCCAGCTCGAGGAGCTGGACCGCGGGCTGGTCGCCGTCGCCGTCGAGGACGGCGTGCACCTGAGCTGGCGGCTGCTGGGCGCGGAGTCCTCCGGCAGCACCGGCCGCGGAGTGAAGGGCCCGGCATTCCACGTGATGCGCGACGGGAAGAAGATCGCCACCGTCACCGACAGCACCGACTACCGCGACGCCGCCGGCGACGCCGAATCCACCTACACGGTGCGCCCGGTGCGCGGCGGCGGGCCCGTCGGCGAGACCGGGGTCTGGGCCGAGGGTCACCACGACGTCCCGCTGTCCAAGCCGGCCGGCGGCACCACACCGGCCGGCGAGGAGTACGGCTACACCGCCAACGACGTCAGCGTCGGCGACGTCACCGGCGACGGATCCTACGAGTATGTGGTCAAGTGGGACCCCACCAACTCCAAGGACGTCTCCCAGGTCGGCTACACCGGCCCAGTCTTCGTGGACACCTACACCGCCGACGGCGAGGTGCTGAACCGGATCGACCTGGGGCCGAACATCCGCGCCGGCGCCCACTACACCCAGTTCCTGGTGCAGGACTTCGACGACGACGGCACCAGCGAGATCATGCTCAAGACCGCTCCTGGCAGCTCCTCGGCCGCCGCCGAGGACGGCGAGCTCGGCGAATCCTCGCCCATCACCCTGCCCGCCGACGACGTCGCCGCCGGGGTCGGCCACGACGACGACCACCGGCTCAGCGCCGAGGGCTACTACGACCACCTGGTGGAGATGTTCCAGGGCTGGGACGAGCACCCCGAGGTGGTCGCCGGGAACTGGCCGGCCACGTTGGAGGAGGCCTTCGGCATCGAGCCGCGTCATGACTACCCGCTCTCGCGCAGCGCGGCGGAGGACCTCGCCGACTACTTCGTCGACGAGTACGCGCCGTCGCGCTCGGGGCGCAACGACCTGCGCAGCTTCGAGGGATTCATCCTCGACGGTCCGGAGTACCTGACCGTCTTCGACGGCGCCACCGGGGAGGAGCTCGACACCGTCGACTATGAGCCGACCCGCGGCGACGACGGACTGATGTGGGGCGACTACGCGATGTCGCGGATCGAGCCGGGCAACCGCGTCGACCGCTTCCTCTCCGGCGTCGCCTACCTGGACGGGCAGCACCCCTCGGCGATCTTCGCCCGCGGCTACTACACCCGCGCGGCGGTGGCCACCTACGACTTCGACGGTGAGGAGATCAGCACCCGCTGGCTCGCCGACTCCGGTCACGTGGCGATGGACAATCCCTTCGACGCCTCGCCGCACGGCAAGCCCGGCCGGAACGAGTCGCACGCCGAGCTCGCCGGGCAGGGCTTCCACACGCTGTCCGCCGCCGACGTCGACGACGACGGCCGCCACGAGATCGTCTACGGCGGCGCCACTCTCGACGACGACGGCTCGCTGCTCTACTCGAGCACCGCCGAGGGGCATCCTGCGAGCGCGATCGCCGGCGAGACGGCACCGCTGGGCCACGGCGACGCCCAGCACGTCGGCGACTTCGACCCGAGCCGCGACGGGCTGGAGATCTTCACCGTCCACGAAGGAAGCGAATGGGCGCCCTACGGCTACGTGATGCGCGCGGCCGAGGACGGCGAGGTGCTCTGGGGCGGCTACACCGGAGTGGACACCGGCCGCGGCATGGTCGGCGACATCGACCCGGACCGGCCCGGCTTCGAGGCCTGGACCTCCGGCTCGGACAGCCCGGATCCCACGGGCCTGTTCAGCGTCGACGGCGAGCACCTCGGCGACGAGGCGCCCTCGACGAACATGTCCATCCGCTGGAGCCCGGACATGACCACCCAGCTGATCACCGGGGCGGACACCGGCGACCGTCAGGAGACACCGGAGATCGTCGACTGGACCGACGGCACGGTGCTCTCCGCCGAGGGCACGCTGACGAACAATCACACCAAGGGCAACCCGGGACTGGTGGCCGACGTCCTCGGAGACTGGCGCGAGGAGATGATCGTGCGCACCGAGGACTCCTCGGCGCTGCGGATCCACACCAGCACCGAGGACTCCGACCGGCGGCTCTACACGCTGATGCACGATCCGCAGTACCGGGCCGGGGTGGCGCGTCAGCAGACCTCCTACAACCAGCCGGCCTACACCAGCTTCCACCTGGGTGCGGACATCGACTGGAAGCAGGTGCCGCCGGCGTCGGAGTGATCGGCGTCCTCGGGCGGATCCTCGGCTCGCCGACGGCGCCGCCTGCGGTCTGCGGCGGATCGGAGGCACAATGAGGTCACCCGCTCGGTGAGGAAGGTGATCCGCATGTCCGGCGACGACGCCGCATCCGCAGAAGCTCCCGTGTTCGTCCGGCTGAGCGACCATGTGTTCATGGCCGCCGTCGACGGAGTCGCCCCGCTGAACGTCGGGCTGGTCGTCGGCGAGGATCATGCCGTGCTGGTCGACCCCGGCCCCGCCGACGGCGACGTCGAGCCGCTGCTGGAGGCCGTCGCCGCGATCACCGAGGCGCCGCTGACGGTGGTCTGCACCCACGGGCACGCCGACCACACCGGGGCGGTGCCGGCGCTGGCCGCCCGCGGGGCGGAGATCGTCGCCCATCGCGACGCCGGCGTGGCGGAGGCGACCCGCACCCTCGCCGACGAACCGCTGCGCCTGGACCTGGGCGGCGTCGTCGTCCACGTCGAGCACCTCGGCCGCGGACACACCGACGCGGACCTGGTGATCGGCGTCGCCGGGGGAGAGGGAGTCGGCGACGCCGCGGGCGAGGAGGTTCCGGGCGTGCTGTTCTGCGGCGACCTGGTGCGCGAGGGCACCGACCCGCGGTTCCGCGACTCCTATCCGCAGGACTGGGTGCGCACGCTGGGGCGGATCCGCGCGGCGGCCGGCGAGGACGCGATCGTCGTGCCGGGCCATGGGCGACCCGTGGACGCCGAGTTCGTCGCCGCGATGCGTCGTCGCATGCAGCAGGGCCACCAGCTCTCCCGCGAGGCGATCCGCGAGGCCGTCGGGGATGCCACCAAGGCGATCCCGATCATCCCCTATGGTCCGGAGGAGTCCCGGGAGCTGATCACCCGGATGCGCTCGGGACACTGACCCGGGCGCCGCCGCTCGAGGCCGGGGAAGGTGCTCAGGCGGCGCTCAGGCCTCGTAGAGGTGCCCGAACTGCGGCGGCACCTGGTATCCCTGCTGCGTCGTGCGCAGCGGCTCGCCGGGGCCGCGCCGTCCCGTCTCGGCGTCGAAGAAGCTGATCCCGGCGCCGCAGAGCAGCATCCCCGGGCCCACCGGGAGCAGCGTGCCGGCCACCCAGTGCCAGCCGCTGGGGTCCTCGGCGGCCTGCCGGACCGCGTCCCAGCCGCCGGCGAAGACCAGGGCGAGCAGCGCCGCTCCGGTGAGGATGATCCCCAGGAACCAGGCCATTCCCGCCCCGGCGCCCACCGGCGTGTGCTGCTCGGTGGTGAGCGTGTTCCAGGACTCGCCCAGCCGCATCACCAGCCAGCCGCCCAGGAGCCCCCAGATCGCGACCACCAGATAGGCGGCGATGATGTCGGAGGCGAAGTGCCCGGTCAGGAAGATCGCGGCACCGGAGACGACGGCGAGCAGCCCGGTGAACAGCCCGACGATCGGACGTTGCCTCGGGCCGACCACCAGGAAGACGGCGACGGCCGCTCCGGCGGCGAGCGTGGCGTGGCCCGAGGGGAAGGAGGTCACGTCCGGCGCCCACCACCATTCGTGCATGGCGGCGTTCGACATCGGCATCCCCTCCGGCTCGTGGCGGACGAGCAGCGCCTTCATCGCCTGGGTGGTGACGTTCGCTCCCAGGAACGTGACCAGGGCGATCCCCGCGGCGGCGAAGCGGCGGCGCACCAGCACGGTGATCACGAAGATCAGCCCGGCGAGCGCCAGCACCGCCAGCGGCACCGAGCTGAGCATGTCGAAGAGCGTGGACTCCTGCATCGGCCCGACGGTGATGGAGGTGTAGCGCGATTCCAGCAGCGCCTGCTCCAGCCAGCGTCCGTCCGTCGAGCGCAGGAAGAACTCGTGCACGGCCAGCAGGGCGAGGGCGCAGACGACGACGCCGGCGGCCCAGAGCCAGGTGCGGCGCGCCGGCGTGCGCGGGCGGGGGATGTGCGCGTCGGACATGCTCTCAGTATCTCAGCTCCGCTCCGCGGGGAGACTGATCGGCGGCGCCTCGCGGGTCGCCTCCTGCGTCTCGTGCGCTTCCCCTCCGCGCTGAGTGGCCATGTGTGACGAGATCTCCGCCGACGAGACCGATCACACCGCGCGAGATGCCGTCAGAGATGACCACTCGATGAGATGGGCGGCAGGGTGAGCGGGCGTGCCGACGGGGCGGCCGGTGACGTCCTAGACTCGGGCCATGTCCGAGATTCCGCCGCTGCCCGGATCCGCCGCGGACGATCGGCTCGCCCTGCCGCCCGTCGAGGAGCTGCTCGCCTCCGCCGTCGCCGTCGAGCTGCCGATGCGCACCCGCTTCCGCGGACAGATCGTGCGCGAGGCGATGCTGCTGCGCGGTCCGTCCGGCTGGGCCGAGTTCGCGCCCTTCGCCGAGTACGAGCCGCCGGAGACCGCCGCCTGGCTGGCCGCCGCCGTCGAGGCCGGATGGTGCGGGCTCGGCGTCGTCGGCCGGCGCCGGATCCCGATCAACGCGACCATGCCGGCCGTCGGCCCCGAGCGGGTCGAGGCGGTGCTGCGCGGCTTCGGCGACCTGGACCGCATCCCGGCGGTGAAGGTGAAGGTCGCCGAGCCCGGCGAGAGCCTCGACGACGACGTCGCCCGCCTCGCCGAGGTGCGGCGCCTGGTGCCGCGGGCCATGCTGCGCGCCGACGCCAACGGTGCCTGGACCCATGAACAGGCGCTGGCCGGCGCCGAGGCGCTCGCCGACGTCGCCGGCGATCGGCTCGAGTACCTGGAGCAGCCGGTCGCCGGCATCGAGCCGCTCGCGGAGCTGCGCGAGGCGCTGCACCATCGTGGAGCCTCGGTGCCGATCGCCGCCGACGAGGCCGTGCGCAAGGCCGAGGACCCGCTGCGGGCCGCCCGGCTCGGCGCGGCCGACCTCATCGTGGTCAAAGTCGCCCCGCTCGGCGGGGTCGAGCGCGCGCTGGCCGTGGTGGCCGCCGCCGGCCTGGAGGCGGTGGTGTCCTCCGCGCTGGACACCTCGATCGGACTCACCGCGGGGCTCGCTCTGGCCTCGCGGCTGGAGACCGAGCGGGCCTGCGGGCTGGGCACCGCCGCGCTGCTGGCCTCCGACGTCGTCGCCGATCCGCTGATCCCCGCCGACGGCGGCCTGTACGTCCCGCACGACGCCGGCGGCGAGGCGCACGAGGGCGAGGCGGCGCCCGCCCTCGTGCGCGCTCCGGCCCCGGACGAGCGTCTGCTCGCCGCCCACCGGCTCGACGCCGCCGGTCAGGCGCGCTGGCGCCGTCGGCTGCAGGCCGCGCACGCCAGCCTGGCCGGCGGCTGATCCGGGAGCGGTGCGAACAGCGGAGGCGGACATAGGATTGGGGCCATGGATTCCTCCCGGCGGCCGTTCCGCGAATTCGACGACTCCCAGGACGCGGTCTCGCTGCGGCTGGCCCGTCGGGTGATCCGCGGGCTGAGCCTGAGCATGCGGCACGTGGTCCTCGCTCCGGGGTCCCGCTCGGCGCCGCTGGCCTACGCGCTCGCCGAGGCCGAGGAGCTGGGCGCGCTGCGGGTGCACGTGCGCATCGACGAGCGGTCGGCGGCCTTCACCGCCCTGGGCATCGCCATGGACTCGGGCTCCCCGGCCGGAGTGGTCACCACCTCCGGCACGGCGACCGGCAACCTGCTGCCGGCGATGATGGAGGCCGACCTGGCCGGAGTCCCGCTGGTCGCGATCACCGCGGACCGGCCCGAGGAGCTGCACGGCACCGGGGCGAACCAGACCACCGTCCAGCAGGGGATGTTCGCGTCCCGGGTGCGCGACGAGATCCATCTGGAGCAGTCCGAGACCCGCCTGGAGCCCGAGTCCCGCGATGACATGCTCTCCGCCGAGACGCAGGTCGCGCTGCTGATGCGCCAGGCCGTCGAGACCCGAGGGAGCGGACCGGGGCCGGTGCATCTGAACATCGGCTTCGCCGACCCGCTGGTGCCGCAGGTCGTCGACGGCGTCGCCGACCCCGCCCAGCAGCGCTGGGCCCGCCGCCCGATCCTCGACGAGGCCCAGCGGCGGCGGATGCACCGCGACGCCGGCCGGCCGCTCGAGCAGCTGCACAGCCATGAGCTGCTCGGCCGCCTCGGCGAGGAGGAGCGGCAGGCCGCCCGGGAGCAGATCCGTCGCGGCCTGGCCGCCGCGCAGCAGCTCGACGTCGAGGTGCCCGGCGCAGTCGTGATGGGGCACGATGCCCCGTCCGAAGCCTTCACTCTGGCCGCCGAGCTCGGCCAGCCGGTGCTCGCCGAGCCGACCAGCGGCGCCTTCGACGAGCGCACCGCCGCCGTCGACGGGGCCGTGCCCGCCCATCGGATGCTGCTGCAGGCCCCGCCGAGCTCCCCGGCCGGCTGGCTGGCGCGCCGGATCCGCCGTGTCGTCGTCGCCGGCCGGCCGACGTTGTCGCGGCCGGTGCAGCAGCTGCTGCGTCGCGCCGACGTCGAGGTCGTCCAGTACGCGCCGGCGCCCCTGCCCTGGAGCGACGAGCGGCTGCCGCGCCGGGCCGAGGCCGATCTCGAGGCGGTGCGGCGGTTCCTCGGCCGCGCGCCGCAGGACTGGCGCGACGCCTGGATGGCCGCCGGCACGACGGCGTGGGAGTCGATGCGCGCGAGCCTCGAGGCCGAGCCGCGGCTGACCTCGGTGCGCACCGCGGCCGCCGTCGCCGAAGGGGTGCGCACCCCGCTGCTGCTGGGGTCGTCGTCGGTGATCCGCGACGTCGACCTGGCCGCGGATCTCAGCGGAGTCCTGGTCGGCTCCCAGGGCATGGAGCCGGGCGCCGCCGCGTCGGACGCGTCCTCGGGGCGCGGGCCGATCCGCGCGATGCGCGGACTGTCGGGCATCGACGGCAACGTCTCCGCCGCCTCCGGGATCGCGATCGCCCGCGACCGGCGGGTCACCGCGCTGGTCGGGGACCTGACCTTCCTGCACGACCTGAACGCGCTGCTGATCCCGGCCGGGGAGCAGGCTCCGAGCGTGGACGTGGTGGTGGTCAACGACGGCGGCGGGGCGATCTTCGACCAGCTCGAGCACGGCGAGGTCGGGCGCCGGCCCGGGCGGGCGGCGCGCGTCGAGCGGCTCTTCGGCACCCCGCAGGCGGCTGACCTGCAGCAGCTGGCCGCCGGCCACGGCGTCGAGCACCGCCTGGTCGAGGATCTCGATCAGCTCGCCGCCGCCCTGGCCCACCCCGACGACCGGCTCGGCCTGCGCGTCATCGAAGTCCGCACCGATCGGAGCGGGCTGCGGGATCTGCACGCGCGGCTGGCCGCCGTCGTCGCGGAGGGATGAACGGGCGGACTCGACCGGCCGTCGCGCCATCGAGTGGGCGATGTGTCGAGGTTTCAACGCGAATACCGCGTCGAGACCTCGACACATCGCCCACTCGATGCAGAGGGCCGCGGTCCTCGTCGCCGGAGGTCAGGACGCCGGACCTTGCCTCCGCCGCCGGGTGCCCGACATGCTCGATGCAGGACGTCCGCACCCGAGACGCACACCGTGGAGGTCACGCATGCCCCTGTCAGACCTCGATCACTCCGCCGGCGCCACGCCGCGGACCGTCGCGCAGAAGCTCCTCGCCGACCACCTGGTCGGCGGCCGGATGGAGCCCGGCGAGGAGATCGCCGTCGGCATCGACCAGACGCTGACCCAGGATGCCACCGGCACACTGGTGATGCTCGAGCTCGAGGCCCTCGGCCTGGACCGGGTGCGCACCGAGCACTCGGTGCAGTACGTCGACCACAACCTGCTGCAGACCGACGAGAAGAACCCCGAGGACCATCTCTTCCTGCAGTCGGCCGCCCGCCGCTACGGTCTCTGGTTCTCCCCGGCGGGCAACGGCGTCTCCCACCCGGTCCATCAGGCGCACTTCGGCCGCCCCGGGGCGACGATGGTCGGCTCCGACTCGCACACCTGCGCCGCCGGGGCGATGGGCATGCTGGCGATCGGCGTCGGAGGCCTGGAGGTCGCGATGGCCATGGCCGGCGACCCGCTGTACGTGTCCATGCCCGAGATCTGGGGCGTGGAGCTCACCGGCGAGCTGCCGGACTGGACCTCGGCTAAGGACGTGATCCTGGAGATGCTGCGGCGCCACGGGGTCAAGGGCGGCTCCGGGCGCATCATCGAGTACCACGGCGAGGGTCTGCGCTCGCTGACCGCGATGGACCGCCATGTCATCGCCAACATGGGCGCCGAGCTGGGGGCGACCACCAGCGTCTTCCCCGCGGACGACGAGGTCCGCCGCTTCCTCGCCGAACGCGGCCGCGAAGATCAGTTCACCCCGCTGGTCGCCGACGACGGCGCGACCTACGACGTCACCGAGCACATCGACCTCTCCAGCCTCGAGCCGCTGATCGCCGCGCCGTCGTCGCCGGGGAACGTCATCCCGGTCCGCGAGGTCGCCGGCGAGGAGGTCCACCAGGTCGTCGTGGGCTCGTCGGCGAACCCAGGGCTGCGCGACTTCGCCGTCGTCGCCGAGATCCTGCGCGGCCGGCACGTCGACCAGCGCATCTCGCTGGACATCAACCCCACCTCCCGGGAGATCCTCTCCGACATGGTCCGCGGCGGCTGGCTGATGGATCTCATCTCCTCGGGCGGCCGCATCCACCAGTCCGGCTGCATGGGCTGCATCGGCATGGGCCAGGCTCCGGCGGTGGGCCGCAACAGCCTGCGCACCATGCCGCGGAACTTCCCCGGACGCTCCGGCACCGACGAGGACTCGGTCTGGCTGTGCTCGCCGGAGACGGCGGCGGCCTCGGCGCTGACCGGCCGCATCACCGATCCCCGCCTGCTGGAGCAGGACCTGGGGACGTCCTGCCCGGTGCCGCGGATGCCCGAGGACCCGAAGGTCGACCCGGACATGCTCATCGCTCCGCTGCCGCCCGAGGAGGCCCGCGAGGTCGAGCTGGTCAAAGGCAGCAACATCAGTACGCTGCCGGAGTTCGACCCGCTGCCCGACGCGCTGGACGTGCCGGTGCTGCTGAAGGTGGGCGACGACATCTCCACCGACGAGATCATGCCCGCCGGCTCCCGCGTGCTGCCCTACCGCAGCAACATTCCCAAGATCAGCGAGTTCGTCTACATCCAGGTCGACGACACCTACCCGGACCGCGCCTGGGCCGCCGAGGGCGGGCACGCGATCGTCGGCGGCGAGAACTACGGGCAGGGCTCCTCCCGCGAGCACGCGGTGATCGCCCCGCGGCATCTGGGGCTGCGCGTGGTGGTGGCGAAGTCCTTCGCCCGCATCCACTGGCAGAACCTGGCGAACTTCGGGGTCCTGGCCCTGGAGTGCGACGACGCCGCATACCAGGCCGTCTCGCAGGGCGGGACGCTGCGGCTGCGCGGCATCCACGACGCGCTGCGCGCCGGCGCCGAGGTGCCGGCCGCCGTGGTCGGCGACGATGGCGAGCAGGAGGTCACGCTGCACCACCGGCTCTCCGCGCGGCAGGTGGAGATGGTCCTCGCCGGAGGGCGGATCGCCCAGCGCGCCGCCGCGGAAGGGTGAGCCCGCGGAGTCGGACAGGAGGCCCTGCCCGCGCAGTCCTCCCGCCGCTGGGACAGACTCGGACGCTGGGGTAGGTTTCCCGGGGCGGTGCTCGTCCCCGGGCACGCCGCACCGCAGCACCCGTCCCGACGATCAGGAGCGACATGCCGGCCGACCAGCACACGGAGCACCCCGCCGATCCGGCCCAGGAGGCCGCTCGGCGTCGGACCTTCGCGATCATCAGTCATCCAGACGCCGGCAAATCCACGCTCACCGAGTCGCTGGCCCTGCACTGCGGCGCCGTGCAGGAGGCCGGCCATATCCACGGCAAGGGGAACCGCGGCAGCACGGTCTCCGACTGGATGTCCATGGAGCAGGAGCGCGGGATCTCGGTGACCTCGGCGTCGATGCAGCTGGAGCACCGCGGGACGGTCCTCAACCTGCTGGACACTCCCGGACACAGCGACTTCTCCGAGGACACCTATCGCGTGCTCGCCGCCGTCGATGCCGCGGTCATGCTGGTCGATGCGGCCAAGGGGCTCGAGCCGCAGACCATGAAGCTCTTCGCCGTCTGCCGGCATCGGGGCATCCCCATCATCACGGTGATCAACAAATGGGATCGTCCGGGCCGCGAGGCACTGGAACTGATGGACGAGATCCGCGAGCAGACCGGGCTGGAGCCCACGCCGCTGACCTGGCCGGTCGGCATCGCCGGGGACTTCGGCGGGTTCCTGGATCGGGGCAGCGGTGAGCTGGTCACCGTCGAGCCCTCCGCCGGCGGCCGACACCTCGCCCGCGAGCAGATCCACACCCCGGACGAGGCCGCGCAGGCCGACGTCGACGGCTGGGAGCAGGCCGTCGAGGAGTCCGAGCTGCTGTCGGCCTCCGGGGCGGATCCGGATCAGGAGACGTTCCTGGAGGGGATCACCTCCCCGGTGCTCTTCGCCGCGGCGGTGCGCCACATCGGTGTCCCGCGCATCCTCGACGCCCTCGTCGATCTGGCCCCGTCGCCGTCGCCCCGTCCCGACCTCGCCGGGCGGGAGCGGGCGCTGGACGAGCCGTTCAGCGCGTTCACCTTCAAAGTGCAGGCCGGCATGGACCCGGCCCACCGGGACCGGCTGGCCTTCATCCGCGTCTGCTCCGGCGTCTTCCGGCGCGGCATGACGGCGACGACGGCCCGGACCGGCAAACCCTTCGCGATGAAGTATGCGCACCTGTCCTTCGGGCGCGACAGAGATCTCACCGATCTGGCGTATCCCGGCGACGTCGTGGGCCTGGTCAACGCCTCGGCACTGACCATCGGCGACACGCTCTATGAGGAGCCTCCGGTGGAGTTCCCCGGCCTGCCGCGCTTCGCGCCGGAGCACTTCGCGCTGGTCTCGCCTGCGGACCGCGGGCGGACCAAGCAGTTCCGCCGCGGGATCGATCAGCTCGAGTCCGAGGGCGTGGTCCAGGTGCTGCGCTCGGAGGTGCGCGGCCAGGAGGTCCCTGTGCTGGCGGCCGTCGGCACGATGCAGTTCGACGTCGTCGAGCACCGGCTGGCCCATGAATTCCGGGCCGCTCCGCGCTGGGAGACGCTGCACTACTCCGTCGCGAGGCGCACCGACGAAGAGTCCGCCGGCTCCCTGGAGGCGCTGCCGGGCGTGGAGGTGCTGCGACGCGGCGACGGCGAGCTGCTCGCCCTCTTCCGCGACCGCTGGCACGTGCGTGGGGTGGAGCGGACGCGCGAAGGACTCACCCTGGAGCCGCTCGTCGCCGCCTGAGCGCGGAGCAGGGGACGAGGCCGGTCGGTGCGGGTCGTGCTCAGTCCTCGACGCCGAGCACGCCGAGCATCGGGCGCAGCTTCGCCCGGGTCTCGGCCAGTTCGGACTCCGGATCCGAGCCGGCGACGATCCCGCAGCCGGCGAAGAGCCGCACGCTGCGGTCGTCGTCGTCCAGCAGCCCGCCGCGCAGCGCGATGCCGACGTCGGCGTTGCCGTGCGCGTCGATCCAGCCGACGGGCCCGGTGAACGGGCCGCGGTCCAGCTGCTCCAGCGCGGCGATGAGCTCGGCGGCGGTGGCCGTCGGGGTCCCGCAGATCGCCGCGGTGGGATGGGCGCGCTCGGCCACGGTCAGCGCCGGCGGCAGCGTGCCGTCGGCGGTGCGGCTCAGCCGGCCGGTGACGTCGGTGGAGAGATGGTGGACGTTGGGCAGCGCGAGCACCGCCGGCGGGTTCTGCGCGCTGATCAGCTCGACCACCGGGGCCAGCTGGGCCAGCAGCGACTGCACCGCGATCTCATGCTCGCTGCGCTGCTTGACGTCCTCGAGCAGCTGCACGCGCGCCTCGTCGGCGGAGAGCGAGCCGTCCACGGTGCCGGCCAGCACTCGCGCGGCCAGGTCGCGGCCGCGGACGGTGACCAGCATCTCCGGGGTGGTGCCCAGCAGGTCGCCGGCCAGGTAGGTCCAGCAGTCGGTGTAGTCGCGCGCCAGCCCGGCGAGGATCGTGCCGCGCGGCATCGGAGCCTCAGCCTCGACGACGGCGTCGCGGCCGAGGACCAGCTTCTCCAGCCGGCGCTCCTCGATGGCTTCCACGCCCGCGGCGACGGCGTCGAGGTAGTGCTCGGTCGGATGCGCCCCGGCGCGCAGTCGCGTGGCGGGGAACTCCGACCGCGCGTCGTCGGCCGCACGGCCCGCCTCCGCGGCGGGGGCCAGCGTCCCGTCGTGGCCCAGCACCAGCCCGTGCCGAGCCAGGACGGTCGTCACGTCACCGCCGCCTCCGCCGTCCCGACCCTCCTCGGCGTCGTCGGTCTCCGGCGTGGTCACGGTGACCCAGGTGCGCCCGGCGACGTCGCCGAGGATCACCTCCGGCAGCGTCAGGTGGGATGCGTGGGCGGAGTCCGAGGAGTAGGTCACCGAGGTGAAGACCGTCGGGCCGCAGCCGGGGATCTGCTCGAGCGCGGCCGGTCGCGGCGCCTCGTCGACGACGGCGCGGCGCTCCTCCCACCAGCGGGCGAGCTCGACGAAGCGCTGCGAGCCGGATGCGGTCGCACCGTCGGCGACGCCCAGTCCGACGATGCCCTCGCTGCGGCGGATCCAGCAGGCGGTCGGGGTCAGCAGCGGCAGCAGGTCGGGCAGGCGGAGGCCGTCGGGGAGGGTGACCTCCCGGACGACGGAGTGCAGCGGCGGGGCTTCCATGGCGGGGAAAGTCTATCGCCGTCGTCGGTCTCGTCGCGCACCGGCTGTGAGGCCCGCCGCGACCCCGACGTCGACCGCCGGCGACGCCATCCCCACGGGCGCGCGTCGATTCTGGGACAATGCTGGCGTGACCAGCTCATCGCATTCTGCAGCGCAGGACCCCCGGCCGGACACGCGGCGTGCGCGGCGCGGTCGCCGGGCCGATCTCGACAAGCGTCCCGAGGACGTCGCCTCGATGTTCGACCAGGTCGCCGAGCGCTACGACCTGACCAACGACGTGCTCTCGCTCGGGCAGACCCGGCTGTGGCGCCGTCGTCTGGTCCAGGCGCTGGACGTGCGGCCCGGCGAACGGGTCCTCGACCTCGCCGCCGGCACCGGCACCTCCTCGGAGCCCTTCGCCGACGCCGGCGCCGAGACGGTGGCCTGCGACTTCTCCGAAGGCATGCTCGCCGTCGGTCGACGGCGCCGGCCCGACATCGAGTTCGTCCACGGCGACGCGACGGCCCTGCCCTTCGCCGACGCCTCCTTCGACGCGGTGACGATCTCCTTCGGGCTGCGCAACGTGGTCGACACCGAGGCCGCGCTGGCGGAGATGCACCGAGTGACCCGCCCCGGCGGCCGACTGGCGGTCATGGAGTTCTCCGACCCGAGCCTCGCCCCGTTCCGCACGGTCTACCTGGAGTACCTGATGCGCGCGCTGCCCTCGGTGGCCCGGCGGGTCTCCTCGAATCCGGAGGCCTATGTGTATCTGGCCGAGTCCATCCGCGCCTGGCCCGACCAGGACGAGCTGGCGGCGCTGATCGTCGACGCCGGCTGGGAGTCGGTGCGGTACCGGAATCTGACCGGCGGCATCGTCGCCATCCACCACGCGCGCCGGCCGGCCGCGCCGGCCGCGCCCGACGCCCGATAGGCTGGACGGCGATGAACCACTCCGCAGCCGACTCCCTGTCGCTCAGCCTCCCGCCGGGCTTCGAGACGCTCGCCGACGACGACCGTCTGGCCCCCGCGATCTCCGAGGCGCTGAGCTCCGTGGAGGAGCAGCTGCTCGCAGCGCTCTCCAGCGACGACGAGCTGGCCGACACCTCCTCGCGCTACCTCGCCGAAGCCGGCGGCAAGCGGATCCGTCCGCTGCTGACCATCCTGACCTCGCTGCTCGGCGAGGGGCCCGACGACAGCGTCCGTCGCGCCGCGGCGGTCATGGAGATGATCCACCTGGCCACGCTCTACCACGACGACGTGATGGACTCTGCTCCAGTGCGCCGCGGGGCCCCGGCCGCGCACGAGGTCTGGGGAAACTCCGTGGCGATCCTCACCGGCGACCTGATCCTCTCCCGCGCCTCGCGGATGATGTCCGAGCTCGACCTGGAAGGGTCGCAGGTCCAGGCGCGGACCTTCGAGCGGCTGGTCATGGGCCAGCTGCACGAGACCGTCGGCCCGCGCGGGGGCGAGGACGCCTACGACCACTACCTGCAGGTCATCGCCGACAAGACCGGCTCGCTCGTCGCCGCGGCCGCGCGGCTGGGAGGACACTACGGCGGCTGCACCGCCGAGACCACCGCGCTGCTGGAGACCTACGGGGAGGCGGTCGGCGTGGCCTTCCAACTCGCCGACGACGTCATCGACCTGACCTCCGACGCCGAGGCCTCCGGCAAGACGCCGGGAACCGACCTGCGCGAGGGGGTGCCCACCCTGCCGGTGCTGCTGCTGCGCGCCGCCGCGGCCGACGGCGACGCCGCCGCGGTCGAGGCGCTGGCGCTGGTCGACGGCGACCTGACCGGCGACGACGCCCTGGCCGCCGCCGTCGCCGCCGTCGTCGCCCATCCGGCCACCGAGCGGGCCTGGGAGATCGCCCACGACTGGTCCCGTCGTGCGGCCGAGGCGCTGACCGACCTGCCGGAGTCGACGATCAAGTCGGCCCTGCTGGCCTTCGCCGACGCGGTGGTCGACCGCGAGGGCTGAATCTCTCGACCTCTATCGGTGGCATCTGTGGTCACCGGGGCGCGCCGCCGGCGAAGCGTCGCACACCTTCGCTCCGGCTGGCGCCGTCGCCACAAGGAATCCGTGCGCCGCTTCGCCGGCGGCGCGCCCAGACCTGCGGCTCAGTCGGAGTGCCGAGGGCAGTCCGCGACTCCCTCCCGGTTATCGCAGGGCATTGAGATGTCGTTGCCCTATTGCCCTGCGATATCTCAGAGCCCTGCGATACGTCGACTGAGCACCTGGGTGCGGCGGCTGGGAGGTTGCTCACGTCATGGCACCTTGGGGTGATCTGTCAGCAGGCGGTGCGGACGGCACGCGCCTCGTGGATCCCTCGTGGCGACGGCGAAGCCGGAGCGAAGGTGCGAGGCGGGTGCCGGACGCGCCGCAGGCAACCAGCCGCGAGCCCCGGAGCCACCCGCGACGGGCGAGACGAGAGTCAGCGAGAGCCGAGCACCTGGTCCAGGGCCTCCCGCAGCTGGACGGCCTTCTCCGCGCGCACGTCGACGGGGACGGGATGGCGCAGCTGGCGGTAGAGCATGTCGTCGCTGTACCGCGGGAAGACGTGCAGGTGGTAGTGCCAGACGTGCTGGTTGCCGGCGGGCTCGTTGTGCTGGCGGACGGAGGTGCCCTCCGGGTTCCAGGCCAGCTTCATCGCCAGGGCGACGTCGCGCTGCATGGCCCCGATCCGGGCCAGCAGGTGGTCGTCGAGGTCGTAGAGCGCCTCGCGATGGGCCACCGGGGTGATCATCGCATGGCCCTCGTGCGGGCCGAATCCGTCGCAGGCCATGAAGACCAGCAGCTCGTCGTCCTGGTGGACCAGGTCGCTCAGCTCGCAGCGGTTGTCGCCGGTCTCGACGTCGCCGCGGGCCAGGCCGCAGAACGGGCAGGCGTAGTCGGGCGGTTCATGGGAGGCATGCAGCGTGGACGGATCGACCACGCTCACTCCTCCTCGAAGGAGAAGTCCAGCAGGTCCAGGATGAACTCGCCGACGGTGGCGTCCTCGTCGTGCCAGGCGCCGGTGGAGTTGGCGCGCCGACGGACCAGCGGATCCGGGACGTCCAGCGTGTCGGCGGGGATGCCCCAGACGAACTGCTCCTCCTCGTCCTCCAGGAAGAGCAGGTGGCCGTCCTCGACGACGAGCTCGTCGGGGTCGAAGAAGAAGCAGTGGGCCTCCATGAGCTCCTCGCAGCGGCCCACCGCCCGGTAGAACTCCTCGAGAGCCAGCGGCACGGAGGTGCCGGAGGGCAGCCCTGCGGCGGCCAGCTGGTCGGCCAGCTCCTCGGCGGTGTAGCCCTCCTGCGGGGTCCACCGATCGTCGAGGTGCTTGGCCACCAGGCCCTTGTACTTCTCCAGGAGCATCTCCGCCATGGCGCCAGTCTAATCGGCGGAGGCCCGAGGACGCGCGGAACCCTCGGCGCCCGGCCTCCTGCGACGCCCGTCCCGGGGCCGCGGGACGGACGATGTGCCGTGAGATCCGTCATGTCGACCCCCGTGGGGAACAGGGTTCCGGGCGGCGGGCGTTGTGCAATACGGCATACTGTTCTGAGGTAATCGAGCAGGCGACGGCGGCGCGATCCCCGCGACGACGCCGCCCGCGGTCGCGCGACGTCGCGTCCCACGGCCGTGCACGGAAAGGACGTCCCCGAAGTGACAGATCAGACTCCCCAGCGCCCCGTCCGCGTCGCCGTCGTCGGGGCAGGACCCGCCGGCGTGTACGCATCGGACATCCTGGCCAAGTCGCAGAAGAAGAGCGACATCCCGGTCAGCATCGACCTCTTCGACCGGTACCCGGCGCCGTTCGGCCTCATCCGCTACGGCGTCGCGCCGGACCACCCGCGCATCAAGGGGATCGTCAAGGCGCTGCACAAGGTCATGGACCGCGGCGACATCCGGCTGCTGGGCAACGTGGAGATCGGCGTCGACCTCACCTTGGAGGACCTGCGGCGCCATTACGACGCCGTGGTCTTCGCCACCGGCGCGATCCGCGACGCCTCGCTGGACATCCCGGGCATCGACCTGGAGGGCTCCTTCGGCGCGGCCGACTTCGTCTCCTGGTACGACGGCCACCCGGACTACCCGCGCGACTGGCCGCTGGAGGCCGAGCAGATCGCGGTGATCGGCAACGGCAACGTCTCCCTGGACGTCGCCCGCATGCTCGCCAAGCACCCCGAGGATCTGCTGACCACCGAGATCCCGGAGACCGTCCATCGGCAGCTCGAGGACTCCCCGGCGCGCGACGTGCACATCTTCGGTCGCCGCGGCCCCGCGCAGGTGAAGTTCACCCCGCTGGAGCTGCGCGAGCTCTCCCACGCGCCGGGGGTGGACATCGTCCTCGACGAGGAGGACTTCGAGTTCGACGAGGCCTCCGACGAGGCGATCAAGTCGAACAACCAGGTCAAGACCATGGTGAACACGCTGACCAACTGGCTGGTCGAGCAGGAGGAGCGGACCGAGGAGGCCTCGCGGAAGCTGCACCTGCACTTCCTGCACCAGCCGGTCGAGATCCTCGAGGGCACCGATGCGCAGGGTCGCGGCACCGGCCGCGTGGCCGGCATCCGCTTCGAGCGCATGGAGCTCGACGGCTCCGGCGGCGTCCGGGGCACCGGGCAGTTCCTCGACTACCCGGTCCAGGCCGTCTACCGCGCCGTCGGCTACTACGGCACCGAGGTGCCGGGCATCCCGTTCGACGCCCGGCGCGGGGTGATCACCAACGAGGCCGGCCGCGTGCTGGACGAGTCCGGCGAGCACATCCCCGGCACCTACGCCACCGGCTGGATCAAGCGCGGTCCCGTCGGACTCATCGGCCACACCAAGGGCGACGCGCTGGAGACCATCGGCTGCCTGCTCGAGGACGTCCACCAGCTGCCCGCCGCCGAGGAGCCCGACGAGGCGTCGGTCCTCGAGCTGCTCGACTCCCGCGGGGTGGAGTACACCACCTGGGAGGGCTGGCTGAAGCTCGACGGGCACGAGGTCTCCCTCGGCGAACAGGCGACGGCGCAGGGTCCGGTGGAGCGTGAGCGGGTCAAGGTCGTGCCCCGCGAGGAGATGGTCCGCATCTCGCGCCAGGGCTGACGCGGCCGGGAGGGCTCAGCCCTGCGGCGGGCCTGAGGTCATCTGCTCCAGCCGCGAGATGCGCTCGTCCATCGGCGGGTGCGTGGAGAAGAGCTGCTTGGCCTTCGGGCCGAACGGGTTGGCGATCATCATGTGCGCATGCGCGTCGTGCTTGGGGTCCTCGCGCATCGGCTCGGCGCTGATGCCCCCGTGGAGCTTGCGCAGCGCCGAGGCCAGCGCCAGCGGGTCGCCGCTGAGCTCGGCGCCGTCGGCGTCGGCGTCGTACTCCCGGGTGCGGCTGATCGCCATCTGGATGAGGCTGGCGGCGATCGGCATGAGGATCACCGCGGCGATCGCGCCGATCAGCGCCAGCGGGTTGCCGCCCTGGTTGTTCCCGCCGCGGCCCAGACCGCCGCCGAAGAGCAGGAAGAACTGGCTGATCGTGGTCAGGAAGCCGGCGACGGCGGCCGCGACCGAGGAGATCAGGATGTCGCGGTTGTAGACGTGCATCAGCTCGTGGCCGGTGACCCCGCGCAGCTCCCGGGGGCTGAGCAGGTTCAGGATGCCCTCGGTGAAGCAGACGACGCCGTTCTCCGGATTGCGTCCGGTGGCGAAGGCGTTGGGCGTCGGCTGCGGGGCGATGAAGATGCGCGGGACCGGCTGCTGGGCGCGCTGGGCGAGCTCCTCGACCATCTCGTACAGCGCCGGGGCCTGTTCACGGCTGACCGGGTAGGCCTTCATCGCCCGCAGGGCGAGCTTGTCGGAGTTCCAGTACGAGTAGGCCACCGAGCCCACGCCGATGAGGCCGAAGATGAGCAGGAAGCTGGGGCTGCTGGTGAAGTAGGCCAGCAGTGCGCCGATGAGCAGCAGCAGGGCGAAGAGGAAGGCCAGCAGGCCTGCCGTGCGGAGCCGTCCGTGGTGCTGGTGCATGCGCTCTCCTGTCCGATGACGTGCGGGGGAGGGGCGCCGTCGTCGGGATCGCCCCGTCGGTGTTCATGCTATCCGTCCTGAGTGCTCGTCCGCTGACGATGCAGGTCTCGACGAGGTCGCATGTCATCCTCGTCATGTGTGTCAGGAGTGTCCGAGCGCGGGGCGCCCCGAGTGGGTGTGAGGGATTCCACAGCGCGCGTCACGCGCGGGTGGAGGGGCGTTCACCCGGAGTTTACCTCGGCGTGTGACTCTCAAGGGGCAAGGGATGCGCAGTGTTGTCCGTCGCGTCACCCACATCACCGAATGTTCACCGGTGAATGAGCGGGCGGCGGGACCTGCGTCCGGCAGAGGCCCGGAGGGTCTCGGCTCACGCTGAGGAGAAACGATGTCCGCACCGGCCGCCCCGGCACCGGAGAAGGTCACGACTGGAGTCTACGAGGCTCCTGTCACCCGTCCCATCACCCCCTTCGAGCGCCTCGGCCTCTCCGGTCGGGCGCTGAGCACCGCCAACTGGCTCGGCGTCGTCGCCGCGGTCTACGTGCTGATCACCGCCGTCCATGTGATCGGCGACGGCTTCGGGATCGCCACCGGCGGGCACGCCGCGACGCTCTTCGACTTCGCCACCAACCCGCTGGTCGCCATGATGGTCGGCGTCGCCGCGACGGTGCTGACGCAGTCCTCCTCGACGACCACCTCGGTCACCGTCGGGCTGGTCGCCGGCGGGCTGCCGCTGTCCATCGCGATCCCAGTCATCCTCGGCGCCAATCTGGGCACCACGCTGACCAACACGCTGGTCAGCCTCGGCATGGCCCGGGACAAGGCGGCCTTCCGCCGCGGCTTCGCCGCCGCGACGATCCACGACTTCTTCAACCTCCTCGCCGTGGCGATCTTCCTGCCGCTGGAGATCGCCTTCGGGCTGCTGGAGAACCTCGCCACCTCGCTGGCAGGCCCGCTCTCGGGCACCGACGGCGGCCCTCTGGCGGCGATCTTCGGCGGAGTCGGCTCGGTCATCAAGGGGGCGACCACTCCGCTGGCCGACGGCATCACCGCCTCGCTGGGCTGGCTGCCGCCGGTCTGGCAGGGGCTGCTGATGATCGGCATCGCCGTCGCGCTCATCCTGCTGGTCATCAACCTCATCGGCCGGCTGCTGAAGGTGCTGATGGTCGGCAGGGCGCGGGCCGTGCTGCACGCGGCGATGGGCCGCGGGCCGCTGGCCGGCATCGGCTCCGGCGCACTGATGACCATCATGGTCCAGTCCTCATCGACGTCGACGGCACTGATGGTTCCGCTGGCCGGCTCCGGGACGCTGAGTCTGCGCCAGATCTATCCCTTCACCCTCGGGGCGAACATCGGCACCACGGTCACCGCGCTGATCGCGGCCTTCGCCTTCGACGGCCCGGAGGCGAAGGTGGCGCTGATCGCCGCGCTGGCCCACCTGCTGTTCAACGTGCTGGCCACCGCACTGATCTTCGGCATCCCGGGGCTGCGCGAGCTCCCGCTGCGCGCGGCGAGCCGTCTGGCCGACATCGCCGCGGAGAAGAAGCTCTATGCCGCCGGCTGGGTCGTCGGCATCTTCGTGGTGCTGCCGCTGGGTCTGATCGCGGTGAGCGCGATCGTCTGACCGGCCCGACCATCGACATGACAGCGGCGCCCTGCTCCACCTCGGAGCGGGGCGCCGCTGTCATGTCGCCGGCACGAGGCGGGCTCGGCCGCCGGTCCGTCGACGGACCCGAGTGCGGGTCAGCGCATGTTGATGAACTGCAGCGCGGCGTCGTCGAAGTCCTTCAGCAGCGTGATGACCTCCTGCAGGTCGTCGCGGGACTTGGACGTCACGCGCAGCTCGTCGCCCTGGATGGTGGCCTTGACCGACTTCGGACCCTCGTCGCGGATGATCTTGGTGATCTTCTTCGCCGTGGGCTGGTCGATGCCCTCCTTGATGGTCCCCTCGATCCGGTGCTCCTTGCCGGAGGCGTAGGGCTCGCCGGCGTCGAAGGACTTCAGCGAGATGCCGCGCTTGATGAGCTTGGAGTCGAAGACGTCCTTGGCGGCCTTGGCCCGCTCCTCGGCGTTCGCGCGGATGAGGATCGTCGAGCCGGAGAAGTCGATCCCCGCGTCGGTGCCGCGGAAGTCGTAGCGCTGCGAGATCTCCTTCTGCGCCTGGTGCAGCGCGTTGGAGACCTCCTGCTTGTCCACCTGGGAGACGATGTCGAAGCTGGATTCCTTGGCCATGAGCGTCCTCCTGCTCGAGACGGTGTCGTGAGTCGTCGTCGAGTCTATCGGCCGCCGTCATATCCGTCCGAGGTCGATCGAGCCGCCTTATGATGCTCAGTGAAGACATGAACATATCGTCGGTCGACGCGGCTCCGCGGCGGCCGACGACGGACATGTCGTCCACGCAGCGTGCATGCGAAGCCTCGCGCCCCTTCTCGGGGCACCGCTGCGGACCTGCTCTGCACCGACCAGGCGCCCCGAGCCGGCCCCGAGTCCGCGACGGGCCGCGGACGGCGCCGCGCCGGCGGGTCCGCACCGGGGAGTCCGCGGCTCGCCGGAGCGGGCCCTCCGTCCGACTCAGGAAGGAGAGGCCGCATGCCTCACAGCACCACCGCATCCAGCACCCCCGCCCAGCACGCCGTCCAGCACTCTGCAGGACCCGACGCGGCAGATCCTCGTCTCCCACGCCGGCTCGCTGCCGCGCACCGACGAGCTGATCGCCGCCAACGCCGCCCGCGAGTTCGCCGAGGACGGGCTGACGCTGCAGCGCACCGCGGACTTCGACCGCCGGCTCTCCGCGGCCGTCGTCGACCTCGTCGCCCGGCAGAAGGCCGCCGGCGTCACCGTCCCGGGCGACGGCGAGTACGGCAAGGCGATGACCTCGGCGGTGGACTACGGGGCCTGGTGGTCGTACATCTTCCAGCGCGTCTCCGGCCTGGAGGTCACCGGCGAGGACATCTTCAGCCAGCCGCACGTCGAGTCGTCCCCGGGCGACGTGCGACTGACCAGCTTCCCGAACCGTCGCGACTGGGTCGCCTTCCGCGAGGCCTACAGCGACCCCGAGGCCGGCATCGGCACCGGATCGCATGCGACGCCGTTCCCGGCGACCACCGGTCCGCTGGCCTACACCGGCCACGAGGCGATCGCCTCCGACGTCGCGAACCTGCGCCGCGCCCTGGACGAGGCCGGCCTGGAGACCGGCTTCATGACCTCGCTCTCGCCGGGCTCGGCCGCACGGATCGCCGATCGCCACTACGGCGACGAGAAGGAGCACCTCTTCGCCTGGGCGGAGGTCATGCGCGAGGAGTACCGGGCCATCACCGACGCCGGGCTCATCGTGCAGATCGACGACCCTTCCATCGCGGAGAACTGGGACCAGATCTCGCCGGAGCCCAGCGTGGAGGACTACCGGGCCTTCACCCAGCTGCGCGTCGACGCGCTGAACCATGCCCTGCGCGGGCTGCCGCGGGACCAGATCCGCTTCCACCTGTGCTGGGGCTCCTGGCACGGACCGCACACCACCGACATCGAGTTCCGGCACATCGTCGACCTCATGCTGCAGATCGACGCGACCTATTACTCCTTCGAGGCGGCCAACGTCCGCCACGAGCACGAGTGCACCGTCTGGGACGACGTCGAGCTGCCGGCGGGCAAGGTGATCGTGCCGGGAATCGTCTCGCACGCGACCAACGTGGTCGAGCACCCGGAGCTGGTCGCCCAGCGGATCGAGCGCTTCGCCGAGCGGGTCGGGAAGGAGAACGTCATCGCCTCGACCGACTGCGGCCTGGGCGGACGCCTCCACCCGCAGATCGCCGAGGCCAAGCTGCGCAGCCTCGCCGACGGTGCTCAGATCGCCACGCGGCGGCTCTTCGGCTGAGCCCGGCCCCGGCGGACGGCCGGGACTCGGCGCCGGCTCAGGCGAAGGTGGCGTCCTCCAGCGAGCCGGCGGCCGCTCCGGCGACGGTGGCGGCCAGCTCGTCGAGCCGCGCCGGGTCCTCGGGCAGTTGTGCGGTCGACAGCCGCAGCAGCCCGGTCGACTGCGGGGTGACGAGGCAGGAACGTCCGACGTCGACGACGATCCCGCGGGCCCCGAGCGCCAGGGCCGCTGACTGCTCGTCGTCGACCTCGACCCAGATCGCCCAGCTGCCCGGCCCCGAGCGTGCGGTCAGACCGGCTCGGGAGAAGCTCTCCAGGGCCAGCTCCCGACGGGCGGCATAGTGCTTCCGCGCCGAGGCGAGCCGGTGGGAGACCACCGGGTCACGCAGCTGGTGGGCCAGCGCGTGCTGCAGGATCCGGCTGGTGGAGGCCACCCCGCCCGAGCGGCGAGCGATGCACCGGCGGATCAGCTCGTCGTCGCCGGCGAGCACGGAGCTGCGCAGGTCCATGCCGAAGGCGCGCTCGAAGCCGATCGCCCGCAGCGTCCGGTGGGGGAAGAGCGCCTCCAGCGACGGGGCGGCCTCGCCGTCGTCGGCCAGCGGGCCCAGCGGGTCGTCCTCGATGATCGTGACCTCCGGGGCCGCGGCCAGCAGCGGCTCCAGCGCCATGGCGCGCTCGGCGGTGAGCCGGTGGCGGTCGGAGAACGCCCCGGAGGGGGAGAGGACGACGGCGACCGCGCCCTGCTCCAGGCCCGCGGACAGCGCCTCCGGCAGCGGGCCCTGCTCGTCCACGGCGACGCCGACCGGGGCGAGGCCCATGCCGCGCAGCACGCCCAGATATCCCGGCGAGGCCGGTTCCTCGACGGCGACCACCGGCTCGGCGCCTGCGGCGGTGCGCAGCCCGACGCCGGCCTCGGCGGCGTGCTCGGCGCTGGTGGCCCCGGCGGCGACGTCGACGGCGGCCCGCGTGGCCAGCCACAGCGCCTCGGTGCCGGAGCTGACCGCGGCATAGCTCCGCGGCTGGTCGGGCAGACGCTCCGCCAGCTGCTCGGCCAGCTGGTCGACGACGTGCTCGCGGCTCCAGGCGTGGATGCCCGGCCGGTGGACCGCCTGGGTCAGCGCATCCTCCAGCGGCGGGACGAGCTGCGGATCCGGACTGTGGCGCAGCAGGTCCACCGCGTGCCAGCCGGGGAAGTTCTCCGCCGTCGGGCCGTGGCCCTCGATCACTCGCGTGCCGCCGCGCCGTCGGGTCTCGACGAGACCGCCCTCGCGCAGCAGCGCCCAGGCCTGGGCGATGGTGCCGACGCTGACGCCGACCTCGGTGGCGACGTCGCGGACCGTCGGCAGACGCGTGCCGGCCTCCAGGGTGCCGTCGACGATGAGCTCGCGCACCTGCTCGGCGATCCCCGCCGGGCTGTGCTCGGTCAGCGAACGGGCGAGGGAGGCGGCGTCGACGTCGGCCACGGGAGCTCCTGGAGATGGCGGCGAGGGGCGGATGACTGCGCATCCAGCCTACTGCGCGGCGGCAGGCGCGACCGAGTCGGAGCCGAGCACGCCCGCCCGGAGCGGAGCTCGACGAGGGTGAGCAGATGCACACCCGCCCTCGATTGGCAGGAGCCCCGGATCGTCCGCTAAAGTGGTGGGGTGCTCGGCCGGACGGGGTCCGATCGAGCAGCTGCATGGCAGATTACCCGAGCGGCCAAAGGGGGCTGACTGTAAATCAGCTGGCATTGCCTTCGTGGGTTCGAATCCCTCATCTGCCACCCCTGAGACGAAGGGCCCGGACCGGTTGGTCCGGGCCCTTCGTCGTGTGTGGGGCGGGCTCACATCTTCTCCTTGGTCCCCCGACGGATGAGCCACCAGTTCATCGGGTACGTCGCCGCGAAGCCGCACCACATGGCCAGCTGCATGGTGAACCAGAAGACGGGAGAGTCGGCCTGCGGCATCACGCCCAGCCACGGCCGGTAGACGACGAACATCGCCACGGCCATGAAGCTGTACATGCCGACCTGCCAGGCGACCAGCGAGAGCGCATCGGCCTTCACCGCCTCGCGCAGAGCGTCGCGGATCCCAAGTCGCCGCATGGGCGCGATGGCGAAGTACTGGAAGACGATGCCGAGGGCGAAGGCGCACAGGAAGTCCAGCACCCAGGTCGCGAACATCGGCTCGGCGAAGAGCCCGGGGTGGCCGAACGCCACGAGGATCCCCGGGACCAGGAAGGCCAGCGTCTCGGCAACGACGTCGCCCAGCGCGCACCCCGATCCGCAGTGCAGCGCCCCCTTGGCGACGGCCACCGGCATCGGTGGCTCGCCGTGCCCGTGGCGCCCTCGGCGCTCGTGGCGTCCCCTGCCGTGTCCGGCGTGCTCGGCGGATGCCGACGGAGAGGTCCGGGCGAAGCGCGCATAGAACCAGGCCAGCGGCGGCCCGCCGAAGAGTCCGCAGATCGGCCAGACCAGGCGCATGATCGGCATCGGCGGAGGGCGTCGGGCGACGTCGAGGGCGAGCCACATCGCGCAGGCGACTCCCAGCGCCAGCGACGCGGCGGCGAGCAGATCGAGCCAGACGGGCATGGGGCCTCCTGCGGTGTCGTCGTGCCATCGCCCCGGGCGGTCGAAGTGCCGCCCCACCGCAGTCTCACCCGGAAGGGGGTCGGACGTCACCCGGCCGGTTCCGGCAGCGGGTCGGCGAGGGGCGCCGTCGGTCGGTGCTCGAGTCGGTCTCCAGCCCGTCTCCAGCGAGCTTTCGCCGGTCGCTTAAGCGCCCACAGCGCCGCCATGGTCGCGTAGGGTGGCCGCCATGGCTACCACCGAACTGACCACGGCAGGCTTCCAGCAGACGCTGGAGGACAACGAGATCCTGCTGATCGATTTCTGGGCCGACTGGTGCGGTCCCTGCAAGCAGTTCGCCCCCGTCTACGAGGAAGTCTCCGAGCAGCACCCGGACGTGACCTTCGGCAAGGTCGACACCGAGGCCGAGCAGGAGCTCGCGGCGGCGGCGAACATCTCCTCCATCCCGACGCTGATGGCCTTCCGCGAGAAGGTCCTGGTCTTCTCCCAGGCCGGCGCGCTGAACGCCGAGCAGCTCAACGAGGTCATCACTGCGGTCAAGGGCCTGGACATGGAGGAGGTCCACCGCCAGATCGCCGAGGACCAGGCGGAGGCCGAGGCCGCGGACTCCGGCGAGGCCGCGGAGGG
>NZ_AFRW01000064.1 GCF_000220985.1 Nesterenkonia sp. F
CACTACGAGATTCCTCTCCGCCGACCCATGCCCGGGGCCGCGGTCGTCCGTTCCGTCCGCGCGGCGCCTGCGGCGATCTCCGCCGCGGCGCTCCCGCCCCGAGCCCGCGACGGCGGAGAGTCGAGAGCGGCGGACGCGTCCGCGACGATCCGCCGATCCCGCCGCCGACAGACCGTACGACAGACCGCACGTCAGACCCCGCGAAGGACAGCAGACGCCCCCATGGCCCGCCGACCGAGCTCCGCCTCCCGTTCCGCGAACTCCTCGGACCAGCCTCCGGTCACGCCCGAGGACAGCATCGTCGACATCGACGTCTCGTCGGAGATGGAGACCTCGTTCCTGGAGTACGCCTATTCGGTGATCTACTCCCGGGCGCTGCCCGACGCCCGCGACGGGATGAAGCCGGTGCAGCGTCGCATCCTGTACATGATGTCCCAGATGGGCCTGCGCCCGGAGAAGGGGCACGTGAAGTCCGCGCGCGTCGTCGGCGAGGTCATGGGCAAGCTGCACCCCCACGGCGATGCGGCCATCTACGACGCGCTGGTCCGCCTGGCGCAGTCGTTCTCGCTGCGGCTGCCGCTGGTCGACGGCCACGGCAACTTCGGCTCGCTCGACGACGGTCCCGCGGCGCCGCGCTACACCGAGGCCCGGATGACCGCCGCCGCCCTGTCGATGACCGCCGACCTCGACGAGGACGTCGTCGACTTCGAGCCCAACTACGACAACCAGCTCCAGCAGCCCACGGTGCTGCCGGCGGCCTTCCCGAACCTGCTGGTCAACGGCACCTCCGGCATCGCCGTCGGGATGGCCACCAACATGGCCCCGCACAACCTGGGCGAGGTCGTCGCCGGCGCGAAGCATCTGGTGCTCAACCCCGACGCCGGCCTCGACGAGCTGATGCGGTTCATCCCCGGCCCGGATCTGCCCTCCGGTGGGCGCATCGTCGGCCTCGACGGGATCCGCGACGCCTACGCCACCGGCCGCGGCTCCTTCAAGACCCGCGCATCGGTCTCCATCGAGCAGGTCTCGCCCCGGAAGACCGGCATCGTGGTCACCGAGCTGCCCTATATGGTCGGCCCGGAGAAGGTGATCGAGAAGATCAAGCAGGCGGTGCAGAGCAAGAAGCTCGCCGGCATCTCCGACGTGCTGGATCTGACCGACCGCACCCACGGGCTGCGGATGATCATCGAGCTGAAGGCCGGCTTCAACCCCCAGGCAGTCCTGGCCCAGCTCTACAAGCTCACCCCGATGGAGGACTCCTTCGGGATCAACAACGTCGCCCTGGTCGACGGTCAGCCGCGGACCATGGGACTGGCCGAGATGCTGCAGGTCTACGTCGACCACCGGCTCTCGGTCGTCCGTCGGCGCACCGCCCACCGGCTGGACCGACGGCAGCAGCGCCTCCACCTGGTCGAGGGCCTGCTGATCGCCATCGTCGACATCGACGACGTCATCGCCATCATCCGCAACGCCGAGGACACGGCGACGGCCCGCACCCGGCTGATGACCGTCTTCGACCTCACCGAGGCGCAGGCCGACCACATCCTGGAGCTGCGGCTGCGCCAGCTGACCCGCTACTCCACGCTGGAGCTGGAGCAGGAGAAGCAGCGGCTCGAGGAGGAGATCGCCGAGCTGAGCGCGATCCTGGACTCCGAGCAGCGGCTGCGCGAGGTCGTCGCCGCCGAGCTCGACGAGGTCGCCGAGCGCCACGCCGACGATCGTCGCACCCGGCTGCTGGAGTCCGAGGCGCTGGAGGCCCCGGCGCCGAAGCCCTCGGCCTCGCCCGACGAGGCGGCCGGCTCGCTGCAGATCGCCGACTCCCCCTGCTGGGCGCTGCTGTCGACCTCGGGACGGCTGGCCCGCACCGCCGACCGGTCGCCGCTGCTCCATCCCGCCCGCCGCGCTCGGCACGACGCGCTGGTCTCCATGGTGCCGACCTCCGCCCGCGGCGAGATCGGCGCGGTGACCTCGACCGGCCGGATGATCAGAGTCCCGGTGGTCGACATGCCCCAGGTGGAGGTCACCTCCGGCAAGGTGAATCTGAACCAGGGGGTCAAGGTCGCCGACTTCCTGGGCCTGGGCAAGAAGGAGCAGCTCGTCGGCTTCGTGCCGCTGGACGCGGTCTTCGCCCTGGGCACCGCCCAGGGGCGGGTGAAGCGGGTCAACCCGGACTACCCGCTCAATCGCGACGAGTGGGAGGCGGTCTCGCTGAAGGACGGAGACGCCGTCGTCGGCGCCCAGACCGCGGTCGCCGACGACGACCAGCTGATCTTCCTCACCGCCGGCGCCCAGCTGCTGCACTACGACGCCTCGCTGGTCCGGCCGCAGGGACGCTCGGCCGCCGGCATGGCCGGGATCAAGCTCGCCGAGGGCGACCGCGTCATCAGCTTCTCGGTGGTGCCCGGCGCGGCGCTGGACGACCGCGAGGGCGGTCCGGACGAGGAGCTGGCCGGCTGGACGCCGGTGGTGGTCACCGTCGCCGCCGGCGACGAGCCGCTGGAGGGCTTCGAGTCCGGCTCGGTGAAGGTCACCGAGCTCAGCGAGTTCCCGGCCAAGGGCCGCGGCACCGCCGGCGTGCGCGCGCACCGGCTGCTGCGCGGCGAGGACCGCCTCGCACTGGGCTGGGCCGGCATGGGGCCGGCCCTCGGTGCGGCGAAGAACGGGTCCGCCCGCGCGCTGCCGGCCGAGATGGCCCGCCGCGACGCCTCCGGCGTCCCGCTGGAGACCGCCGTCGATGCCGTGGCCTCCAGTCCCGAGGCCCTCGCCCGGGCGGCGACCCTGCGGACGGCCGCACGGGCCGGCGGGGACGACGCCGGCGACGGCGCGGCCGCGGACGACTCCCCGCAGTGACGGTTCGCAGTGACGGTCCGCAGTGACACCCCGTCTCCGCCCCGGGCGGCGGGGCGGAGCGTCCAGCATGTGACACATTCCTACTACTCCATGTAGAAAAGCCGCCGGTGCCGGAGTATCGTGGGGCACGACCACCTGACATCTGGAGGACATCACGCATGGCCACTCTCGGAGACCTCGAGCGCTCCGTCATGACCCTGCTCTGGGACGGCGGCGAGTCGCTCAGCGCCAACGAGGTCCGCGACCGACTCGACGAGGATCTGGCCGTCACCACGGTGCTGACGGTCCTCTCCCGGCTGGAGAAGAAGTCCATGGTGGCCCGGGAGCGCTCGACCCGTCCGCACCGCTACTCGGCCACCGCCAGCCGCGAGGAGCACACCGTCGAGATGCTCAACGAGGTGCTCGGCACCGCCTCGGACCGTGAGGCCGTGCTGGCACGCTTCATCGGCGGCATCTCCGATGCGGAGGCCGCCGCGCTGCGGCGCATGCTGGACTCCGAGTGAGGTGCGTCCCGGCGTCCGCGGCGACCGCCGTCGGCCGGCCATGAGTCTCGGCGTCGCGTCATAGACTGTCCTCGTGATCCCGCTGGCCGTCTTCCTCGCCGCCCTGGCCCTGGTGCTCGCCGTCGTGCTGCCCCCGCTGATCAGCCGGGCACGCTTCCGCACGCGCTCACCCTGGGCGGCCATGCTGCTCTGGCAGGCGGTGGCCCTGGCCGGCGGCCTCTCGCTGATCGGCGCCCCGCTGGTCTACGGGCTCAGCCCCTTCGGCGCGACGCTGCACACCGCCCTGGCGACGATGCTCGAGCTGCTCGTCGCCGGAGATTTCGCCGCCCTGGTGGGCCTGCATGTGCATCCCGCCCATGTCTTCGCCCTCTGCCTGGCCGTGCTGCTCGGCCTGCATCTGCTGCTGACGCTGCTGCGCACCTATGTGCGCGTGCTCGCCTCTCGGCGCCGCCATCGTGATCTGGTCCGGCTGCTCTCGACGCCGGCCGACCGGACCGACGCGGCCGGTCCCCATGCCGAGCTCGGCGAGGACGTCGCCCACGTCATCGAGCATGAGGCGCCGCTGGCGTACTGCCTGCCCGGGCGCACCGGGGGACGGTCGCTGACCGTGGTCTCCCGCGGACTGCTCGACCAGCTCTCCCCGGAGGAGCTCTCCGCCGTCGTGGCGCATGAACGCACGCATCTGCAGCAGCGCCACCACCTGCTGACGATGGCCTTCGACGCCTGGTACCGCGCGCTGCCCTGGCTGCCGACCACCCGCCACGGGCGCGAGGCGGTGCTGGAGCTCACCGAGATGCTCGCCGACGACGGCGCGCTCCGCGGACACAGCCGCACCGCGCTGCTGCGGTCGCTGGCGCTGAGCTCGTCGGAGGCCGGCGAGGACGACGCCGGCACCGGGGCCGCCCATCGCGCCCAGGGGGCCACCTCGGGCGCCGGGGGCACGGTGATCACCACCGCTCGGCTGCAGCGGCTGCTCGTCCCGCCTCCGGCGCTGCCGCGGTCGGCCGTCGTCGCCGTGGTGCTCGCCTCCGCGACGCTGCTGGCAGGGCCCACGGCGGTGCTGCTGGTCGTCTGAGCCGGCTCGTCCACCGGGCGGACACGTCAGCGGTCGACGAGCGACTCCTCCACGGCGGCGTCCTCCAGGTCCTCGTCGGAGGGCCTGCCGCGGCGCAGCCGCTCCAGCCGCCGGGCCTGCTTCATCCGCTCCTGCGGCGACGCGGCGACGGCGGCGTGGCGGTCATCCTCCTCGGCGGCCAGCGCCTCGGCGTCACGGGTGCGCGCATGCAGCCGGGCGGCATAGCCCCAGCCGACGAACCCCAGTGCGCCGAAGGCATACCACTGCATCGTGTAGGACAGGTGCGGCCCTTCGTCCATGCTGGGGCGTGACAGCTGCTCGGGCGCCTGCGCCGGGGCCGGGTGCTCCTCGGCCATGCGCCCGTAGGCGCCGGGCATGAGCTCGACGCCGATCTGCTCGGCGTAGGCCGAGAGGTCGATGGAGGCGAGCTGCCCCTCGGGAGCCCCGCGATCGATGGCCGGCTCGCCGGGCTTGAGCCGGACGGTCAGCTCGACCGTCCCCTCGGGCGGGGCGGGATTGGTCGCCGGCCGCGACCCGTCCTCGCTGGCGGTGGGAAGCCAGCCGCGGCTGACGATGACGACGTCGTCGGCGTCCTCGACGGCGAAGGGCACCAGCTGCTCATAGCCGACCGAGCCGCCGTCGGACCGGTTGCGGACCAGCCGCATGTCCTGCGGACGGTAGCTGCCGGTCATCTCCACCACGGTCCATTCGTCGTCGGCGGCCGGGTCCACGAAGGACCCGCGCACCGAGGCGTACGGCACCGGGGCGGCGTCGTAGTTGGACACCACTCGGTCGATCTCCTCGAGCGCCTGCTCGCGGCGGTCCATCTGCCACTGGGCGAGGAAGGAGCAGGCGACGGCGAAGAGCAGGCAGAGCGCCAGCCAGCCCAGCCAGCGCGGCGTGAGCAGGAAGCGATACCGGCGGTTCACCCGGGCCCCACATCCTCGGACATGTCGGCGGTGCGGCGCCAGAAGAGCCGCTGCCGGAGGAAGTCCTCCAGCCAGCTGCGGTGCTCGTCGCAGGCCAGCCAGATCTTGCGGCGCTGCTCGTCGTGGATCTTCGGATTGTTCCAGAGGATCTGCCAGGCCGCCTCGGCCCGGCATCCCTTCCGCGAACACTGCGGGCTCTCAGGACCCTGCGGTCCGTCCCCGCCCAGGGAACTGAGCAGATCCATCCTCACGCCCCTCTCCGGTCTCGTCTGCGGTCTCGTCTCCGGTCTCGTCGTCGGCGACGATCTCGCCGGGGATGATCGTTCCGCCCTCGGCCGGTGCCTCCTCCGCTCCGGCGGCGGTCTCGTCGGGCTCGTCGCCGGCGTCCCTCTCGGTCGGGACCTCCTGCGCGGCCCCGGCGGCGACCTGACGGCGGCCCGGCTCCAGTCCGGCGACCGGCTCGACGTCGCCGGCGGTGCGATGGTGCTGATAGCGATCGGTGCCCGCATTGGCGACCGTCACCGCGATATAGGGCAGCACGGCGGCCGCGGCGAGGAAGACCCAGCTCATCCAGTTCTGCACCACCACCGCGGCCAGGAAGCACACCAGCCGGATGCCCATGGAGATCGCGTAGCGCACCATGCGGCCGTGCTGTTCCTCACTGTGCCGCAGCGGGGCATCGGTGAGGGAATGGACGGGCTCGGTCACCTGCCCATTCTAGTGCCCGTCGGCGCGGACCCGAGAACAGGGCGACCTCCGCCGTCCACCGGCGATGTGACGCGACGATGACGGGGGCGCTGGCATAGGCTGGAGGCTGATCATGCCCCACCCGGGCGAGGACGTCGTCGAGCTCCGGCGACGCCGACGCTCGCCCGGACACCGCGACGACGGGAGACCCATGAGTCCACGCTCTGTTCTGATCACCGGCGGCAACCGCGGCATCGGCCGCGCCATCGCCGAGGAGTTCCTCGCGAACGGCGACAAGGTCGCGGTGACCACGCGCAGCGGCGAGGCGCCGGAGGGCGCGCTCGGCGTCGCCGCCGACGTCACCGACTCCGCCTCCATCGACGCGGCCTTCACGGAGGTCGAGGCGGCTCACGGACCCGTCGAGGTGCTGGTGGCCAACGCCGGGATCACCCGCGACACCCTGCTGCTGCGCATGGGCGAGGACGACTTCACCGATGTGGTCGACACCAATCTCGGCGGCGCCTTCCGCGTGCTCAAGCGCGCGTCCAAGGGCATGCTGAAGCTCAAGCGCGGCCGCGTGGTGCTGATCTCCTCGGTGGTGGGCCTCTACGGCTCCCCCGGTCAGATCAACTACGCGGCCTCGAAGTCCGGACTGGTCGGCATGGCCCGCTCACTGACCCGCGAGCTCGGCGGCCGCGGCATCACCGCCAACGTCGTCGCCCCCGGATTCGTGCGCTCGGACATGACCGACGCGCTGGACGAGGAGACGCAGGCGAAGTACCTCGAGTCCATCCCGGCCGGCCGGTTCGCCGAGACCGAGGAGGTCGCCCGCGTGGTCCGCTGGCTGTCCTCCGAGGAGGCCGCCTACATCTCCGGCGCCGTGGTGCCGGTCGACGGCGGCCTCGGCATGGGCCACTGATCGCGCCCGCTCCCCCGCATCTCCCCGTTCGCACCATCCGAAGGACGCATCCATGACTGAGCAGACCTCCGAGACGACCCAGGACCTCGCCGGCACCGGTGCGGTGATCACCGGATCCTCCCGCGGCATCGGCGCGGCCACCGCGCAGCTGATCGCCGCCCGCGGCGCCGGCGTCGTCATCAACTACCGGCAGAAGGCCCCGCGGGCGAACAAGGTCGTCGGCGAGATCCAGAAGGCCAGCGGCCGGGCCGTGGCCGTCGGTGCCGACATCACTGAGGCCGACGGCGCCCAGGCCCTGGTCGATGCCGCCCGCCAGCACTTCGGCTCGCTGAACCTGCTGATCCTCAACGCCTCCGGCGGCATGGAGTCCGACCGCGGCGAGGACTACGCGCTGAAGCTCAACCGCGACGCTCAGGTGCTCATGGCCCGCACCGCGATGGAGGTCATGCCGGCCGGCTCGCAGATCATCTTCGTCACCAGCCACCAGGCGCACTTCATCAACCAGACCGCCACGCTGGACGCCTATGAGCCGGTGGCCCGCTCCAAGCGCGCCGGCGAGGACGCGATCCGCGAGCTCATCCCGGAGCTGGATGAGAAGGGCATCACGCTCACCGTGGTCTCCGCAGACATGATCGAGGGCACCATCACCGCCACGCTGCTCGAGCGCTCCGAGCCCGGCGCGATCGAGACCCGCCGTGAAGAGGCCGGCAAGCTCTATTCGGTGGAGGAGTTCGCCGTCGAGATCGCCGCGCAGGTCAACCGCGAGGGCCTGGAGCAGGGCCACACCGAGCTGGTCGGCGGCGCCGAGGACTTCCTGCGTCAGAACGGCTGACACCCTGCGCGACCCCCTGCAGAGCGTCCCCCGCCCCGGATCCGGCAGCAGCCGGACCATGGGCGGGGGACGTTCTCGTCTGCGCCGGGCTACTCAGGCCAGCGTGACCAGGTCCTCGTACTCCTCGGTGTAGAGGTCCTCGATGCCGTCGGGCAGCAGCACCACACGCTCCGGCGCCAGGGCCTCCACGGCACCTTCATCGTGGGAGACCAGCACGACCGCACCCTCGTAGTTGTGCAGCGCGTTGAGGATCTCCTCGCGGGAGGCGGGGTCCAGGTTGTTCGTCGGCTCGTCGAGCAGCAGCACGTTCGCCCCGGAGGCGACCAGCGTGGCCAGCGCGAGCCGGGTCTTCTCGCCGCCGGAGAGGACGTCGGCGGGTTTCTCGACGTCGTCTCCGCTGAACAGGAACGAGCCCAGGATGGTGCGCTGCTGGGTGTCGGTGAGCTCCGGGGCGGCGGTCTTCATGTTGGCCAGCACCGAGCGCTGGGGATCCAACGTGTCGTGCTCCTGGGCGAAGTAGCCCAGCTTGAGCCCGTGGCCGGCGCGGACCACGCCGGAGTCGGGCTCGCCGACGCCGGCGAGCATCCGCAGCAACGTGGTCTTGCCCGCGCCGTTGTAGCCCAGCACCACCACACGGGATCCACGGTCGATCGCCAGATCCACGCCGGTGAAGATCTCCAGCGAGCCGTAGGACTTCGACAGTCCCTCGGCGGTCAGCGGCGTCTTGCCGCAGGAGGCCGGCGTGGGGAAACGGATGTTGGCGATCTTCTCGGCCTGCCGCTCCCCCTCGAGTCCGGACATCATCCGGTCGGCGCGCTTGAGCATGTTCTGCGCGGCGACCGCCTTGGTGGCCTTTGCACGCATCTTGTCGGCCTGGGCGCGCAGCGCGGTGGCCTTCTTCTCCGCGTTGGCGTACTCACGACGACGGCGAGCCTCGTCCTGCTCGCGCTGGGCCAGGTAGTTCTTCCAGCCCATGTTGTAGACGTCGACGGTGGAACGGTTGGCGTCGAGGTAGAGCACCTTGTTCACCGTGCGCTCCATGAGCTCGACGTCGTGGGAGATCACGATGAACCCGCCGGGATACTGCTGCAGGAAGTCGCGCAGCCAGACGATCGAGTCCTGATCCAGGTGGTTGGTCGGCTCGTCGAGCAGCAGCGTGTCCGCCCCGGAGAACAGGATCCGCGCCAGCTCCACACGCCGGCGCTGTCCGCCGGAGAGCGTCTCCAGCGGCTGCAGCAGGATCCGCTCGGGCAGGTCGAGGTTGGCGCAGATCGTCGCCGCCTCGGCCTCGGCGGAGTAGCCGCCGGCAGCGGTGAACTCCGCCTCCAGCGTCGAGTAGCGGCGCATCGCCCGATCGCGGACGACGTCGTCCTCCGAGGTCATCTCCTCCTCCGTGCGGCGCATCGTCGCGATGACCTCGTCCAGGCCGCGGGCGGCGAGGATGCGGTCCCGGGCGAGCTGCTCCATGTTCTCCACTCGGGGGTCCTGGGGCAGGTAGCCGATGGAGCCGCGGCGCTCGATGTGCCCCTCGGCGGGCATGCCGTCGCCGGCCAGGATCTTGGTCATGGTGGTCTTGCCCGCGCCGTTGCGTCCGACCAGGCCGATCTTGTCGCCGGCGTCGATCCGGAACGACACGTCGTCCATGAGGAGCCGCGCGCCGACGCGCAGCTCGAGCTTCGATACGCTGATCACTGCTGAAGAGGACCTTTCCTGCACGGGTGGTGCCCGGTGGGCGGGGTGCTGAGATGATGGAGACCCGATGCGGCCGTGGGGCCGTCGAGGAGGCCATGCCCGTGGAGCACGCGGCACGACCCGGACAGTCTACCGGCGAGCCGGAGGCCCGCCAGTCGGCGGGGCGGCGGCGCCGGACGATCCACGTCGACGGCGCCGGGCTGGACGTCGAGGCGGCCGACGGTGCGCGACGACGCGTGCTGGCGCCGGTGCACGCGGAGCTGACCGAGGAGGTCATCGCCGTCGTCGGGGCCAACGGCTCCGGCAAGTCGACGCTGCTGCGGCTGATCGCCGGACTCGTCGAGCCCAGCCTCGGCGAGGTGCGCTTCTCGCCGACTCCCCCGCGGACCGGCTTCATCTTCGCCGACCCGACCGCTCAGCTGATCATGCCGATCGTCGGCGAGGACATCGCCTTCTCGCTGCGCGGAAGGATCCGGAACCGCAGCGCGCGCGGCGCCGAGTCTCGGCGCATCCTGGCCTCGCTGGGGCTGGAGGACCGGGAGCAGGCCAGTGTGCACGATCTCTCCTCCGGCGAGCGGCAGAAGGTCGCCCTGGCCGGAGTGCTGGCCGCCGAGCCTGAGCTCGTCGTCGCCGACGAGCCGACGACGCTGCTGGATCTGCGCGCGTCCGCGGAGTTCCGCGACCGGCTGCTCTCGCTGGGGGTGCCGCTGGTGCTGGCCACCCATGATCTCGATTTCGCCGCCGCCGCGGACCGTGTGCTGGTCTTCGACGGCGGACGGCTGGTCGACGACGACGAGCCTGCGGCCGCGATTCCTCGCTACCGCAGGCTCGCCCTCGGCGACCGCGCCGACTGAGACGCCCGCAGGCGTCGACCGGCCGACGCGGCCGGACTCCGGAGAGGACCGGGAGGATCAGATGTTGAAGCCCAGGGCCCGCATCTGCTCGCGGCCGTCCTCGGTGATCTTCTCCGGACCCCACGGCGGCATCCAGACCCAGTTGAGCCGCCACTCGTCGACCATGGTGCCGATCTGCTGGCCGACCTGCTCCTCGAGCACGTCCGTCAGCGGGCAGGCCGCGGTGGTCAGGGTCATATCGATGACCAGGGCGCCGTCCTCGGAGTAGTTCAGTCCATAGAGCAGCCCCAGGTCGACGACGTTGATCCCGAGCTCGGGGTCGATGACGTCCTTCAGGGCCTCCTCGATGTCTTCGAGAGGCGTCCGGTCGGTGGTTGCGGTCTCGCTCATCGTGCGGCCTCCTTCCTGATCGCGCACAACGTTCATCACGGTGGTCCTATGCCCGTCCGGTCAGGATCGGGCCTGCACGAGGGCGTCGCGCAGCGCCATCCAGCCCAGCAGCGCGCACTTGATGCGGGCAGGATACTTCGCGACGCCGACGAATGCCGAGGCGTCGTCGAGTCGCTCGAGCTTCTCGTCCCCCAACGGCTGTCCGCGGCCGTGCATCAGCTCGCGGAACAGCGCGTCGAGCTCCTCGACCTCCTCGACGGGGCGGCCGTCGACCAGGTCGTGCAGGACCGACAACGAAGCCTGGGAGATGGAGCATCCCTGCCCCTCCCAGCCCAGCGAGGCGATGCGCACGCCCTCGGCGTCGGAGCTCAGCCGCACCTTCAGCGTGACCTCGTCGCCGCAGGTCGGATTGACCTGGAACGACTCGCCGTCGCAGGGCTCCAGGTCCCCCGCACCGTGCCGCTGGCGCGAATGGTCGAGGATGACCTGCTGATAGAGCTGTTCGAGGGATTCAGCCATGCTCGCCTCCTGCGACGCCGAAGAAGCTGTTCACCCGATGCAGTCCCTCGATGAACGCGTCGACCTCGGCCTCGGTGGTGTGGATGCCGGCCGAGGCCCGGGCCGAGGCGTGCACGCCGAGCCGCCGGTGGACCGGCTGGGCGCAGTGATGCCCCACGCGCACCGCCAGTCCGGAGTCGTCGAGCACCTGGCCGACGTCGTGCGGGTGGACGCCGTCGACGGCGAAGGCCACCACGGCCAGCCGCTCCTGAGGCTCGGTCGGACCGAGCACCCGCACGCCCGGCACCCCGGCGACGCCGTCGAGCAGGCGACGGGTCAGCCGCTCCTCATGGGCGGCCAGCCGGTCCATCCCCACCTGCGAGAGGTAGTCGACGGCCGCGTGCAGCCCCACGGTCTGGGCGACCATCTGGGTGCCGGCCTCGAAGCGCTGCGGCGGGGCGGCGAAGGTCGTCGACTCCATGGTCACCGTCTCGACCATCGAGCCGCCGGTGAGGAACGGAGGCATGGCCTCCAGCAGCTCCCGGCGCCCGTAGAGCGCGCCGACGCCGGTGGGACCGAGCATCTTGTGCCCGGAGAAGGCCGCGAAGTCGACCTCGAGGCTGTGCAGATCCAGCGGCAGATGCGCCGCCGACTGGCAGGCGTCGAGCACCACGTGGGCCCCGACGGCGCGGGCGGCGGCGACGACGTCGGCCACCGGACTGATCGCCCCGGTGACGTTCGAGGCATGGGTCAGCGCGACCACTCGCGTCCGTTCGCCGATCACGTCGAATGTCTCGGGGTCCAGCCGCCCGTCGTCGCTCACCCCGATCCAGCGCAGCCGCGCCCCGGTGCGTGCGCAGAGCTCCTGCCAGGGCACCAGGTTCGCGTGGTGCTCGGCCTCGGTGACGACGATCTCGTCACCCGCGGAGAGCGCGAACTCGGCCGCCGCCGCTCCCCCGCGGCCCAACGTGGCGTTGAGGTAGGCGTGGGTCACCAGGTTCAGCGCCTCGGTGGCGTTCTTGGTCCAGACCAGCTCGTCGACGTCGACGCCGACGAAACCGGCCACCGCCGCCCGAGCCTGTTCATAGGCCTCGGTGGCCTCCTCGGCCAGCTGGTGCGCGCCGCGGTGGACGGCGGCGTTGTGCCGGCTGCTGAACGCCCGCTCGGCGTCGAGGACCGCCTGCGGCTTCTGCGAAGTCGCCGCAGCGTCCAGATAGACCAGCGGCTTCTCGTCGCGGACCGTGCGGCCCAGCAGCGGGAAGTCGGCGCGCAGCGCCGCCAGCTCCGCCGCGTCCAGCGGACGGGCGGAGCCGGCAGTCGCCGCAGCCTGCTCGGCGGAGGTCATCGCAGCGTCCTTCAGGCTGAGACCGCGGCCAGGAAGCGGTCGTAGCCGTTGGCCTCGAGCTCGTCGGCCAGCTCCGGGCCGCCCTGCTCGGCGACCTGGCCGTCGACGAACACGTGGACGGTGTGCGGCTTGATGTAGTTCAGGATGCGCGTGTAGTGGGTGATGAGCATGGTTCCCATCTCGTTGGTCTCCTGGGCGCGGTTCACGCCCTCGGAGACCACACGCAGCGCATCGATGTCGAGGCCGGAGTCGGTCTCGTCGAGGACGGCGAAGCGCGGCTTGAACAGCTCGAGCTGCAGGATCTCCACGCGCTTCTTCTCTCCGCCGGAGAAGCCCTCGTTGACGTTGCGGTTGGCGAAGTCAGCGTCGATCTTCAGCTGCTCCATCGCCTCGCGGACCTCCTTGCTCCAGGTCCGCAGCTTCGGGGCCTCGCCGTCGATGGCGGTCTTGGCGGTGCGCAGGAAGTTGGTCATGGTCACGCCGGGGACCTCGACCGGGTACTGCATCGCCAGGAACACGCCGGCGCGGGCGCGCTCGTCCACCGACATCGCCAGCACGTCCTCACCGTCCAGGGTGATGGAGCCGGAGGTGACCTCGTAGCGCGGGTGGCCGGCGATCGTCGAGGCCAGCGTGGACTTGCCCGAGCCGTTGGGGCCCATGATGGCGTGGATCTCGCCGGAGTTGATGGTCAGGGAGACGCCCTTGAGGATCTCCTTGGAGCCCTGCTCGGTCTCGATGGAGACGTGCAGGTCCTTGATCTCGAGAGTAGACATGGTGTGTGCGGGTCCTTCTGTGGGTCGAAGCGTGTATGCAGTCGTCGGCGGGCGCCGCCGGATCAGAAGCCGGCGATCTCCAGCTCGTTCTCCAGGTCCTCGGCCAGCGACTCCTCGATGGAGTCCACGCCGATCGTCTGGATGATCTCGTGGAGGAAGCCGCGGACCACCAGCTGCCGGGCCTCCCGCTCGGGGATGCCGCGGGCCATGAGGTAGAACAGGTGGTTCTCGTCGAAGCGGCCGGTCGACGAGGCATGGCCGGCGCCCTCGATGACTCCGGTCTCGATCTCCAGATTCGGCACCGAGTCGGCGCGCGCGCCGTCGGTGAGGATGAGGTTCTGGTTCTTCTCGTAGGAGTCGGTGCCCTCGGCCTCGGCGCGGATGAGCACGTCGCCCACCCAGACGGTCCGGGCCGACTCGCCCTGCAGCGCACCCTTGTAGAGCACGTTGGAGGTGTTGCGCGGGCTGTTGTGGTCCACGAAGGTCCGGTGCTCGATGTGCTGGCCGGAGTCGGCGAAGTACAGCCCGTACATCTCAGCCTCGGCGCCCTCGGCCGCGTAGCGGAAGTTGGTGTTCAGCCGGATCACCGCGCCGCCGAGCGAGACGGCGACGTGCTTGTAGCTGGCGTCCTTGCCGACCTCCGCGTCGTGCTGGCCGACGTGGACGGCGTCGTCCTCCCAGCGCTGCAGCGAGATGACGCGGACGTCCGCGCCCTCGCCGACGATGGTCTCGACGTTGCCGTTGAACTGCGCCGTGCCGCGGTGCTCGAGGACGAAGACGGCCTTCGAGTTCACCCCGGTCTCGAGGACGATGTGGCTGTTCTCGCGGCGGGCGGCGTCCTGGCCGGTGATCTGCACCCGGACGGGCTCGTCGATCTCGGCGTCGGCCGGGACGCTGACGTGCAGCGCCTCGCCGGCGTTCTTGACCGCGACGACGGCGGCCCGGTCGGCCGGCTGCAGCACCGAGTGCCGCGGCGCCGCGCCCTCGGCGAGCGAGGAGACCGTCACCGCGTCGGGCGCGGAGACCTGCTGCTCGACCGCGTCGGCGTCGGAGGCGGCGTCGGAGAGCACTCCGGCGAGCTTCTTGATCGGGGTGAAGCGCCACTCCTCCTCGCGACCCTTCGGCTCCGGGAAGTCGGCGAGGTCGAAGCCGGTGTGCCGGTTCGCCCGGGAGCCGACGCCGGAGGTCAGCGGCTTCTTCTCGGACTCGCCCACGCCTCCGTGGGAGTGGTCGGAGGCGGAGTTCGTCTCGGCGGCGAGGTTCTCGCCCTCCTCGGTCATGCCCGGGATGGAGATGCGGCGTTCGCCGACCTCCACGCCGGCGACCTCCTCGGCCGTGGCGTCCTGGTCGTCGGTCGCCGTGCCCGGAGATGCGGGGGTGTTCGTCATCTGTTCTCTCGTCCCTCGGTCGTCGGTGAGATGTCGTCAGGGGATCTGGTCAGGGGCGTCGTGCCGGGCGCTCGGCGCGGCCGGCCTCGTGGCGAGACGGCCTCGCGCGCCTGGGCGTCACGACGCGCCGCCCGCCTCCGCCGGGCGGAGGCGGGCGGCAGGAGGCGTCGGGATCAGCCGACCGAGCCCTCCATCTGCAGCTCGATCAGCCGGTTGAGCTCCAGGGCGTACTCCATGGGCAGCTCGCGGGCGATCGGCTCGATGAAGCCGCGGACGATCATGGCCATGGCCTCGTCCTCGGCCATCCCGCGCGACATCAGGTAGAAGAGCTGGTCCTCGGAGACCTTCGAGACGGTGGCCTCGTGGCCGAGGGTCACATCGTCCTCGCGGATGTCGATGTAGGGGTAGGTGTCGGTCTTGGAGATGGTGTCCACCAGCAGCGCGTCGCAGACGACCGAGTTGGCCGAGTGCGCGGCGCCCTCGTTGACCTGCACCAGACCGCGGTAGGAGGCGCGGCCGCCGTTGCGGGCCACCGACTTGGAGACGATGGAGCTGGCGGTGTGCGGGGCCATGTGGACCATCTTCGACCCGGTGTCCTGGTGCTGGTCCTGGCCGGCGAAGGCCACCGAGAGCGTCTCGCCCCGGGCGTGCTCGCCGGTCAGGTAGACCGCCGGGTACTTCATGGTGACCTTGGAGCCGATGTTGCCGTCGATCCACTCCATCGTGCCGCCCTCGTCGACGACGGCGCGCTTGGTGACCAGGTTGTACACGTTGTTCGACCAGTTCTGGATGGTCGTGTAGCGCATGCGGGCGTTCTTCTTCACCACGATCTCCACGACCGCCGAGTGCAGCGAGTCCGTGTCGTAGATCGGGGCGGTGCAGCCCTCGATGTAGTGGACGTAGGAGTCCTCGTCGGCGATGATCAGCGTCCGCTCGAACTGGCCCATGTTCTCGGTGTTGATGCGGAAGTAGGCCTGCAGCGGGATCTCGACGTGGACGCCCTTCGGCACGTAGACGAAGGAGCCGCCGGACCACACCGCGGTGTTCAGCGCGGCGAACTTGTTGTCGCCGACCGGGATCACCGAACCGAAGTACTCCTCGAAGAACTCCGGGTGCTCCTTCAGGGCGGTGTCGGTGTCCATGAAGATGACGCCCTGAGCCTCCAGGTCCTCGCGGATCTGGTGGTAGACGACCTCGGACTCGTACTGCGCCGCGACGCCGGAGACGAGGCTCTCGCGCTCGGCCTCCGGGATGCCCAGCTTCTCGTAGGTCTCCCGGATGTCCTCGGGGAGGTCCTCCCAGGACTGCGCCTGCTTCTCGGTCGAACGGACGAAGTACTTGATGTTGTCGAAGTCGATCTCGGAGAGGTCCGCACCCCACACCGGAACCGGCTTGCGCTCGAAGTACTTCAGGCCCTTGCGGCGCAGCTTCAGCATCCAGTCGGGCTCGTCCTTCTTGGAGGAGATGTCCTCGACGACCTCGACGTCCAGACCGCGCTTGGCGTTCTCGCCGGCCGCGTCGCTGTCCGACCAGCCGTATTCATAGGTGCCGAGTCCCTCGAGCTCCGGGTTCTGCTCGAGGACCTCGGAGATGACCCCCGGGTCTTCGGTGCGCTGGATCTGCTCGGTCATGACAACCTCTCTTGTTGACGGGGGGAGATGACGATTCGTCTGCGTCCGCCGCCGGAGAGCCGTCCGCTCCCCGACCCGGCGGTGGTCGATGGGGCCGGTCCCTCGTCGGGCCCGGAATGCTGTCGTCCGGCGGCGAGCTTCTCGCGCCCGACCGGAACGTGGGTGGTGCACACGTGCGCTCCGGCGGCCTGGGTCGACAGCCGTCGCACGTCGACGTCCAGCAGGCGGGAGATCATCTCGGTCTCCTCCTCGCAGAACACCGGATGCTCCTCGGCTATTTCCCGGATCGGGCAGTGGCCCTGGCACAACTGGGTGGACTGCATGGCCAGCAGCGGGCTGTCCCGGCCGACTTTGCGGGTGAATCCGGCGAAGCCGGCCTCGTTGAGCAGCTGGGAGAGCCGTTCGGTACGCTCGTCGAGGTCGTCGACGTCGGCCAGCTCCTCGCGCCAGCGCTCCTCGAAGGCGCCGAAGTAGCCGGCGGCCAGCCGGCGCGCGGCGGCGTCGTCGACCTTCTCGGCGCCCGGCTCCGAGGCCTCGGCGGCCGCGGCCTCCTGCCCCGACGCGGGCTCGAGCAGCTTCAGCGCCGCGCGGGCCAGCGACAGGTAGTCGTCGCCGAGGACCTCCTGGCCGCGCTGGGAGATGACATAGCGCCGCGACGGGCGTCCCGCACCCTTCTGCCGGGAGGTGACGTTCTTGATCTCGACGATGCCCTGCTCGGTCATCGCATCGAGGTGGCGCCGCACCGCCGCGGCGGTCAGGTCCAGCCGGCGCCCGAGGGCGGCGGCGCTGATCGGCCCCTCCTCGACGACGAGCTGCAGCACCCGCTCGCGCGTGCCGCCGTCGCCGTCCCGGCCCACGTCGGACGCGCCCGACGCCGGGTCTGCGGAGTTCCGGCTCGAATACATGACTCTATTATGACCTATTCAGATCTGAGTGGCTACCCAGGGGACCCTCACCCGGAGGAGACGTGCGTCGCAGTCCGCGCCGTCGTCGCAGATCACCGGAACAGCCTTCGGTGCCCGCAGCGGTGCCCGCAGCATCACTCCGCCGGCACGTAGTCCTCCAATCTGGCGACCTCCAGCTCGGCTTCGTCGGCGGCGTCTCGGACGGCCTCCAGGTCCTCGGCAAGTCCGGGCGTGAAGTGCGCGAGCACGATGTCGCCGGGACGCAGACCGTCGCCGAGGGCATAGGACAGTCCGCCGTCCTCGGCCACGACGCTCCAGTGGATCAGGTGCTCGATCCCGCAGCTCTCCGCCGCTCGGAGCGTGGACTCGTCGGAGGCTCCATACGGGGTGCGGGCCAACGGTCCCACCTGCCCGGTGGCGCCGTAGGTCTCGTCCAGGACCTCGGCCATCCCGCAGATCTCATCGGTCTGCGCGTCGGTGCCGAGCGTGGTGAGATCCGGATGCGTCCTGGTATGGGAGTGCACGTGGTCGCCGAGCGCGAGATACTGGGCGAAATAGTCTCCGTGCCGGCGCACCGGGTCTTCGTTGAGGAACAGCGAGACGGGCATGTCCTGCTCACGCACCAGATCGAGGGCCTGCGGATCGGGATGCGTCCCGTCGTCGAGGGTCACGAAGACCACCGGATCATCTGTGGACACCCGGTGGAGCACCGTAGGCTCCTCTGCGCTGTCCGAGTCTGATGGCACTCCAGGGACCCGCAGGCCGGTGCGCAGCTCGTCGACGGCCTGCCCCGCATCATCCTCGCGCAGCTCCCCCGACCCCGCGGGAGACAAAGCGCAGCCGCCGAGGCCGACGGCGCCCAGCGCGAGCACCGCGACGGCGACTCGCGCGCTGCGCCGGCGGGCCTGGTCGTCGTGTAGTTGGAAGGTCTCAGGAGTGTCATCGGTGTCCATGCCTCCCAGGCTTCCGAGGGCGTTCTGCAGTCCGATCGTCGCCGTGTCACAGACCTGTCGCGATGTGCGGCCCGGCCGATGAGACTTTCGCGGCTCCTGCCCCGGAGGGCCCGGGCCGCCTCAGGTCACGCCGACGCCGGACAGTCGTGCAGGCGGCCGTCCTCAGCCTCAGGTTCCGTGTCGGTGAAGATCAGCCGGGCCCGCACATCGGTGGAAGCTCCTGCCTGGGCGTGGGCGACCAGGGCGGTGCATGCGATCTGATCGATCCCGCGTGCGGAGACCCGCGTGGAGGGCAGCGGCAGCCTCAGCGTGACCATATCCTCGGAGATGGTCACCTGCACACGCGTCTGAGCCGTCTCCGGAATCCCTGTGGTCAGCCCCGATGATCCCGGCCCCGGTCCGGTCAGCAGCAGCGAGACCGCCTCGGCGATCGTGCCCAGTCTGCCGGTGTCGCGCTCGGCGGCCACCAGCTCGCCGTCGGAGTCCAGAAAATACAGCACGGTGCCCTCGGCGAGCCCCGTCGGAGCTCGCGGGCCGGTCTCGACGCCGGAGGGCTCGAGGCTGCATCCGGTCAGCACGCTCAGGCCGAGGAACCCGGCCGCCGCGGCCGCGGCGACGCGTCGCATCCAGCTCATCACGACTCCTCTCCGGACGGCTCCCCCGTCGATGCACCGTCACCCGCGCGCACGACGCCGCGGCCGTCCCGCGGCAGACGCAGGGTGAACCGCGCGCCGCGCGCTCCGTCGTCGACATTCTCCGCGGTCAGCTGACCGCCGTGCAGGTGCGCGTTCTCCTGCGCGATGGCCAGCCCGAGTCCGCTGCCGACGGTCCGGGAGCGAGCACCGTCGGCCTTGTAGAACCGCGAGAAGATGTGCGGCAGCACGCTCTCCGGGATTCCCGGGCCGCCGTCGAGCACCTCGACGGAGACCTCCCCGGGCGCCGACACGACGGTCACCTGCACCGGAGCGCCTCCGTGGCGGAGTGCATTGCCCACGAGATTCGCCAGCACCATGTCGAGCCGGCCCCGGTCGGCCATCACGACCATCTCGTCCGAGGCTTCCGGAGAGCCCGGGCCGACCACGTGCACCTGGCCCGCCCACGACCGGGTGCGCAGGCAGTCCGCGACGGCGGCCACGACGTCGGTCTCCTCCCAGCGCATCGTCGCCGTGCTGGCGTCGAAGCGCGCGATCTCCATGATGTCCTCGACCAGCTGCACCAGACGTCGTGTCTCCTCGATCGCCAGTTCTGCGGACTCTCGCACCTCGTCGTCCTCCGCAGAGTGCCCAGAGGCGCCCTCCGCCGACGACGGACGCTCGTCCAGAGCGGCGTGGAGGACCTCGACGGCGGCGGTGAGCGTGGTCAGCGGCGTGCGCAGCTCATGGGAGACGTCGGCGGCGAAGCGGCGGGCGTCCTGCTGCATGCGGGCCATCGACTCCATCGACTCCTGCAGCGCCGCGGCCATCTCGTCGACCGTGCGGGTCAGCTGGGCGAGCTCGTCGACACCGCGCGGCTCGGTGCGGGCGGCGAGATCGCCGTCGGCGAGGCGTCGGGCGGTGGTGCGCAGCTTCGCCACCGGCTTCAGCACGCTGCCGGAGGCCAGCAGCGCGACGACGACGGCGAGCGGAAGCACGAGCGCCGCCGTGCCCGCCGCCGCGGCCACCAGCTGGTCCAGCTGCTCGTCGATGGCCGAGAGGTCGCGGGCGGCATAGACCTCGACGTCGGTGGCGCGGCGCTCACCGCCGGGGGTGGTATGCGTGACCGGCGTGCCCAGCAGCAGCCAGGGAGCGCCGTCGATCTCCACGCGCCTGGTGACCATCCGAGGGTCGTCCTTCGCGGCCCGGCTCTGCACGGATTCCCGGAAGGACTCCGGCACCGTGCCGGGCCGCGCGGCCAGCACGCCCGCCGCGACGACGAGGTCGTCGTGGACCACCATCGCGTCCTCGCCGGCGGCGTTGAGCAGCAGCTGCAGCGACTGCTCCGACGGCGGCATCGTCACCGACGGAGCCGCCGCGGTGATCTGCTCGACGAGCCCCTCGGCATGCTGCTGCTGGGTCGTTTTCCACCAGGGTCCGGCCGGCCTGATGGGCCCCGGCCGCTGCGGCCGCCGCAGCGCCCAGCAGGGCCACGACGACGCAGGCCAGAACCAGCCTCCCCCGCAGCCCGAGCATCACGTGCACCCCGCGCCGGATCCGTGTCCTCGTCCTGTCGCCCACGCGGGTCACACCGGCCCGAACCGGTAGCCGAATCCGCGGACCGTCTGGACGAAGACCGGTCGCGCCGGGTCCTGCTCGATCTTCGCGCGCAGCCTCATCACTCCGTTGTCGACCAGCCGGGAATCGCCGAGATATCCGTGCTCCCAGACGTCCTCCAGCAGCTGCTGACGGCTGAACACCCGGCCCGGCGAGCGCGAGAGGGTGAGCAGCAGCCGCAGCTCCGTCGGCGTCAGCGCCACCTCTGCGCCGTCGAGGGTCACCGACAGAGTCTCCGTGTCGATGCGCAGCCCGCGGTGGGACCGCACGCCGTCGGGGTCGCTGACAGCACGCCGCAGCACCGCACGGATCCGGGCGTCGAGCACGGTGGGCTGGACGGGCTTGATGATGTAGTCGTCGGCGCCGGCCTCGAGGCCGGCCACGACGTCGAAGTCGTCTCCGCGGGCGGTGAGCATGATGATCGGCACCTGCGAACCGGCGCGGATGCGACGACAGACCTCGAAGCCGTCGATCCCCGGCAGCATCAGGTCCAGGACGACCAGGTCGATCTCCTCGGCGGCCAGGGTCTCCAGTCCGGATTCGCCGTCCTCGGCGGCATGCACGGCGTGGCCGTGTCGGCGCAGCGCCAGCTGCAGGCCGCGACGGACCAGGGCGTCGTCCTCGATGAGCAGCACGGAAGTCACATCCGGGAGTATAGGAGCGCCTCCGGCTTCGCAATGGGCATCCGCCCGGCCTTCGAGCAGACTGCGACATGATCGCGACATCGTCGTGATCCTGCCGCGACGCGCGCCGTTGAGAGTCGGAGCATGACCGACGTGCGTCCTTCACCTCCTTCCTCGGTCTCCGCCCGGCCGCTCCGGCCGCTCCGGCCGCTCCGGCCCGGACGCTCGAGACGACGCCCGGCGCCGGCCGGCCATCTGCCCGCACTCGACGGCCTGCGCGGACTCGCCGTCGCCGAGCTGCTGCGGAGACCGACCATGCGACATTCATCGACGCCTCCGAGGTCTGGGGCGAGGAGTACAGCCGCGAACAGGACGGCTCGATCGACCGCAGCGACGACGGCATCCATACCTGTCCGCAGGGTGCGGCGCGCTTCACCAGCTGGCTCCTCGACGCACTCGCCGACCGCCACGAGGGCTTCGACCCGGCCCCGGCGGAAGACTGGGCGAACGACGGCTGGAGCGACGCCGAGACGTTCACCGGCTGCCGATGCGCTGGAGGCGTTCGGACGATCCTGGGATCGACTCCCGCGTTGCCGATGCCCGCGCCGACGACGAGAATCGGCGCGGGCATCGGTGGTCCGAGGCCGACGCCCGCAGCTGTCCGGAAGGAGCACGATGGACGCCACCACGATCCAGGACGCCGTCGACTGGCTGGTCCGCCGCTGGTCGCTCTCCGAGCTGCCGACGCCCTGGGCCGTGGGCGGAGTCGCGGCGGCGCTCGTCGTCGCCCTGGCCTGGCGCCCGGCCTGGCGGGTCCTCCGACACGCCGCCACGCTGGTCCACGAGATGGGGCATGTGGTGACCGCCTGGCTGACCGGCCGCCGCGTCCGCGGCATCCGCCTGCACTCCGATGCCTCCGGACTGACCTTCTCCGCCGGCCGCCCGCAGGGACTCGGCGTGCTGCTGACCGTGCTGGCCGGCTACCCCGCCCCGGCGCTGGTGGGCCTGGGCCTGGTGGCCGCGGCGGTGTCGGGATACGCCGGCGTCGGACTGACCGCGACGATGGTGCTGCTGATCCTCGCGCTGCTGCTGATCCGCAATGCCTTCGGCCTGCTGGTCACGCTCGGGGCGCTGGCCGCCGCCGGCGCCGTCTTCTGGCAGGCGGCCCCGATGCTGGTCACGCTGTTCACTCTGGCGGTCGGACTGCTGCTGACCTTCTCCGCGGCACGCTCCACCGTCGGCCTCTGGGCGGTGCGGGGCACCGGCAGCGACCCGGACCTCGCCGCGCACCACTCGGTGCTGCCCGCGCCGGTGTGGATCGTGCTCTTCCAGGCGATCGCGCTGGCGGCCGCCGGGCTCGCCGTCGCCCTCGCCGTCGGGGCGGCGCTCTGACGGGACCGTCGGGCCGCACGTCCCGCCCGCACTTCTACGTGATGTAGAAATGTAGAATGATCGGGTGCCCCAGCCACCCGTCTGCCTGAGCCTGTCCCACGTGCGCTACGCCGTGGGCTCGACGCGCTCCTCCGCCGGCCTGCACGAGATCCTCCGCGGCGTGGACTTCACCGCCCGGCACGGCGAGGTCACCGTGCTGCTCGGCCCCAACGGCGCCGGCAAGACCACCGCGCTGAGCTGCGCCCAGGGCCTGCTGCGTCCCTCGCAGGGCACCGTCCGTCTGCTCGGCGAGGACCCGCACCGCGCCGATGCCGCGCTGCGCGCCCGGGTCGGAGTCATGCTGCAGGACGGCGGACTGCCGCAGTCGGTACGCCCGGCAGTGCTGCTGCGACATCTGGCCAGCCTCCACCGCGACCCCTGGCCGCTCGAGGACCTGATCGATCGGCTGGACATGGCCGACTTCATGCAGACCGCCGTCCGCCGTCTCTCTGGCGGGCAGCGCCAGCGCATCGCGCTGGCCGCCAGTCTCATCGGCCGGCCCGAGGTCGTCTTCCTCGACGAACCCTCCGCCGGCCTGGACCCGCAGTCCCGGCAGCGGGTCTTCGCGCTCATCGAGGATCTGCGCGACCTCGGCCTGGGCATCGTGCTGACCACCCATCTGCTCGAGGAGGCGCAGAACCTCGCCGACGCCGTCGCCATCCTCAAGGACGGCGAGGTCGTCCGCCGCGGCACGGTCGAGGAGCTCACAGACGACGGCCGACGGCGCCGCCTGCTCTTCGTCGCCCCGCGCACGCTGACCCGCGACGAGATCGCCGCCGCTCCCATCGAGGTCACCCTCGACGGGGGCCCGGCCAACGTCCCCGGTGCCCGCTGGGCGGCCGCGGCGATCTCCACGCCCGACGACCTGGCGGCGATGACGCACTGGTGGCGGAGCATCGATCTGATGCCCGCCGAGGTCTCCTTCGAGGCCCGCACGCTCGAGGACGTCTTCTGGGAGGTCTCCGCGGCATGAACGACCGCAGCAGCCACGAGCAGGCGCCGCGCCCGGCGGCCGACCCTCGCCCCCTGCCGCGCCGCTCGGCCCCGGCGCCGGCCGGCGCCCGGATCCTCTCCCACGGCCTCTACGAGACGCGCAACGTGCTGCGCAACGGCGAGCAGCTGCTGGTCTCGCTGATCCTGCCGCTGCTGGTGCTCGTCGGCGCCCACCGGCTGGAGTCCGTCGCCGGCGGCGCGGTGCCCGGCATCGACACGCTCGTCCCCGGCGTGCTGGCCCTGGCGGTGATGGCCTCGGCGTTCACCGGCCAGGGCATCGCCACCGGCTTCGAACGGCAGTACGGAGTGCTGGCGCATCTGGCGACCACTCCCCTGGGCCCGCTCGGCCTGATCCTGGGCAAGGCGCTGGCGGTGCTCGCCGTCGTGGTCCTGCAGGTCCTCGTCATCGGCGTCGCCGGGCTGATCCTCGGCTGGCACCCGGAGCCGACGGCGCTGCTCTGGGGTCCGGTCACGCTGCTGCTCGGGGCCACCGCCTTCACCGCGCTGGGCCTGCTGCTGGCCGGCACCGTGCGGGCCGAGGCGACGCTGGCGCTGACCAACGTGCTCTGGGTGCTCCTCGGCGCCGCCGGCGGGGCCGTGGTGCCGCTGGATCACACCGGCTCGGGCGCCCTGCTGCTCCTGCCCTCGGCCGCGCTCGGCGAAGCGCTGCGCGCGGCGGCCGACGGGACCCTCGCCGCGACTCCCGGTCCTCGTCCTGGCGGGCTGGGCCACGCTCGCCTCCCTCGCCGCACGAAGGTGGTTCAAATGGCGCTGAGCCTCGCCCCCGTTCGCCGCGCACTCTCCGGCGTGCTCCAGATGCTGCGCGCCGTCCTCGACCCGATCCGCCGCCGGCTGCCGACGCGCATCACGCCGACGACGCGGCTGCTGGCGCTGGCCACGCTGATCTCCAACGTCGGCATCATGGTCACCGGCGGCGCCGTGCGGCTGACCGCCTCCGGGCTGGGATGCCCCGAATGGCCCCGCTGCACGCCCGAGTCCTGGACCGCGACCCCGGAGATGGGCATCAACGGCGCCATCGAGTTCGGCAATCGCCTGCTGACCTATGTGCTGATCGCCATCACGGTGGCCATGTTCCTGGCAGTGGCCCGGCTCGCGCGCAGTCACCGACCGCTGTGGGCGCGCAGCCTGATCATCGGTCTGGGCATCCCCTTCCAGGGGGTCATCGGCGGCATCACCGTCTGGACGAACCTGAACCCCTGGGTGGTGAGCCTGCACTTCCTGCTCTCCTCGGCCCTGGTGCTGCTCTCCACCCAGCTGCTGCTGCGCGTGCAGGCCGAGCTGGACGCCTCCGCGGCCGACGTGCCGACGCCGCGCCCGCTCGCCGTCGGCGTCCGCGACCCGCTGAGCCGCGGCATGGCGATGATCGTGCTGGTCGCCGCCTGGGCGGCGGTGATCGCCGGGACGGTGGTGACCGGCACCGGCCCGCATGCCGGCGATCCCGGCTCCCCGCGGCACGGCTTCGACCCGGAGCTGATCACCCGGGTGCACACCCTGCCGGTCTACGTGCTCTGCGCGGCGGCGGCGGTGCTGCTGGTCCGCCAGCGGCTTCTCGGCGACTCCCCCGCACGACGCCGGGCGAGCTGGTGGCTCGTCGTCGTGATCGTGCTGCAGGCCGCGCTCGGCTACACCCAACACTTCCTGGGGCTGCCCATCGGTCTGGTGCTGCTCCACATGCTCGGCTCGGCGCTGCTGATGATCGCCGCGACCGTCGTCTTCGACCGTCATCGGGCGCGCTACCGCACGCGGGGTCTGACCGCAGGAGCACCGGCGACGGCGACGGCGTGACCACCGATCAGTCGGCCGCCAAACTCCCCGGCGCCCCGCCGGTGTCGTCGTAGACGCTCAACGAGCCGCTGTAGTTGGCCACCAGCACCGATCCGGTGACCACGTCGTAGGTGATCCCGACGGGGTGATGCCCGGTGGGCCGGCGGACGATCTCCTCCATGCTCTCCGCGTCGAACTTGGAGACGGTGTCCTCGTGGTAGTTGACCACGTGCAGGGCGCTGCCGTCGGCCGAGATCGCCATGCTGCGCGGCTCGTCGCCGGTGACGGCTCGATCGACCACCTCGCCGCTCTCCGGATCCAGCCGCAGCACCGCATCCGCCCCGGAGACCGTCAGGTAGATGTCCTCGCCGGCGGCGTCGCGGACCAGATGCCGCGGCCGGCTGCCGGTGCGCAGCACGACGTCGGCGGTGCCCTGATCCAGGTCCACCGCGTAGACCTCGTCGGCGAACATCGCCGTGGCATAGACCGTGGTGTTGTCCAGCATGGCCACGATCCCGCGCGGCATGCTGTTCAGCCCGATCTGCTCGATCTCCTCGCCCGAGGCGGTGTCGACCACTGACATCGAGGCGTCGCACCAGTTCGAGACCAGGAGGCGGGAGTCGTCGGGTGTGAGCGTGAGGAACTTCGGCACGCGCCCGACCTCGATCACCTGGTCCCAGTCCTGCTCGACGACGCTGTAGCGGTAGACGAAGGAGGGCCGGATGGCGTCGCCGGCGGTGCAGGAGTCGTCGGCGGAGGCGCCCAGGTCGCGGTGGGCGCCGTCGTTGAGCTGATAGTTGGAGACGTAGGCGTGCTGCCCGTCGGCGGTCCACGTCGCCTCCACCGGCGACCCGGCCACCGTGTCCGGGTAGCCCTCCAGTCCGAACTCCGCCGGCTGGACGGTGTCCTCCAGCGTCTGCACGACCTCATGGGTGCGTGCGTCGTAGAGAGTGATGTTGTGCTGATACATCATATTGTTCGTGATGATCAGGCCATGGTCGCTGGAGACCACCGACTTCGGCGAGATGTCGCCGGCGGTGATCGTCTCCACCGGTTGCAGTCCGGTGGACGACGACGCCGGCCAGTCCGGTCGGGCCTGCTCCTCGTCAGGGTCACCCTCCTCGCTCGGGCCCGCCTCGGGATCGGTCGCGGAAGCGTCGTCCGAGGCGTCTCCGCCGGATTGCTCACCGGATCCCTCGCCAGGTCCCTCTGCGCCGGATCCTGGGGACTCGGCCTGGTCGGAGTCCTCGGGCGCGGACTCCGACTCCGAGGGGTCGCCGGCGCATCCGGTCAGCAGGGCGCCGACCACCAGCGCCGCGAGGGCCGCGGATCCTCGGCGACGCCGACCGACAGGCGGTCCGATCCCCGGTGCGACGGCCGTCGTCGGCATGGTGCGGTCCTGCATGGATCCCCTCCGGTGCGCAGCGGAGTCCGCCCGCGTCGGCCCGCACGTCGACGCGGGCCCGTCAGCACGTGGGAGGACTCACATTCTGAGCTGCACCGTACCAGCCGCCGCGTCGTGCAGCGGACGCCCCTGGCCGTCGGAGAGGACCGCCGGCAGGATCAGCAGCAGCAGCACCGTGCGCAGCAGCGCCCGGGGCACGCCGGCCGCCCGCGGGCCGCGGACGACCTGCAGGCGCACCACACGCTTGCCGAGCGTGGTGCCGAGCAGGCCGAGGAGTATGGTGTGCATCCCAGCGAAGATCAGCAGCGTGAGCAGCGAGTCGCCGCCGAGCCAGGCGGCCGAGATCAGCCCGGCGATCAGCCAGTCGATCAGCAGTGCGACGATGCGCCGACCCAGCCCCGCCATGCTGCCTGGGCCCGCCTCCGGCAGTCCCAGCCGCTTGCCGGGCCAGACCGCGGCGGGCGACGATTCGGCGGAGGTTCGATCGGCCACGGGACTCCTCCTGGACGGATACGACGGACAGGACGGGGACGCCGGCGGGTCGCGCGGCGCGGACAGCGCGGACATCAGGCCCCCTCTGGGCTACGAGACACCCCCCTCATTCTACCTCCCCGGCCGCCGCCCTCTCCCCGAACGAGGCTGCTCCGTGGAGCCTGCCGGAGTCCGACCGCGCGTCATCGTCGGGCTGTGAGGTATCGCAGCGCGATTGCCCTGCGATACCTCACAGCCCGACGACAGGAGGAGATGATGGCCGCCGCGGACCCCCGACGGAGGCCTCACGCCCGCACCGCCGGCAGCCGGGATCGGGCCGGCGGATGAGCAGCTTAAGTTACATCGCGGAAACATTTGCGTGATGGTGGAGAAACGGCGCCCCCGTAGCGTGGTCGCCAGCGACCGCCGTCGAGTCCTCCGACGGCCGCGTCGGCCGCCGAACCGCACGATGGAACGCCGCCCAGGCGACACATTGGGTGATCGGAGGCACACGCCGTCGAGGACGTCGATAGGGTGAATCACGCCGACCGGGGCTCCGTCCGGACCCCGACACCACTCGACAGGAGCAAGGACGCATGTTCAGCACACCCGAAGAGGTCCTGAAGTTCATCAAGGATGAGGACGTCAAGTTCGTCGACGTCCGCTTCACGGACCTGCCCGGAAGCCAGCACCACTTCAACGTGCCGGCCAAGACCGTCGACCTGGACTTCTTCGAGGACGGCCAGCTGTTCGACGGCTCCTCGATCCGCGGCTTCCAGGGCATCGAAGAGTCCGACATGCAGCTCATCCCGGACGTGGCCACTGCGTTCGTCGACGAGTACCGCGCCGAGAAGACGCTGGCGATGACCTTCTCCATCGTCAACCCGCGCACCGGCGAGCCCTACCGCCGCGACCCGCGCGGCGTCGCGCAGAAGGCCGAGGAGTACCTGAGCTCCTCCGGCATCGCCGACACCGCGTTCTTCGCCCCCGAGGCTGAGTTCTTCCTCTTCGACGACGTGAAGTGGCAGTCCGAGCCGCAGGCCTCCTTCTACGTCGTCGGCTCCGAGGAGGCCACCTGGACCTCCGGCGAGGACGTCCCCGGCGGCAACCTGGGCCACAAGCTGGGCACCAAGGGCGGCTACTTCCCGGTCTCCCCGCAGGACAAGAGCTCCGACGTCCGCGACGCGATCTGCATCGCCCTGGACAACGTGGATCTCGAGGTCGAGCGCTCCCACCACGAGGTCGCCGGTCCGGGTCAGCAGGAGATCAACTACACCTTCAACACGCTGGTCCACGCCGCCGACGACCTGATGAAGTTCAAGTACGTCGTGAAGAACACCGCGGAGCAGTTCGGCAAGTCGGCCACCTTCATGCCGAAGCCGATCTTCGGCGAGAACGGCTCCGGCATGCACTGCCACCAGTCGCTGTGGACCGACGGCGAGCCGCTGTTCTTCGATGAGAAGGGCTACGCGAACCTCTCCGACACCGCCCGCTGGTACATCGGCGGCCTGCTGAAGCACGCCTCCGCCGTGCTGGCCTTCACCAACCCGACGGTCAACTCCTACCGCCGTCTGGTGAAGGGCTACGAGGCCCCGGTCAACATGGTCTACTCGCAGGGCAACCGTTCGGCGGCGATCCGCATCCCGATCACCGGCGCCAGCCCGAAGGCCAAGCGCCTCGAGTTCCGCGCGCCGGACCCCTCGTCCAACCCCTACCTGGCCTTCTCCGCGCAGCTGATGGCCGGCCTGGACGGCATCCGCAACCGCATCGAGCCGGCCGAGCCGATCGACAAGGACCTCTACGAGCTGCCGCCGGAGGAGCTCTCCGGGATCCAGAAAGCCCCGGGCTCGCTGGACGAGGCGCTCGAGGCGCTGGAGGACGACTACGAGTTCCTGCTCGAGGGCGACGTCTTCACCGAGGACCTGGTGAAGACCTGGATCGCCTATAAGCGCGAGGAGGAGATCGAGCCGCTGGCGCTGCGCCCGAACCCCTACGAGTTCGACCTCTACTACTCCGTCTGATCCCCTCGATCTGATCTCCGCAAGCTGATCCCGACGCCGATCTGGTTCGGATCGGCCCGAAGGAGCACCCCGGCGAGGCCCGCATCGCAGGACGCGATGCGGGCCTCGCGTGTGTCCGGGTGAGAATCCGGGCGTGCGCCCGACCATGCGCCGCCGGGGCACGGTGATCATGCTCTCAGCGAATCCGGGATGAGCGGCCCGCGGGGCCCTGTTGCTCTTCACAGGGCCGTGCCCGGACCGCGAGGCTCCTCCCTCGAGGCCGGGCGCGGTCCGCCGGCCGCCGCCCGACGACGGCGCCGTCGTCCCGTCCGCCCCGCGTCATTCCAGGAGCCGCCGCCGTGTCCGCATCCCGCCCCCTCTCCGTGCTCGACCTCGCCGTCGTCCGCCCGCCCGAGACCGCCGCCGACGGCATCGCGCGCAGCGTGCGGCTGGCGCAGACGGCCGATGCCCACGGCTACACCCGGCTGTGGTTCGCCGAGCATCACAACATGCCGCACATCGCCTCCTCGGCGACCTCGCTGCTGATCCAGCACGTCGCCGCCGCCACCGAGCAGATCCGCGTCGGCTCGGGCGGCGTCATGCTGCCGAACCATGCGCCGCTGGTCATCGCCGAGCAGTTCGGCACGCTGGAGACGCTCTTCCCCAGCCGCATCGACCTGGGTCTGGGACGCGCCCCGGGCACCGACGGGGCGACGCTGCGCGCCCTGCGCCGCGACGGCTCGGAGGCCGACCGCTTCTCCACCGACATCCTCGAGCTCTCCGGCTACCTCGCCGGACCCAGTCGCATCCCGGGGGTCAACGCCCACCCGGGCCAGGGCACCGACGTGCCGCTGTGGATTCTGGGCTCCTCGACCTTCGGCGCGCAGCTGGCCGCCCGACTGGGTCTGCCCTACGCCTTCGCCTCGCACTTCGCCCCGCAGATGCTCGCCGAGGCCGCGGCGGTCTACCGCGAGCACTTCGACGCGACGAACTCGCTGCAGGGCCCCGACGCCGAGCCGCACTTCATCGCCGCGGCCAACGTCATCGCCCACGACGACGGCGCCGTGGCCGCCGAGCAGCGGCGCCGCGCCGAGGACCAGTGGATCCGCACCATGCTGGGTCGCCAGCGGGAGCTCAGCGACGACGACGTCACCGCGCTGCGCGGCCATCCGGCCGGTCAGCAGGTTCTCGACATGCTCTCGCGCACCGCCGCCGGCACGGCCGATGAGGTCGTCTCCTGGCTGGACGCCTTCGCCGAGGAGGTCTCCGCCGACGAGCTCATGCTGGTCAACCTGGCCCCTGACGAGGCCGTCCAGCACCGCACGCTGCAGCTGCTGGCCCCGCGCGCCTGATCCGGCAGGTCTGTTCCCCAGCCCGGACGGCGCCGGGGCTCAGGCCTCGGTGTAGAACAGCCGCTCGTAGACCTGCCGGCAGCGCCGGGTGGTGCGCAGATAGTGCTCCTCGAAGGCGGCGGCCTCCCCGGCCTCGAAGCCGCACCAGCGCGCCACCGCCTCCAGATCGCGCCGGCCGGAGGGCAGCACGTCGCTCGACCGGCCGGTCCAGATCTTGATCCCGGCGCGCACCCGGGTGCACAGCGTCCAGGCCTCGGCGAGCACGGCGGCGTCCTCAGTGGTGACCAGCCCGGCGGCGACCATCGCCTCCAGCGTCGGCAGCGTCGACTGCCCGCGCAGGGTCGGCAGCTCGTGGCCGTGCTGCAGCTGAGTCAGCTGGACCAGCCATTCGACGTCGGAGAGCGCCCCGCGCCCGAGCTTCACGTGCCGGGACGGATCGGCGCCGCGGGGCAGCCGCTCGCTCTCCACCCGGGCCTTGATCCGGCGGATCTCGCGGACCTGCCCGTCGGTGGGCGGCGCGCCGAAGCGGACCTCGTCGACGAGCTCCATGAAGTCCGCGGCCAGCGCGTCGGAGCCGGCCAGCGGCCTCGCACGCAGCATCGCCTGCCGCTCCCAGACGTCCATCCAGCGGCGGTAGTACTCGCGGAAGGACTCCAGGGAGCGGGACAGCGTGCCCTTCCGTCCTTCAGGACGCAGGTCGGCGTCGAGCTGCAGCGGGTGCTCGCCGCGCACCGGCGGCTTCACCGACCCGGTCAGCAGCGCGCTCAGCCGCGAGGCCAGCCGCTGGGCCTGCTCGTCGGCGGCGGTGGAGTCCCCACCGGGCAGCGCCCGATGGACGAAGAGCGCATCCATGTCCGAGCCGTAGGTGATCTCCCGGCCGCCCTGCCGGCCCATGGCCACCACCAGCAGCTCGACCTGCGGATCCTCGGCGCCGAAGACGTCCTGCTCGGCGACGCGCAGCGCCCCCAGCGTGCAGGCCCGGTCGACGTCGGCCAGCGCCCGGCCGATCTCCTGGATGTCGAGCAGCCCGGCCGCATCGGCGACGGCGATGCGCAGCACCTCGCGCTGGCGCACCAGACGGGTCAGCCGCACGGCGGTCATCGCGTCGCCCTCGTGGCGGGCGAGCTGGTTCTGCACCTCGGTCCAGAGCGCCTGATAGCTGAGCGGCCGCAGCGCGTCGTCGTCGCCGAGCCAGCGGGTCGACTCCGGAGAATGCTCCAGCTGGTCGGAGATGAACCGTGAGCTGGAGAGCACGTGGCAGAGCCGCTCGGCGGCCACCGAGGAGTCGCGCAGCATCGTCAGGTACCAGGGGCTGCTGCCCAGCGACTCGCTGAGCCGACGGAAGGCGATGAGACCGGCGTCGGCGTCGACACCCTCGGCGAACCAGCCCAGCATCATCGGCAGGATGCGCCGCTGCAGCGTCGCCCGCCGCGTCACCCCGGAGGTCAGCGCCTCGATGTGCCGCATCGCCCCGGCGGTGTCCGAGTATCCCAGTGCGGCCAGCCGCGCCTGGGCGGCCTCGGAGGAGAGCCGGACCTCCTCGTCGGAGAGCACCGCAGTGGTCGACAGCAGCGGCCGGTAGAAGATCGTCTCGTGGAAGCTGGTGACCTCGCGGACGACGTCGCGCCAGCGACGCTGCAGGCCCTCCGGCGTATGCCGCCGGTCGGTGCCGGGCGGCTGGATCGCATGCGCCAGCGCCCGCAGCTCCTCCTCGCGGACGGGCATCAGATGGGTGCGCCGCATGCTGGTCATCTGGATGCGATGCTCGAGCAGCCGCAGCCAGCGATAGCAGCGCGACATCGCGTCCTGGTCGCGGGCGGCCATGTACTCGCCGTCGCCGAGCGCACGGATCGCGGTGAGCGTGTCGCGCACATGCAGCGACTCGTCCACCCGACCGTGGACCAGCTGCAGCAGCTGCACGGTGAACTCGATGTCGCGCAGCCCGCCGCGGCCGAGCTTCAGCTCGCGCGCGACGTTCTCGTCGGGGATGGTCGCGAAGACCCGCCGACGCATGCGCTGGACGTTCTCCACGAAGCCCTCCTGCTGGGAGGAGCTCCAGACCTGCGGCCAGATCGCGGCGATGTACGCCGCGCCCAGATCGGCGCTGCCGGCCACAGGGCGGGCCTTCAGCAGCGCCTGGAACTCCCAGCCGTGCGCCCAGCGTCGGTAGTACTCCAGATGGGACTCCAGGCTGCGGGAGAGCGGTCCGTCCTTGCCCTCGGGGCGCAGATTGGCGTCGACCTCCCACAGGCCGGGCTCCGGAGCCGAGCCGTCGACGACGCGGGCGATCCCCGAGGCCAGCCCTGCCGCGAGCGTGCCGGCCCGGGAAGGTTCGAGGTGCTCCGGGGCCCGGTGGACGTGGATGACGTCGACGTCGGAGACGTAGTTCAGCTCGCGGGCACCGCACTTCCCCATGCCGATGACGGCCAGCTCGACCTCGCGCACGGCCGTACCCTGGCGGGCGACGAGATCGGCGCGCGAGACGGCCAGGGCGGCGTCGAGCGCCGCACCGGCGAGGTCGGCCAGCTGCCGGGAGACCAGCGGCTGATGCTCCAGCGGGTCCTCGGCGCAGAGGTCGCGCAGCGCCAGCGCGGTCAGCTGCCGACGGTAGGCCACGCGCAGCGCGACCGTGGCGTCGCGGACGGTGAAGTCCTCCGCCAGTCGGGCCTCCGGCGCCGCGGCGGCTCCGCCGGGCGACGCGCCGTCGGCCCGGACGGCGGCCAGCAGTTCAGCGCGCATCGTCTCGGCGGGCACCGTGTGCGGCATCGCCGCGCAGTCGACGGCGAGCAGGTCGGCGTGCTCGGGCCGCCGGACGATGAACTCGCCGAGCGCCGGAGAGGCGCCCAGCAGCCGCAGCATCGGCATCGCGCGGGGCATCCCGCCCTCGGCGCCGGGGACCAGCAGCTCGGCCACGCCCTCGGCGCGCTCGAGCAGGCGGATCAGCAGCAGCAGGGCCTGGTCGGGGTCCGGAGCGACGCGCAGCGTGCTCAGCAGCGCCCGGACGTCGACGTCGGCCAGCTGCGGATCCTTCAGGAAGCCGGCGGCGCGGTCGAGCTGCTGGAATCCGGTCGCGATCAGCTCACGGGTGGACAGTGCGTCCATGCTCGACCTCGCCCTCTCAGATCAGGCCGAGGTACCGGTTGATCTCGAACGGCGAGACGTTGACGCGGTAGTCGTCCCACTCCTCCTGCTTGTTGCGCAGGAAGTTCTCGAAGACCTGCTCGCCCAGGACCTCGGCGACGAGCTCGGACTCCTCCATCTGACGGATCGCATCGTGCAGCGTGCCCGGCAGCGGCTTGATGCCCAGCGCCTTGCGCTCCGGAGTGGTCAGCGACCACACGTCCTCGGTGATGGCCTCGGCCAGCTGGTACTCCTCGCGGATGCCCTTCAGCCCGGCGCCCAGGACCATGGCGTAGGCCAGGTAGGGGTTGGCCGAGGAGTCGATGCCGCGGAACTCGATGCGCGCCGAGCCGCCCTTGGTGGGCTTGTACAGCGGCACCCGCATCAGCGCCGAGCGGTTGTTGTGGCCCCAGGAGACGTGCGACGGCGCCTCGCCGCCGCCCCAGAGCCGCTTATAGGAGTTCACGAACTGGTTGGTCACCGCGGTGAACTCCGGCGCGTGGGTGAGCACGCCGGCGATGAACTGCCGGGCGATGGTCGAGAGGTTGAACTCCGCGTTGGGGGCGAAGAACGCGTTGGTGTCGCCCTCGAAGAGGCCGAAGTGGGTGTGCATCCCCGACCCCGGGTGCGCGGCGAAGGGCTTGGGCATGAAAGTGGCGTACTTGCCCTGCATCACCGCGACCTCCTTGATCACGGTGCGGAAGGTCATGATGTTGTCCGCAGTGGTCAGCGCGTCGGCGTAGCGCAGATCGATCTCGTTCTGCCCCGGGCCGGCCTCGTGGTGGCTGAACTCCACCGAGATCCCGACGGCCTCGAGCATGTTGACCACGTGGCGCCGGAAGTCCTGGGAGACGCTGCCGGTCACGTGGTCGAAGTAGCCGGCCCGGTCCACCGGCACGGGGTGGCCCTCGGCGTCGACATGCTCGGACTCCAGCAGGTAGAACTCGATCTCCGGATGCGTGTAGCAGGTGAAGCCCATCTCTCCGGCCGCGTCGAGCTGACGACGCAGCACCGAGCGAGGGTCGGCCGCGGCGATCTCCTGGTCCGGGGTGAGGATGTCGCAGAACATCCGCGAGGTCGGCTCCTCCTCGCCGCGCCAGGGCAGGATCTGGAAGCTCGAGGGGTCGGGCTTGAGCAGCATGTCGGACTCGAAGACTCGCGAGAGCCCCTCGATGGAGGACCCGTCGAAGCCCAGTCCCTCGCTGAAGACGCCCTCGACCTCGGCCGGCGCGAGGGCGACCGACTTCAGGGCGCCGACGACGTCGGTGAACCAGAGGCGCACGAAACGGACGTCCCGTTCCTCGATGGTGCGCAGTACGAATTCCTGCTGTCGATCCATGCTCGCTGCCAACTCTCTGACGTGCGGGGTCACTGGCCGTCCCCACTCTACCGGAGTCCCGTCGGGCGGCCGGGCCGTGCGTCGGCGGTATCGTGGGGGCCATGTCCGAGACGCCGCAGACCCCTCCGCAGACCTCTCCGCAGACCCCGCAGGCCGCCCGCGGCCCCGCCGACGCCGAGACCGCGCCGTACGCCGGTCCAGCACCGGCACCGGCCTCGTCGACGAGCACGGCCGGAGGCGCCGAGGACCCGGCGGCGGGGTTCACTCCGCGCCGAGTGCGCACAGTGCATCTGCGGCGGTTCAAGGAGGCCGGCGAGCGCTTCTCCATGCTCACCGCCTATGACGCCACGATGGCCGGGATCTTCGACCAGTCCGGCGTCGAGGTGCTGCTGGTCGGGGATTCGGCGGCCAACGTGATGATGGGCCGGTCGACGACGCTGTCGATGACGGTCGAGGAGATGCTGGTCTACTCGCGCTCGGTCGTCGCCGGCGTCGACCGCGCCCTGGTGGTCGCCGACGTGCCCTTCGGCAGCTACGAGGCCTCCCCGCAGCAGGCTGTGGAGACCGGAGTGCGGCTGATGAAGGAGGGCGGCGTCCACGCGGTGAAGGTCGAGGGCGACGCCGCGATGGCCGAGCACGTGCGCGCCATGGTCGCCGCCGGGATCCCGGTGATGGCCCACATCGGCTTCACTCCGCAGTCCGAGCACGCGCTCGGCGGCTACCGGGTGCAGGGCCGCGGCGAGGCCGGAGAGCGGCTGCTCGCCGACGCCCGGACCCTCGAGGAGGCGGGGGCCTTCGGCGTGCTGATGGAGATGGTGCCCGCCGAGGTCGCCGCGAGGGTCGAGGCCGAACTGACCGTGCCGACGATCGGCATCGGCGCCGGGGCGGGAACCACCGGTCAGGTGCTGGTCTGGCAGGACATGCTGGGACTGACCGCCGGCCGGAAGCCGCGGTTCGTGCGCGAGTACGCGGATCTGCGCTCGACCGTCGCCGAGGCTGTCGGCGCCTACCGCGCGGACGTCCGCGCCGGGCGATTCCCGGCCGCGGAGCACAGCTTCGACGACTGAGCCGCCCAGCATCCGGCGCTCAGGCGTCGGCCGGACGGCGAGTCCCTCGGGTCAGCCCTCGTCGTCTCCGGGGCCCTCGTCCTCCCAGGCCTCGTTGTTCTTCCGGACTCGACGCAGCGCCGCGGCGGCCTCCTCCCGCGTGTCGTAGGGGCCGAGCAGGTGCTTCCAGCTGGACTGCGCCCCCTCCTCGACCTCGCCGGTGGTCACGTTGTACCAGTACTCCGTCATGCCTCCAGCCTACGCGCCGCGCCGCCGCAGGAAGCTGATTGCGCCTCCGCGGATCCTGGACGAGACTCGTCAGCATGCCTCGATCCGCCGTCGCCGACGCTCGTGCTCCGACGCCTCCCCCGGTCCGCAGAGCCCGGATGGCGGCGATGCTCGCCTTCGCCACCAACGGCGCGCTGCCCGCGTCGCTGCTCGCCCGCTACGCGGAGGTCAAGGAGGCGCTGGGCCTCTCCCCCGCGCTGTTCGGCCTGCTGGTCGTCGGCTACGCCGTCGGCGGGACGCTGGCGCTGCACCTTCCCGGAGTGGTCTCCCGCCGGATCGGCGTCGCCCGGGCCGCCGCACTGGGCACCGTCTGGGTGGCCGCGGCGGTCGTGGTGGTCGCCGCCGGAGTCACGCTGGGCTCCCCGTGGATCGTGCTGGTCGGGCTGATGGCCGCCGGCTGCGGCGACGCCGTCGTCGACGTCGCGCAGAACGCCCAGGGCATCCGTGTCCAGGAGGCCGGCGGACGCTCGGTGCTGAACTCGATGCACGCCGGCTGGAGCGTCGGAGCGGCCCTCGGCGGCGGCGTGGGCACGCTGGCGGCGATGCTCGGCGTCCCGCTGCTCGCCCATCTGGGGATCTGGAGCCTGGCCTGCGCGGCCTCGATGGCGCTGGCGGCCCGACGGTTCCTGCCCGAGAAGACGCTCGCCCTGGACGCCGAGGCGCCGACGGCGCGTCCGCCGGGCCTGCGCGTGGCGATGCTGCTGGCGCCGCTTGCCCTGGTCGCCCTGGCCGGGATCTCCGTCGAGGACGTGGGGAACAACTGGTCGGCGGTGCTGCTCGCCTCCGAGCGCGACGCCCCGGTGGCCGCCGCCGGCGTGGGGCTCAGCGTGCTGCTCGGCGCCCAGTTCGTCGGCCGGCTGTTCGGCGACCGCGTGGTCGACCGGATCGGGAAGCGTCCGGCGCTGCTGGGCAGCCTCGCCGCAGTGGTGGCGGGGATGCTCGGCGCCGCCTGGGCGCCCTCGCTGGCGCTGACGCTGGCGGCGCTGGCCGTGGCGGGCCTGGGCTGTGCGATCACCGTGCCGCTGGCCTTCGCCGGCGCCGACGCCCTGGAGGGTCTGCCGGCGCACAGCGGGGTCACCTGGATCAGCTGGACGATGCGCACCGTCTCGATCGGCCTGAGCCCGGCCATCGGAGCCGCGACCGCCGTCTGGTCGCTGCCGACGGCGCTGACCCTGGTCACGATCATCGCCGTGGCCGCGCTGGCCCTGCAGCTGCGTCCGCGCCGCCCGGCCGTCGGCCGATGACCGTCCGTGCTGGGCCGAGAGAACTGACGGTGCTGAGGTACTGAGGTGCTGACACGTGCGGCGCGCCGACTCAGGCGTCGAAGGCCGCGGCGAACCGGTCCACCACGGACGCTGCCGGGACATCCGACATGAGGCCTTCCGACGTCCGCGAGGCGCCGGTCCCCGCCCACAGGTGGCACCGTTCGAGGTCGCCGGTACGGGCCGCGGCCGCCCGCAGCGGCTTCGTGAGCTGGTGGACCTGCGGATAGGCCGCTGGAGCGACGTGCCCATAGGTCTCGATGAAGGAGGTGCGCAGGCCCCGCGCCGGCCGTCCGGTGTAAGCGCGGGTCACCGTCGTTCCGCGTGCCGGCCGCGACGCGGAGACCGCATCGCGCTCCTCGTCCAACGCCCGACGATGCGCCGGCGAGGTCCCGGCCTCGCGGGTGAGCAGGAATGCCGTGCCGAGCTGGACCGCATCCGCCCCGGCCCGGCGGACCGCGGCGACGTCGGCGGCGTCGACGATGCCACCTGCGGCGATCAGCGGCACGACGGTCGAGCCGGTGGTGCCGGTGGGGTCGTCGGAGGTCCGGGAGCGCCGCACGACCTCGGCGACGGCGGCGACCAGCTCACCCAGCGGCCGGTCGTCCGGATCGGCGCCGACGCGGTGGGTGCCGCGGTGGCCGCCGGCCTCCGGCCCCTGCACGCAGATCGCATCCATCCCGCGGGCGAGCGCGTCCTCAGCCTCACGCTCGCCGGTCACGGTGCCGACTAGCCGGGTGCCGACTCCGTGCAGCGCCGCGACGTCGGCAGGCTGCGGCAGACCGAAGGTGAAGGAGACCACCGGCACCGGATCGGCGATGAGTGCGTCGAGCTTGGCGCGCCAGTGATCGTCGTCGACGATGGTCGAGGTCGGCAGGTCGACGCCCAGGCGGCGCGCCTCCGGCTCGAGGCGTCGCCGGTAGTCCGCCAGGCCGTGATCGTCGGCGGCGACGAGGTCGGCCTCGTCCTCGGGCGGGGCGAAGAGGTTCATCCCGACCGGCGCGTCGGTGAGCTCGCGGACGGCGGCGATCTGCCCGGCCATCGCCTCGGCGTCCAGGTATCCGGCGGCCAGGAAGCCCAGCCCGCCGGCGTCGGCGACCGCCGCGGCGAGCTCCGGCGTCGACGGCCCGCCGGCCATGGGCGCCTGGATCACCCGACGCCGCAGCGGGGCCACCCGGCCGGTCGCTTCGCCGGTCGGCCCGTGAGTCGTCCCGTCAGTCGTCCCGTCAGCACCTGCTCTGCTCTCCATGTCGCCATGCTAGGCCGTCACCGCGTGGCGAGCAGTGACCTCCGGCACGTCCGCGAGGAGCAGCCCGCCGACGACTGGGTCCTCGCGCGCGCCGAGCGATAGGATCGCCGACATGGCATCCGCATCCTCCTCCACGGCTCCGATCGGCACGCTGACCCCGGGCACGCTGAGCCCCGAGCGGACGGTGCCGCACCATATCCCGCGTCCGGACTACGTCGGGCTCGACGCGCCGCCGGAGTACACCGGCGAAGACGTCTACGACGCCGAGACCGTGGAGCGGATCCGCCGTGCCGGGCAGCTGGCCGCCGATGCGATGGTGGCCGCCGGCCGGCACGTCGTTCCGGGCGTGACGACCGACGAGCTCGACGCCGTCGCCCACGAGTACCTGGTCAGCCGCGGTGCCTATCCCTCCTGCCTGAGCTACCGCGGGTTCCCGAAGTCGATCTGCACCTCGGTCAACGAGGTGATCTGCCACGGGATCCCGGACTCCCGGCCGCTGGCCGACGGCGACATCGTCAACCTGGACATCACCGCCTACCTGGACGGCGTCCACGGCGACCACAACGTCACCTTCTTCGTCGGCGACGTCGACGAGGAGTCCCGGCTGCTCGTCGAGCGGACGAAGGAGGCGATGATGCGCGCCATCCGTGCGGTGAAGCCCGGACGGCCGATCAACGTCATCGGGCGGACCATCGAGTCCTACGCGAAGCGCTTCGACTACGGCGTGGTCCGCGAGTTCATCGGCCACGGCGTGGGCAAGGCCTTCCACACCGGGCTGGTCATCCCGCACTTCGACGCCGCGCCGGACCACTCCCAGCCGATGGAGCCGGGCATGGTCTTCACCATCGAGCCGATGCTCACCCTGGGCACCCGGCACTTCGAGCTCTGGGAGGACGGCTGGACCGCGGTCACCCGAGACCGCAGGCGCACCGCGCAGTTCGAGCACACCCTGGTCGTCACCGAGGACGGCGCCGAGATCCTCACGCTGCCCTCCGAGGAGGCCTGAGTCCCGCCGCGCGCGACGACTTCTCCGCGGCGCGGACGTGACCCGGATCGCTTCGGACGCTATCCTGTTCTCCGGCGCCGCGCCGCTCGGCACGGCCTGCTGTTCCGGTGCGACGACGCACACCCCGCACGCTGAGGCCCGCGATCGGCGCCCGGGCGACGTCGTCGCCGCAGGATCCGCGCTCGGTCGCCCCACCCCTGGAGAGCGATGACCCACGCAGTCGAGAACCCGTCCACGACCGGCCCGCACGGGCTGCCCAAGCGCGCCATCGGCATCGACGTCGGCGGCACCGGCATCAAGGGCGGCATCGTCAACCTCGACAAGGGCAAGCTCACCGGGGAGCGCTTCCGCATCCCCACGCCGAAGCCGGCGACCCCCGAGGCCGTCGCCGGGGTGATCGGCGAGATCCTCGAGGAGCTGCTCCGCCGCGAGAAGGCCCCGGCGGTCGCGGAGCTCTCGGTCGGGGTGCTGGTGCCGGGCATCGTGGTGGACAACCAGGTGCTCTCGGCGGCGAACATCGACGACTCCTGGCTGGAGTGCGACGCCGGGGCCCTGCTGCGCGACCTGCCTGGTCAGATCCACACCTTCAACGACGCCGACGGCGCCGGCCTGGCCGAGGCCCACTACGGCGCCGGCTCGGACACCTCCGGCTCGGTCATGACCGTCACCCTCGGCACCGGGATCGGCTCGGCGCTGGTCCACGACGGCGAGCTGGTCCCGAACACCGAGATGGGTCACCTGGAGTTCGAGGGCGAGGTGGCCGAGCAGAAGGCCTCGGCGGCGGCCCGCGAGCGCGCCGACATGCCCTGGGACGAGTACGGACGGCTGCTGAACCGCTACCTGGTGCACCTGGAGCGGCTGTTCTCGCCGAAGAAGTTCATCATCGGCGGGGGCATCTCCAAGCGCAGCGAGGACTTCCTGCCGCAGGTCACCGACGTCCGTGCCCCGGTGGTGCCGGCGCAGCTGAAGAACAACGCCGGCATCGTCGGCGCCGCCCTGCACGCGGCCGAGCAGACCCGCCGACAGGCGGCGAAACGCTGACCGTGCGACTGGTATAGTCTTCTCGCCGGTGCGCCCGGCGCCTTGCCTGCCGCCCGCGGGTCGTCCCGCGGAGCCGGCGGATCGTGGCGCCGCGGCCGCCGGTGACGGGCCTTTAGCTCAGCTGGCAGAGCATCGCGTTTACACCGCGAGTGTCGTCGGTTCGATCCCGGCAGGGCCCACCGACATCCTGCGCCGGGGCCGACCTCGGCGCGCCCCGGCCGATGTTCCCGACCGTGTGCGGAGAGATCCATGAAGACCGAGCTGAACCCCGGCGAGACGGTGCTGAAGTCCTCGAACGCCAATCTGCAGCGCGGCGCCGAGACGCCCGGCGGACGCCTCCATCTGACCGACCGCCGGCTGATCTTCGAATCCCACGCGTTCAACATCCAGACCGGGACCTCCGTCGTGGGGCTCGGCGAGATCGTCGACGCCGAGCCGGTCTGGACGCTCTTCCTCGACGCGATCCCGGTGATGCCGAACTCGCTCGCGGTGCGCACCCGCGACGGCGCCGAGCTGCGCTTCGTGCTCTTCGGCCGCAAGACCTGGCGCCGCGAGATCCTGCAGGCCGCCGGCCGCCCGGCCGCCTGAGCCGGAGCCGATGACCCCGCAGCCGACCGACCATACGCTCAGCCGCGTGCAGCGCTGGGAGCGCCGCACCGAGATCCCGATGATCCTGCTGGCGGCGGCGTTCTTCGTCGCCTACGCCTGGCGGGTGATCGACACCAGCATCCCGCCGACGCTGGAGCAGCTGCTCATCACCGTCTCCTGGACGCTCTGGGCGGCCTTCGCCGTGGATCTGGGCATCCGCCTGGTGCTCGCGGAGCGGCGCGGCCGCTACCTGCTCGCCCGCTGGTACGACGTGCTGCTGGTGCTCGTGCCGGTGTTCCGTCCGCTGCGCGTGCTGCGCGTGCTCAGCGCCCTGCGCCTGGTCCAGCGGGTGATGACCCGCCGACTCGTGGGGCAGACCAGCATCTACGTCGCCGCCACCGCGCTGCTGTGCATCCTGCTGGGCGCCGTGGCGATCCTCGACGTCGAACGCGGCCATCCCGACGCCAACATCACCAGCTTCGGCGACGCCATCTGGTGGGCGGTGGTCACCAGCGCCACCGTCGGCTACGGCGACTTCTACCCGGTCACCGTCGCCGGGCGGCTGATCGCCGTGGCCCTGATGATCGTGGGCATCGCGCTGCTCGGGGCGATCACCGCCGGCGTCGCCTCCTGGGTGATGCAGGCGGTGGAACCGGCGGTTCGTCCCCGGGAGTCCGGCGACGAGCCCTCGGACAGCACGACGGTCGACGCCGGCGATCCAGAACAGGACTGACTCAGCTCTCGCGGCCCTCACGCTCCCGCAGGGCCCCGCGCAGGATCCGCACGGCCTTGGGCCCGACGCCGTGCAGCGCCGGCAGCTCGGCGTCGTCGATCCGGGCGACCTGATCCAGCCTGGTGACGCCGGCGCCCAGCAGCGCTCTGGCCGGAGTCGGCCCGGTTAGACTGCTTGCGAGCACGTGCCCCGCTGCCCCGCGATCACGAGGTGAGCATGTCCCCCAGCACAGACGCCGGCGCCGACGTCAGCACCGGTGCCCCCGCGTCGGGCCCCTCGGAGACGGACGGTCGCGTCGTCGAGGCGCTGCGACGGGCCCTGCCCGGCCGCGTCGTCACCGACCCCGAGGTGCTGACCGCCTGCACGGCGGACCGCTCCGGCCACCGGGCCGACGCACCGCCGCTGGCGGTGGTGGAGGCCCGCGAAGTCGCCGACGTGCAGGAGACCTGCCGCATCGCCTCGGCGCACGGAACTCCGATCGTGACCCGGGCCGCCGGCACGGGCCTGGCCGGCGGAGCGGTCGCCGGAGGCGGAGAGATCGTGCTCTCCACCCGCTCGATGGACCGCATCCTGGAGATCTCCCCGGCGGACCGGCTCGCCGTCGTCGGGCCCGGGATCCTCAACGGAGACCTCAACCGCGCCCTGGCCGAGCACGGCCTCTGGTGGGCGCCGGATCCGGCCAGCCGCGACATCTCCACGGTCGGCGGCAACATCGCCATGAACGCCGGAGGGCTGCTCTGCGCCAAGTACGGCGTCACCCGGGAGGCGGTGCTGGCGCTGACCGTCGTGCTCGCCGACGGCCGGGTGGTCGAGACCGGGCATCGCACGGTGAAGGGCGTCAGCGGCTACGACCTCTGCGCCCTGCTGATCGGTTCCGAGGGCACCCTGGGCATCATCGTCGAGGCCACGCTGCGGCTCGATCCGCTGCCCGAGGGCCCGCCGACGACGATCGGAGCCTTCTTCGACTCCGTCGACGACGCCGCCCGCGCCGCCGCGGCGATCACCGCCGCCGGCCATCGCATCGCCCTGATGGAGCTGATGGACGAGCCGACGCTCGCCGCGGTCGCCGAGCACGCGGACCAGGATCTGCTGCGTCGGGGAAGAGCGCATCTGCTCGTCCAGTGCGACGGCCCCGGCGCCGCGACGTTGGCCGAGGCCGTGGTCGCCGTGCTGCGCGACCACGGCGGCGACGTCGAGGCCACCGACGACGAGCAGCGCGCCGCCGAGCTGCTGGCGCTGCGCCGTGCCGCCCTGCCCGCCCTGGAGGCGCAGGGCACGCTGCTCGTCGAGGACATCGCGGTCCCGCGGAGCCGCCTGGCGGAGACCTTCGCGGCGATCCGCGAGCTGGAGGCCGCCCACGGCGTGACGATCCCGACGACCTGCCATGCCGGCGACGGCAACCTGCACCCGACCTTCGTGGTCACGAGCGAGGAGATCCCCGCGAGAGTCTGGGCGGCGGCGGAGGCGCTCTTCGCCCATGCCCTGGCGGTCGGCGGCACGCTGACCGGCGAGCACGGGATCGGGCTGCTCAAACGAGCCTGGCTGCCCGACGAGCTGGGCCCCGAGCAGCTGCAGCTGCAGCGCGGCATCAAGGCGGTCTTCGATCCGCAGGGTCTGCTCAACCCCGGCAAGATCTTCGCCCAGGAGACGGCATGACCGAGACGATCGTCATCACCGGAGCCAGCGACGGCATCGGCGCCGCCGCGGCACGACAGCTCGCCGACGCCGGGCATCGGCTGGTGCTCGTCGGCCGCTCGCCGGACAAGACGCGAGCGGTGGCGGAGGAGGTCGGCGCCGAGCATCACATCGCGGACTTCACCCGGCTCGACGACGTCCGGTCGCTCGCCGAGGCGCTGCGCCGGGGCTGCGAGCGCATCGACGTGCTGGCCCACAACGCCGGCGGAGTCTTCTCCGGTCCGAGCGCCACGCCGGACGGCTTCGAGAAGTCCTTCCAGGTCAATCACCTCGCGCCGTTCCTGCTGACGCGGCGGCTGCAGGACCGGCTGCTGGACTCGCGGGCGCGGGTGGTGGCCACCTCCAGCATCGGAGCCCGCGTCTTCTCCCGCCTGGACCTCGACGACGTCCAGACGTGGGAGCGATTCACCGCCAATCGAGCCTACGGCAACGCGAAGCTGGCGAACATCCTCTTCGTCCGCGAGCTGCACGCCCGGTTCCACGCCGAGGGGCTGTCGGCGGTCGCCTTCCACCCCGGGTTCGTCGCCACGAACTTCGCCTCCGACACCTCCAGCTGGTTCCGCCTGGCGTACCACTCGGCCCTGCGGAGGATGTTCACCACCCCCGAGGAGGGCGGGACGCGGCTGGCGCACCTCATCACCGGCACGCCGGGCCGGACCTGGCAGTCCGGCCAGTACTGCGGATCCGACCTGAAGATCGCGCGCACCGCCGCCGCCGGACACGATCCCGAGGTCGCGCGCCGGCACTGGGAGCTCAGCGAGCAGCTGCTGGCCGGCTGAGCGCGCCCGACGGCCCGACCGGCCCGACCGGCCCGACCGTCGTCGATCAGCCGGCGCCCACGGCGTCCTGGATCGGCCCGGAGATGAAGTACAGGATGAACAGCGCCGCGGTGACGTACATCAGCGGATGCACCTGCTTCGCCTTGCCGCGCAGGATCTTGATGACCACGTAGGTGATGAAGCCGGCACCGATGCCGTTGGTGATCGAATAGGAGAACGGCATCAGCACCACGGTCATGAACGCCGGCATCGCGATCTCCGGGTCGGTCCAGTCGATGCGGGTGATCTGCTGCATCATCAGGAACCCGACCAGCACCAGTGTCGCGGAGGCCGCCTCGGTGGGGATGACCGCAGCCAGCGGCGAGAGCACGATCGTGGCCAGGAACAGCGCGCCGGTGACCACGTTGGCCAGGCCGGTGCGGGCGCCGTCGCCCACGCCGACCGTCGACTCGATGAACCCGGAGTTCACCGACGTCGCGCCGAGTCCGCCGCCCATGGTGCCCAGCGCATCGGAGACCATGATGCGGCGCGAGCACGGCACGCCGCCGTCGGCGTCCTTGATGCCCCCTGCGTTCGAGACCCCGACCATGGTGCCGAGCAGGTCGAAGAAGTTCGCCAGCAGCAGGGTGAACACCGCCAGCGAGGCGGCGATGATGCCGATGCTCTCCCAGGAGCCGAGCAGGTTGAACCCGCCGAGCAGCGAGAAGTCCGGCAGCGTGAACCACTCCTGGTCCAGCGTCGGCGCCGTCAGCTCCCAGCCGTAGGGGTTCTCGCCGTCCTGGCCGACGGCGCCGATGTGCAGGAAGGACTCCAGGGTGATGGCCAGCGCCGTCGCTCCGACGATCGAGTAGAGGATCGCGCCGCGGATCTTCGCCGCCCACATGGCGAAGAGTGCGAAGAGCGCGACCAGGAAGATGACCAGCGGCCAGCCGAAGAGGAAGCCGCCGGCGCCCAGCTCCAGGGCGGTGCCGCCGCCGTTCTGGATGAAGCCGGCGTTGATCATCCCGATCAGCGCGATGAACAGGCCGATGCCGACGCTGATGGCGGTCTTCAGCTGGGCGGGCACCGCGTCGAAGATGGCCTGGCGGAAGCCGGTGAGCACCAGCAGCAGCAGGATGAATCCCTCGATGACCACCAGACCCATCGCGTCGGCCCAGGTCATGCCGGGCAGCACGACGATGCCGTAGGTGATGAAGGCGGAGAGTCCCAGCGAGGAGGAGACCGCCATCGGGAACTTGCCGACCACGCCCATCAGGATGGTCATCAGGCCCGAGACCAGGGAGGTCGCCGCGGCGACCGCGGGCAGGTTCGGCTCGGTGCCGCCGCCGAGGAAGTGGCCGGTCGAATCGGTCGAGGCCCCGATGATCAGCGGATTCAGCACGACGATATAGGACATCGCCAGGAAGGTCGCCAGCCCGCCGCGGATCTCGCGGCCCACCGTCGACCCGCGGGCGGTGATCTCGAAGTATCGGTCCAGAGCGCCGCCTCGCGCGGCCGTCGCAGTCTCAGTCGTGGTGCTCACGGAGCTCCACTCTAAGCGAAAGGCGGGCGCCGACGCCGCCCGCGGCCGCCGGATGGGGTCATGGGATGCGCCACGGGCGGATGCTGCGGCGCGGACGAGCAGGAACGCGTCAGGAGATGCGGCTCAGGGGATGCGGCTCAGCCGGGCGAGCACGTCGAGGGTCTCGTCCAGTTCTCGAGCCTGATGCGTCGGCACGTGCTGGATATGCCGGACGACGAGCTCGGCGTCGAGCAGGTAGCTCGTCCGCGTCGCGACGCCGCGCTCGGCGTCGAAGGCCCCGAAGTCCTGGGCGATCCGCCCGTGCGGCCAGAAGTCGCTGACCAGCTCGACGCCGAGCCCGTCGCCGGCCGCGGGCCCCGCGCCGTCGTCGGCATCCTCGGCGTCGCCGACGTCGCCGACGTCGCCGGCGGATCCGGCGGCCGCGACCAGATGCTCGGCATAGGCCCGCAGACTGTGGATCGCGTCGCAGCTGACGGCCAGCGCTCGCACGCCCAGGCGACGCAGCTCCGCACGACGGGCCTGCAGCTCCGCCAGCTCCGAACCGCAGACGCGGCTGAAGGCGAAGGGATAGAACATCACCAGCACCGGCGCCCCGGCCAGCTGCTCCAGTCGGAGCTCCTCGCCGTGGTGGGTCCGGCCGACCGCCGGAGGCGCGAGCTCGCCGATCCGTGCTCCGCCGTCGGCGCCCGCGGAGGGCCCGCGGCGCGCCGTCCGGGTCACTTGCGCGCCATGAGCTTCGAGGCCGCCCAGTTCTCGCTCACGCCGGCCGAGGAGGTCACGTGCAGTCCGGCGTTGGCCGCCGCGTCGTGGATCTCCACCGGCGGGACGTAGCCCTCGCGGCCGGAGCGCGGGGTCAGCATCCAGACCACGCCGCCCTCGTCGAGCGTGGTCAGCGCGTCCATCATCGCGTCGACCGGATCATCGTCGCCGTCGCGGAACCACAGCAGCACCGCGTCGACGACCTCCTGGGAGTCCTCGTCGATGAGCTCCTCGTCCAGCAGCTCCTCGAGCCGCCGGCGGAAGTCCTCGTCGACGTCGTCGTCGACGCCGATCTCCTGGACCAGGTGGTCGGCGGAGAAGCCCAGCTCCCCCAGCAGTCCCGATGAGTCCACCACATTGCACGCGGCGTCGTATCCATGGCCGGTGTCGGCGCTCAGCGGGTCCTCGGCAGCGGCTGCCTGGCTCACCTGTCTGTCCCTCTCTCTCAGTCGGCGACCTCGCGGCGGAGGTCTGGCGTCGGACGCGGACGTCGCCGGAGCGTGCGCCGTCGGCGCACCGTCGACATGACGCCGACACGACGTCGACGACGTCCCGACACCACGGTACGTCGGGCCCCGCGCGGGTGGGAAGTGCCACACCGGGTGCGCCGCCTCGGCGGTGCGGCCTCATGGTGCGCTCGACGACGCCGGCCGTCATGATCTGCGTCTGCGCCGCCCCGCGGACCGCCGCCGGAGGACCTCCGACGTGCGCGGATCGACGTTGGGGGTAAAGTTGCCCCAGAAAGAGCGCGTCCTCACACTGATGGTCGCGCCCGACCTCCCGGCCCCGCCGCGCGACGCACCCCTGTCCGCGGGTCACGGGACCGCACCGCCGACCCCTGAGAGAGGTACCTGTGAGCGCTGGTGAAGAGAACTCGCACATTCGCAGCGGTCTGACGAATCAGCTCCCCGACCGTGACCCGGAGGAGACCCGGGAGTGGCTGGAGTCGTTCGACCAGCTGCTGGAGATCCACGGCACCGAGCGGGCCGAGTACATCGTGCGCACCCTCCTGCAGCGGGCGGGCGCGAAGTCCGTGGACATCCCGATGGTGACCACCACCGACTACGTCAACACCATTCCGGTCGATCAGGAGCCCGAGTTCCCCGGCGACGAGGAGCTCGAGCGCCGGTTCCGCCGCGTGCTGCGCTGGAACGCCGCGATCATGGTCCATCGCGCGCAGAAGGAGGGCATCTCCGTCGGCGGCCACATCTCCTCCTACGCGGGCATGGCGACGCTCTACGAAGTCGGGCTGAACCACTTCTTCCGCGGCGCCGACCACCCCGGCGGCGGCGACCAGGTCTTCTTCCAGGGCCACTCCTCCCCGGGCAACTACGCCCGCGCCTATCTGGAGGGCCGGATGTCGGAGGAGGACCTCGACGGCTTCCGCCAGGAGAAGTCCCAGGCGCCGCACGGCCTGAGCTCCTATCCGCACCCGCGGCTGATGCCGGACTTCTGGCAGTTCCCCACCGTCTCGATGGGCATCGGCCCGATGAACGCGATCTACCAGGCGCAGTTCAACCGCTACCTGCAGAACCGCGGGATCAAGGACACCTCCGAGCAGCACGTCTGGGCCTTCCTCGGCGACGGCGAGATGGACGAGCCGGAGTCGCGCGGCATGCTGCAGCTGGCCGCCAACGAGAAGCTCGACAATCTGACCTTCGTGATCAACTGCAACATGCAGCGCCTCGACGGTCCGGTGCGCGGCAACGGCAAGATCGTCCAGGAGCTGGAGGCCTTCTTCCGGGGCGCCGGCTGGAACGTGGTCAAGGTCCTCTGGGGCCGCGAATGGGACCAGCTGCTCGACCGCGACGACGACGGCGAGCTGGTCCGCATCATGAACGAGACCCTCGACGGCGACTACCAGACCTACAAGGCCGAGTCGGGCGAGTTCATCCGCGAGCACTTCTTCGGCCGCTCGGAGAAGACCAAGGAGATGGTCGCCGACCTCTCCGACGACGACATCTGGAACCTCAAGCGCGGCGGGCACGACTACCAGAAGGTCTACTCCGCCTATCAGGCCGCCATGCAGTCCGAGGGCAGGCCGACGGTGATCCTCGCCCAGACGGTCAAGGGATACGGCCTGGGACCGAGCTTCGAGGGCCGCAACGCGACCCACCAGATGAAGAAGCTCTCGGTCGACGACCTCAAGCTCTTCCGCGACACGCTGCGGATCCCGGTCAGCGACGAGCAGATCGAGGCCGACCCGTACAACGTGCCGTACTACCACCCCGGCGAGGACGCCGAGGAGATCAAGTACCTGCACGAGCGGCGGAAGGCCCTCGGCGGTCCCCTGCCGGAGCGTCGCGAGCCGGTCAACACCCTCGAGCTCCCCGGGGACAAGGCCTACGCCCAGGCGAAGAAGGGCTCGGGCAAGCAGCAGGCCGCGACCACCATGGCCCTGGTCCGCCAGCTGAAGGATCTGATGCGGGACAAGAACATCGGCCACCGCATCGTGCCGATGTTCCCCGACGAGGCCCGCACCTTCGGCATGGACTCGTTCTTCCCCACGGCGAAGATCTACAACCCCAAGGGCCAGAACTACATCTCGGTCGACCGTGAGCTGATGCTGGCCTACAAGGAGTCCGCGCAGGGCCAGCTGCTGCACCCCGGCATCAACGAGGCCGGCGCGACGGCGGCCTTCACCGCCGCGGGCACGAGCTACGCCACCCACGGCGAGCCGATGATCCCGTTCTACATCTTCTACTCGATGTTCGGCTTCCAGCGCACCGGCGACTCCTTCTGGGCGGCCGCCGACCAGCTGAGCCGCGGCTTCGTCGTCGGCGCCACCGCCGGCCGGACCACTCTGGTCGGCGAGGGGCTGCAGCACCTCGACGGGCACTCCCCGCTGCTGGCGGCGACCAACCCGGCGGTCAAGCACTACGACCCGGCCTTCGGCTTCGAGATCGCCCACATCATGCGGCGCGGCCTGTACGAGATGTACGGCGACCACGACGGCCGGGAGATCGACCGCAACGTCATGTACTACCTGACGGTGTACAACGAGCCGGTCACCCAGCCGGCCGAGCCGGAGGACGTCGACGTCGAGGGCATCCTGCGCGGCATCCACCGGATCGCCGTCGGCGAGACCGACGGCCCGAAGGTCCAGCTGCTGGCCTCCGGCGTCTCGGTCCCGTGGGCCCAGGAGGCCCAGCAGCTGCTGGCCGACGACTGGGGCGTCTCCGCCGACATCTGGTCGGTGACCTCGTGGAACCTGCTCCGCCGCCAGGCGCTGGACGTCGAGCAGTCGGCGATGCTGGATCCGGAGAAGGAGCCGGAGGTGCCGTACGTGACGCAGAAGCTCGCCGGCGCCGAGGGGCCGATCGTCGCCTCGACGGACTTCTCCACCCAGGTCCCCGACCAGATCCGGCAGTTCGTGCCGAACCGCTTCGCCACGCTGGGCGCCGACGACTTCGGCTTCTCCGACACCCGGCCGGCGGCCCGCCGCTTCTTCCGCATCGACGCCCACTCCATGGTGGTGCGCGCGCTGCAGATGCTGGCCGACGAGGGCTCCGTCGACCCGTCGCTGGCGGAGAAGGCCTACGCGACGTACCAGCTCAGCGACGTCAACGCCGGCACCTCCGGAGCCGCCGACGAGGACTGACTCCTCGCCGTCGCTCCCGCGGGCGTCCCCGC
>NZ_AFRW01000063.1 GCF_000220985.1 Nesterenkonia sp. F
CCGGGACTGCCGCGGACGCTGGTCTGGGCGCTGGGCACCGGCGGGGTGCTCGGCGGGCTCTGGATCACGCTGCTGGTCGGATCCGGCGTGGCCGGCCCCCGTCCCGGCGCGGCCTGGGGGCTGGCCGTCTCCGCGGTCGCCGCAGTGCTCGCGGTGCGACGCCCTCCGCGACGGATCATGCGCCTGGACGCGGTGCATCGCCGCCGCCTGGCGGTCGTGGTCCTGCTGCTCGGCGTCGTCGGCCTGGTCCTCGCCCAGAGTGCCGCGGCGCTGCTGACGACGGCGGCTCCGCGCCTGGTGGCCGTCGCGCACGGTCCGGCCCAGCTGCTCGCGGCCGCGGCGGTCGGTGCGGCGTGCGGCATTCTGCTGGTCGAGCTGCATCGGCTGCTGGAGCCGGTCGTCCCGGCACCCCTGATGACGGGAATGCTGACGCTGGTGCCGGCGACGGTGCTGCTGGGGATGAGTCTCGGCCTGCTGGCCGGCGGCCTGCTCGGTGATCTGTTCGACGCGGCGGCCCCGGGCTGGACGCCGCTGGCCGGCGCGGTCGCGGTCGTG
>NZ_AFRW01000062.1 GCF_000220985.1 Nesterenkonia sp. F
GCACCGGCTCCGCCGACGCCGAGACCGCGGCCGGCCCTCCGCGGCCGACCGTCGCGGCGAACCTCCTCGGCGTGCTGGCCGACCTGCCCCGCCCGCACCGGATCCGCGAGACCCCGCTCGACCCGCCCGCCGCCGACGCGGCGGCGACGGTGCCGCCGTCGCTGGTGCGCAACGGGGCGCTGGCCGCGGTCACCGAGCTGCTCAGCACCGTCGAAGATCTGCTCGGCGTGCTCGCCGAGACCCCTGCGGCGACGCTGCGCACCGGCGGCGTCGGCATGCGCGAGCTGCGCCGGCTCACCGTCGCCCGCGGTGCCGCGGCCAAGCCCGGCGACGCCGACGTCGGCGAGACCGGCTGGCTGCTGGAGCTCGCCGCCGCGGCGGGGCTGATCGACCTCGACGTCGACTCCGACCGCTGGGCGATCTCCCGCCTGGCCCGCCGCTGGCAGCAGGCACCGCGCCATCGCCGCCACCAGCTGCTCGTCTCGGCCTGGCTGCTCGCCCCGCGCTCCCCGCTGCTGGTCCGCGGCCCGCATCCCACAGCACGCCCGGCCCCGGCACTGACCGCCGAACGACAGCGCGGCGACGCGACGACGCTGCGGATGCGGCTGCTCGCCGCCGCCGGGCGGCTCACCGACGCGGCCGCCTCCGGCGACGCGTCCGATGGCGCCTCCGATGGCGCCTCCGATGGCGCCTCGGAGAAGCCGCCGCAGCTGTACGTCCTGCGGCTGCCCGACGACGCCGAGCCCGACGCGGACGCGCTGACCGGTCCGCTGCTCGACCGGCTGGAGTGGGAGGCGCCGGTGCCGACGGCCAGGGTGCGCGGCGTGCTGCCGCCGATGGTGCGCGAGGCCGAGCGACTGGGCCTGCTGGCCGCCGGGGCGCTGAGCACGTCCGGCCGGGCGCTGCTGGACGGCCTCGATGCTGACACCGCCGCCGACGCCACGGAGGACCCCGTCGAGGGCCCGCACCGGCACGCCGCCGTCCACGCCGCCCCCGACGCCCCCGACGACCCCGAATCGCTGGCCCGCGGCGCCGCCGCGCTGGCCGACCGGCTGGCCGAGGACCTGCCGCCGCTGGTCGAGCAGGTGCATCTGCAGTCCGACCTCACCGCCGTGCCGCTGGGTGCGCCGACGCCCGACCTCGCCGCGCGGCTGGACCAGCTGGCGGAGAAGGAGACCCGCGGCGGCGCCCCGACGTACCGCTTCACCGCCGCCTCGCTGCAGCGCGGCCTCTCCGCGGGCTGGACCGCCTCGGGCATCCGCACGTTCCTGGCCGCCCATGCGACGGCCGAGCCGCCGTCGTCGCTGACCACGCTCATCGACGACGCCGCCCGCACCTGGCGCGGGGTGCGGATCGGCGGCGCCTCGGCCTGGCTGCTGGAGTCCGACCCCGACGCCCGGCAGGCGCTGCTCGACCATCCGGATCTGCGCCGGCTGGGCCTGCGCCCGCTGACCGAGGAGGTGCTGATCTGCGACGCTTCCCCGGCCGAGCTCTCCCGGGCGCTGAAGGGCGTGGGAGTGGCCGCCGTCGACGAGGACGCGCCCGCGACGCCGGGCGGATCCGCCGCGGGCGCCTCCGAGACCCGCCCGGCCGCAGAGTCCGCCGCGGCGTGGAGCCTGATCGCCTCGCCCTGGCAGCGGACGCCGGTGCGCACCCTCGCCGCCGCCGTCGACCCGGACTCCGTGCGCCGCGCCGTCGCCGACCTGCGCTCCGGGCGCGGAGCGGCGGCCGGCGCCGCGGCGGTGACCGAGGACTCCGACGTCGTCGCCCTGCTGCGCTCTGCGGTGCGCGCCGGACAGCCGGTCCGCCTGCACCGAGTCGACACGCAGGGCCGCGAGCATCCCGCTCGCGGCGTGCCCACGGCGCTGAACGCCGGACGGGTGCGGCTGCGCACCGCCGGCGGCGAGGAGGCGGTGCTGCTGGTGCATCGGATCACCGCCGTCACCCTCGACGACGCCGCGAGCACCCCGGAGACCCACCACCGTCAGGAGGCGCGATGAGCGGAGCATTGATCGTCCAGTCGGACAAGACCATCCTGCTGGAGGTCGACCACGCCGACGCCGACGCCGCCCGCCGGGCGGTCGCGGCCTTCGCCGACCTCGAGCGGGCGCCCGAGCACATGCACACCTACCGGATCACCCCGCTGGGGCTGTGGAACGCCCGGGCGGCGGGCATCGACGCCGAGTTCGTCATCGACACGCTGCTGAACCACTCGCGCTTCCCGGTCCCGCATGCGCTGCTGGTCGACGTCGCCGAGACGATGGGCCGCTACGGCCGGCTGCGGCTGGAGCAGGACCCGGTCCACGGGCTGGTGATGCGCGGCGCCGACGCCGCCGACGTCGAGGAGGTCTCCTCGGCGACGGCGGTGGCCCCGCTGCTGGGTCCGCGGATCGACGAGACCACCGTCGCCGTCCACGGCCAGGCCCGGGGAGATTTGAAACAGGCGCTGGTGCGGCTGGGCTGGCCGGCCGAGGACCAGGCCGGGTACGTCGACGGCACCGCGCATCCGATCGACCTGGACCAGAAGGGCTGGAGCCTGCGCGGCTACCAGCAGGAGGCGATGGACAACTTCTGGGCCGCCGGCTCCGGCGTCGTGGTGCTGCCCTGCGGGGCGGGCAAGACGCTGGTCGGCGCCGGGGTGATGGCGGTGTCCTCGACGATCACGCTGATCCTGGTCAACTCCACCGTCTCCGCCCGGCAGTGGAAGGACGAGCTGCTGCGCCGGACCTCGCTGACCGAGGACGACATCGGAGAGTACTCCGGCGACCGCAAGGAGGTCCGGCCGGTGACCATCGCGACCTACCAGGTGCTGGCGGTCAAGCGCGGCGAGCTGCATCCGCATCTGGAGCTGCTCGACCAGCACGACTGGGGGCTGATCATCTACGACGAGGTCCACCTGCTGCCGGCGCCGATCTTCCGCCGCACCGCCGATCTGCAGGCCCGCCGCCGGCTGGGGCTGACGGCCACGCTGATCCGCGAGGACGGCCGCGAGCGCGAGGTCTTCTCGCTGATCGGGCCGAAGCGCTACGACGCCCCGTGGAAGCAGATGGAGTCCCAGGGCTGGATCGCTCCGGCCGACTGCACCGAGATCCGGGTGGACCTGCCGCGGGCCGTGCGGATGGAGTACGCCTCGGCCCCGGACCGGGAGAAGCATCGGCTGGCCGCGGCGACCGAGGCGAAGGACGACGTCGTCGCGCGCCTGGTGGCCCGGCACGTCCACCGCGGCGAGCAGATCCTGGTGATCGGGCAGTTCGTCGAGCAGCTGCAGGCCCTCGGGGAGCGGCTGGACGCGCCGGTGCTGACCGGCTCGACATCGACCGCACGGCGGCAGCGGGTCTTCCAGCAGTTCCGCGAGGGCGAGCTGGATGTGCTGGTGGTCTCGAAGATCGCGAACTTCTCGGTGGACCTGCCCCAGGCCTCGGTGGCGATCCAGGTCTCGGGGACGTTCGGCTCGCGGCAGGAGGAGGCCCAGCGGCTGGGCCGGCTGCTGCGCACCGACGCCGCCGACGAGGGCAAGCGCGCCCACTTCTACTCTCTGGTCGCCCGCGACACCGTGGACATGGACTACGCGGCCAAGCGGCAGCGCTTCCTCTCCGAGCAGGGCTACGGCTACACGATCCTCGACGGCGACGACATCGTCTGACTCCTCACCCTGCGATGACTCGGTGGAAAGTGCGGGAAAGCGCGCACTTTCCCACACCTTCCACGGAGTCATCCCCTGGGGCGGGCAGGCCGTCACGGGCCGTGCAGAAGCCTGTCGACGCGGCGGACCACGCCCCGGAATCGATCGCGGAGGTCGACGACGTTCACGATCACCACTGTCCACCCGTCGTCGACGAACGCCGCGTTCCGCGTGCGGTCGCTGGCCTGTTGCGTGGGATTGAAGTGCCCTTCGCCCTCGTACTGCAGGACGACCTTCTCCTCCTCGTACCCCAGGTCCCCGGACCAGGGACTGCCTGGGCGCGGCGTCACCTGCAGCTGAGGCTCGGGGAGTCCGGCGTCGACGATCGCCAGCCGCAGCAGCGTCTCCGGCCGAGAATCAGCTCCGTCGCGGATCCGCTCCAGAGCCTCGCGGCCGGCCACGATGCCGCGGGTCTTCCGGTGGTCCCCGACCAGAGTCCGCAGCGACGCCGGCGTCTCCCAGGGGCGGTCGCGCCCCTCGAGCTCGGGGTTCGGCCGGCGGATCAGCTGATCGCCGAGCGCGACCAGCTCATGGAGCGGCAGCACGCCCATCAGGTCGAAGTAGGCCCGGCCCGGACGTGACACCCGCAGTCCCTCGACGTCGACCACCTCGCCGTCCTCCACGACGACGGCGTGCGCGACCAGTCCCGGAATCCGATCCGTCGACGACGAGGACTCCGCACGGCTGACATGCAGCGGGCGGGCGCCGTCGAGCCAGGGCGGCAGCGGCAGATTCCACAGGTGAGCGGCCGTCGTATGGCTGAACCACATGCCGGGGCACTGGAGCTGCAGCGCGCGCATCAGGCTGAGGAGGTCGGCGTCGACGTGGGCGAAGCGGCCGCCCTCCGCCGCTGCGCGGAACCCGTCGAGCAGTGCGCCGGAGGGCGAGAGGACGCGGTAGAGACCCCGGCCGACGCGTTCGACATCGCGCGCTCGCAGCCGGTTCGGCGGGACACCGAGCGCCAGAGCCCGCGACCGCGGGAAGACGCCGGAGAGGAGCTCCTCGGGGAGCGGACGGGGAGTACGCATACCGGGCATCCTCGACGCCGTCGCCGTCGGTCACGACCGCGCGCCGTCGTGGTGTGCACTCAGCGGCGCGTCGTCGCACCGACCGCGCCCCCTGTGCAGGACGCCGCCCGCACCGAGAGGTGACTCTGTGGAAGGTGTGGGAACACGCTCGCTTTCCCGCACTTTCCACAGAGTCATCACAGGCCAGGGGAGGCCCCGGGCATCAGGGGGTGGGCACGCGACCCATACCGGACATACAGTGCTCGTACAGACAACGTCCAGACATCGGAGGGACACTGGGCCCCGTGAGTGACAAGACGCCTGAAGCCAAGCTGCTCGTCGTCGACGACGAGCCGAACATCCGTGAACTCCTCGCCACGTCCCTGCGCTTCGCGGGGTTCGAGGTCGCGGCGGCGTCCACCGGTCGCGAGGCCCTGGACTCCGCCGAGCAGTTCCACCCGGACCTCGCCGTACTCGACGTGATGCTGCCGGACATGGACGGGTTCACCGTCACCCGACGGCTGCGTGCGGCCGGCAAGCACTTCCCGGTGCTCTTCCTGACCGCCCGGGACGACACCGACGACAAGATCACCGGACTGACCGTCGGCGGCGACGACTACGTGACCAAGCCGTTCTCGCTGGACGAGGTCGTCGCCCGCATCCGCGCGGTGCTGCGCCGCACGGCCCCCTTCGAGGACGAGGACGCGGTGCTGACCATCGACAACCTCGAGCTCGACGACGACGCGCACGAGGTCCGCCGCGCCGGCGACATGATCGACCTCTCTCCCACCGAGTTCAAGCTGCTGCGCTACCTGATGATGAACCCCAACCGGGTGCTATCCAAGCAGCAGATCCTCGACCACGTCTGGGAGTACAACTTCAACGGCGACGCCTCGATCGTCGAGTCCTACATCTCCTACCTGCGGCGGAAGATCGACTCGGGCGCCGAAGGCGCGCCGATGATCCAGACCAAGCGCGGCGTCGGCTACGTCCTCCAGACCTGGGAGCGCCGCCAGCGGGCCCAGGGCCTGGCCTGATGCCGAGGCCGGCCGTCGCCGTCGAGGCCGCGACCGCATGATCACCTCTCCCTGGCACGCCATCGCCCGGATGTGGCGGCGCGCCAGTCTGCGCACGCAGCTGGTCGCCATCATCTCCGGGCTGCTGGTGCTGACCCTGGCGGTGACCACCTTCGTCTCGGCCTCGCTGTTCCGCCAGGAGCTGCTGCGCAATCTGGACGAGGACCTCTACGCCAATCGCAACAACATCTCGATGTACCTCACCCGGGTCTCCAACGCCGACAGCGCCGAGGAGCGGGCCGAGGAGCTCTCCATCCTGCGGTTCTACGGGGTGCTGCTGACCAACGACGGCGAGAAGGTCCCCGGAGCCTCCACGCATCCGGAGGTGCCCGGGCGCGATCTGCCCGATCTGCCGACGATGAGCGCCGAGGAGGTCCTGGAGCTCGGCGGGGAGTCGCTCAACGTCCCCGGCACCGAGCCGGACTCGCGCGGCTGGCGCGTGAAGTTCTACCGGCTGGAGTCCGGCGAGAACTCGATCGCGATCGCCCTGAAGCTCGACACCGTCGAGACCTCGGTGGAGCGCGCCATCTTCCTGGTGGCCACCATCGGACTGCTGGCCACCCTCGGGGCCTCGACGATCGCCTATGCCGTGGTGACCCGGGCCTTCAGGCCGCTGATCCAGGTGGAGAAGACCGCCGCGGCCATCGCCGGCGGGGACTTCTCCGAACGCGTGCAGACCACGGCGCCGCCGGACACCGAGATCGGCCGGCTCTCCCGCTCGCTGAACGCGATGCTCGAGCACATCGAGGCGGCGTTCCGGGCGAAGTCGGACTCCGAGGAGAAGATGCGCCGCTTCATCCAGGATGCCTCGCACGAGCTGCGCACTCCCCTGGTGACCATCGGCGGCTTCTCCGAGCTCTACCGCCACGGCGGGCTCGACGAGGAGCAGAAGGTCGAGGAGGCCATGGGGCGCATCGAGTCCGAGGCCAAGCGGATGTCGCAGCTGGTCGAGGACATGCTCCATCTGGCCCGGCTCGACGAGCAGCGTCCGCTGCAGTCCACGCCGGCGGACCTGAACCTCATCGCCCACGACGCCGCCACCGACCTCGGTGTGAACAGCCCGGACCGCGAGGTCCGCGTGATCGGCCTCGACGGCGGCCCGCCGCGTCCTGCGCCGGTGATGGGCGAAGAGGGCAAGATCCGCCAGATCGTGACCAACCTGATCACCAACGCGCTGCGCTACACCCCGGAAGGCTCCCCGCTGGAGCTGGCGGTGGGCACCGAGAGCCTGATCCAGGGGCGCACCGACTCGGTGCTGCAGGTCCGCGACCACGGCGAGGGCATCTCCGACGAGGATGCCGCGCGCATCTTCGAGCGCTTCTACCGGGTCGACACCTCCCGCGACCGCGGCACCGGCGGCACGGGCCTGGGCCTGGCGATCGTCGCGGCCATCGCCGCCCAGCACGACGGCACGATCCGCCACAGCGGGACCGAGGGCGGCGGGGCGACGATGACGCTGCGGCTGCCGATGGTCGAGCCCGAGGACCAGAGCGACCACGAGTCCGACTACTCCGAGGAGGACGACGGCTCGTTGAGCTGACCTCCGGGCCCGGCGCCCGGCACAGCAGAGGCCCCGCAGGATCGCTCCTGCGGGGCCTCTGTGCGGTGCGGGCTCAGCCGGCGTCCGGCTCAGCCCGCGCGGCGGGCGCCGATGATCACATCATGCCGCCCATGCCGCCCATGCCGCCCATCGGGTCCATGCCGCCCTCGGCGCCGGCACCCGCGGCGTTCTTCTCCGGCTTGTCGGCCACGACCGCCTCGGTGGTGAGGAACAGCGACGCGATCGACGCGGCGTTCTGCAGCGCCGAGCGGGTCACCTTCACCGGGTCGTTGACGCCGGCGTCGAGCAGGTCCTCGTACTCGCCGGTGGCGGCGTTCAGCCCGGTGCCGTCCGGCAGCGACTTGACCTTCTCGGCCACGACGCCCGGCTCCAGGCCGGCGTTGACGGCGATCTGCTTCAGCGGGCCCTCGACGGCCAGCTTGACGATGTTCGCGCCGGTCGCCTCGTCGCCGGTCAGCGAGAGGTGCTCGAAGGCACGGGCGCCGGCCTGCAGCAGGGCGGCACCGCCGCCGGCGACGATGCCCTCGTCGACTGCGGCCTTGGCGTTGCGCACCGCGTCCTCGATGCGGTGCTTGCGCTCGGAGAGCTCGACCTCGGTGGCCGCGCCGGCCTTGATGACGGCGACGCCGCCGGCCAGCTTGGCCAGCCGCTCCTGCAGCTTCTCCCGGTCGTAGTCGGAGTCGCTGTTGGCGATCTCGGCCTTGATCTGCGAGACGCGGCCGGCGATCTCGTCGGCGTCGCCGGCGCCCTCGACGATGGTGGTCTCGTCCTTGGTGACGACGACCTTGCGGGCGGTGCCCAGCAGGTCGAGGGTGGCGCTCTCCAGCTTCAGGCCGACCTCCTCGGCGATGACCTGGCCGCCGGTCAGCACAGCGATGTCGGCCAGCATGGCCTTGCGGCGGTCGCCGAAGCCCGGAGCCTTGACGGCCACGGACTTGAAGGTGCCCTTGAGCTTGTTGACCACCAGCGCGGCCAGGGCCTCGCCCTCGACGTCCTCGGCGATGACCAGCAGCGGACGGCTCGACTGCATGACCTGCTCGAGGACTCCGATGAGGTCCTTCACGTTGGAGACCTTGGAGTTCACGATCAGGATGTACGGGTCGTCGAGGACCGCCTCCTGGCGCTCGGAGTCGGTGACGAAGTAGCCCGAGAGGTAGCCCTTGTCGAAGCGCATGCCCTCGGTGAGCTCCAGCTCCAGACCGAAGGTGTTCGACTCCTCGACGGTGATGACGCCTTCCTTGCCGACCTTGTCCAGCGCCTCGGCGATCAGCTCGCCGATCTGCGGGTCGGCCGCGGAGATCGAGGCGGTGGCCGCGATCTGCTCCTTGGTCTCGACCTCCTTGGCGGACTTGAAGAGCTCCTCGGTGACCGCCTCGACGGCCTTGTCGATGCCGCGCTTCAGACCCATCGGGTCAGTGCCGGCGGCCACGTTGCGCAGGCCCTCCTTGACCAGGGACTGGGCCAGCACCGTGGCGGTGGTGGTGCCGTCGCCGGCGACGTCGTCGGTCTTCTTGGCCACCTCCTTGACGAGCTCGGCGCCGATCTTCTCGTAGGGGTCCTCGAGCTCGATCTCCTTGGCGATGGAGACGCCGTCGTTGGTGATGGTGGGAGCGCCCCACGCCTTCTCCAGCACGACGTTGCGGCCGCGGGGGCCCAAGGTGACCTTGACGGCGTCGGCGAGGCTGTTCAGGCCTCGCTCGAGGCCCCGGCGGGCCTCCTCGTCGAATGCGATGGTCTTAGCCATATCGGCACGTGTCCTTCCTGGACTGCGGATGGTGTGATTCGGACGTGTTCGCGTCAGAAGGGTCGAACCTCGCCAGATGCCCGCGACGGACGGCCGCGCCTCCGCGTCACCGGAGGCGCACTTCTCGGCCTCACCTGTTCAGGTTCATCCCACTCCTGCATGGGCCCGCCGGACGATGACGACGCCGAGCAGTCAGCCCGACGCCGACGCGTCGCCTGGCAGTCTCATACAGTGAGTGCCAGCTCAATATTTAGCACTCTGCCCAGGAGAGTGCAAACTCTCGCCGGGCCGCGGCCGGGCTCCTCACTCGGCCTGCTCGTCACCGACGACCAGCGCCACGAAGCTCCAGTTGTCGTTCTCCTCGACGGTCTCGACCCCGAACGTCTCCGCGAGGTCCTGGGCGTGCTCCTGCTGCCCGCTCGGGTAGTAGATCACCGGGGTCTGGACCTCGCCCCAGTCGTCCTGCCACTCGGCGGTGTTGGTGACGTTGTACTGCATCTCGGCCAGCTGCGCCTCGACGTCGTCGAGCCCGCCCTCGGGGAGGCCGGCGTCGATGATCTGCACCGGGGCCTCGGCGTCGGCGGCGGTGGGCGTCTCCTCCGCAGCCTCCTCGCCGTCGGAGGATCCCTCGCCGGATTCGTCGTCCGCGGCGCCGGAGGCCTCGCCGGACGGTTCCGCCTCCTGCTCGGCGGCGTCGTCGCCGGCGAAGGGCACCCAGTCCTCGGGCAGGCGCGGCACCACGAAGTAGCTGAAGGCGCCGACCAGCAGCGCGAAGACGGCCAGCAGGGTCACCCAGCGCAGCGCGCCGCCGCCGCGCCGCTCCGGCGCGGGAGCCGCGGCCCGGTGCTTGCCGATCCGGCCGTCCTCGTAGGGCGGCACCTCGTCGAACTGGTCCTGCGGATGATGCTGGGTCATCGTCGTCGTGTCCTCACCACGTGCGCGTCATCGGTGTCACCGGCCCCTCGCCGGTGCGGCCCGGCGGCCGTCGGCGACGTCCGCGACGCCGCCGTGCTCCTCGTCCTCCCGCTCATCGCCGCGAGGCCCGGCCCCGCTGGCGCGCGTCGCGCTGCCGGCGCAGCCGCTTGACGAGCATCGGGTCATGGGCCTGGGCGGCCTCCGCATCGATCAGACGGTTCAGCACCTGGTGGTAGGCCACCGCCGAGATCCCCAGCCGGTCGCTGATCGCCTGGTCCTTCGCGCCGGCGTACTTCCACCACTGGCGTTCCAGGTCCAGGATCTGCCGCTCCTGCTCGGTGAGCGGGTCGGCGAGCCGCCGGGCCGTCGACCCGGCCGACGAATCGTCCGCCTCCGCGCCCGGCGCCGCGCGCGACGTCGCACGCGTCGGCTCGGCGTCCGGCGAGGTCTCCAGGACCGCGTCCGCGGATCCGGCTGCGCTCATCGGGGCCTCCTCCTGACTGGTCGGTGCACCGCCCATCCTACGGCGCGGCGGCCGACGGCGGCGGCATCCCCGCGCTCTGTGTTCGCCCTCGGCCTCGCCGGCGGCCTCGCGACCGCGCCCCCGATGTGCCTAGGCTGGAGCGCGATGGACCTGCACACCGATCTGATCGCCCCGCTCGACCCCGGCTGGGAGCGCGTCCTGGCTCCGCAGCAGGAGGCCTTCGACCACGTGCGCGCCGAGGTCGCGCGCCGGCGCGCCGCCGGGGAGCACGTGCTCCCCGAGCCGCCCGACGTGCTGCGCGCCTTCCGACAGCCCTTCGACCAGGTCCGAGTGCTGATCATCGGGCAGGACCCCTACCCCACCCCCGGCCATCCGATCGGGATGTCCTTCGCCGTCGCCCCCGACGTCCGCCCGGTCCCGCGCAGCCTGCAGAACATCTACGCCGAGCGGCAGACCGATCTGGGCCTGGCCCCGGCCGAGCACGGAGATCTGCGCCCCTGGGCCGGCCAGGGCGTGCTGATGCTCAACCGCGTGCTGACCGTCACCGCCGGCTCGCCGGCCTCGCACCGCGGGATCGGCTGGGAGCAGATCACCGAGGCCGCCGTCCGCGCGCTGGTCGCCCGGGGCACACCGCTGGTCTCCGTCCTCTGGGGATCCCAGGCGAAGTCGCTGCAGCCGCTGCTCGACGCCGGCGAGCACACTGCGGTGCTCACCAGCCCGCACCCCTCGCCGCTCTCGGCCCGCCGCGGGTTCTTCGGCTCGCGGCCGTTCTCCCGGGCGAATGCGGCGCTGCAGGCGATGGGGGGCGAGCCGGTCGACTGGTCGCTCTAGCGGCGTCGCAGACCCCGGGACGGAGCCGCTCTACCGCCGTCGGGCGCGCTCGCGCTCGTTGGACGGCAGCCCGGTGGTGAACCGTCGCATGATCACATCGCCGAGCACGATGCCCGCGGCGATCGACATGATGATGATCAGCGCGTTGAACAGCTGGGTCAGGCCGCCCATCATGAACGTCGTCGTCGAGCCCATCGCGATCTGATACATGCCGCGGAAGATCATCAGCCCGGGCAGCATGAACATCATCGCCGGCACGGCGATCACCAGCTGCGGGGCGCCCATGCGCAGCGCGACCACGCGCCCCAGGGCCCCGACGACGGTGCCGCCGATGACCGGGATGATGCGTTCGCCCAGCCCGATCTGCTCGCCGGCGAAGTAGGCCAGGAAGCCCAGCGCGGAGATCACCCCGGTGGGCAGCAGCATCGTCCAGCGGGTCTGCTCGACGACGGCGGCGGCCACCGCCGCGCAGAAGACCAGCGCCACCAGCACCGCCGGATGATAGAGCCGGTGCATCGGCACCGCGACGTCGATCTCCGGGGCGCCGAGCAGATCGGCGACGACGACGGCGGCCATGATGCCGGCGGTCATGCCGGCGAAGGCGATCATCGCCGAGACCAGGCGCCCGGCGGCCGTCAGCGGGAAGCCGTTGATCGCGTCCTGGATGGCCGAGACGATCCGCGCCGAGGGCAGCAGGATCATCAGCCCGCCGGAGACCACGATCGACGGCGCCACGGGCGCGCCGAGCCCGAAGGCTCCCATCGCGATGGAGGTGGCGACGAAGCCCCCGGCCGCCAGGCCGTAGAACTCCGGCACGCGCCAGGCGGCCAGCCGCCGCGTCGTGCCCAGCACCAGCAGCGTCGCCGCGAAGCCCAGCGCGGCGTCGAGCACCGGAGCCCCGAGATAGGCGGCGAAGAAGCTGGCGAAGATCGCACCGCAGACGGTGGCCATCCACCGCGGATACGGCTTGGGGTCGTGGGTGATCTCATGCAGCCGCGTCGCGGCCTCGGCACGCGTCATGCGACCGATGCTGATGTCGCTGACCAGCCGGTGCACCGCCGCCAGCGACTTGAAGTTCCCCGACCAGGAACGCACCACCCGCACCCGGGAGTACGGGATCTTGCCCTCCGGCGCCCAGTTCAGGCTGATCGACTGGTTGGTGATGTCGACGTCGGTGTTGGACATGCCGAACGCGGCGGTGACCGCGATGATCGAGGTCTCCACCTCCAGCGCGCCGGCTCCGTAGCGGAAGAGCGTCTCGCCCAGGTCCAGGACGAAGGAGATGGTGGCCAGCTCGTCGGAGTCCACCGGCTGCTCGGCCTGGCGGACGTTCTCGAAGGGCGTGCCGGTCAGATGCGCGACCAGCGGCACCGACGTCGTCGGCGGGCCCTGCGGGCGCATGATCCGCCGGAAGAACATCTGCGGCGAGACCTTCTGGTCGAAGACGCTGCGATCGAACAGCGGCGCCTTCTTCAGCGGGTCGGGCAGCTTCTCCTTCAGCCGCGAGGGACGCAGCACCGAGCCGCGCCGGATCGGCTGCGTCGCCGGCGCCTCGGCCGGGACCTCGGCGGCCGACCCGGTTCCGTCGCCGGGCTCTCCGCCGTCGGGACGTTCGCCGCCCGCCGACTCGAGGCCGGGCACGACGCCGGGCATGCCGCCGGTCCGGGCCTCGTGCCGAGTCTCCGAGGGGGCCTCCGACCGACTGTCGGTCCACCCCTGCACCGGCGAGGAGCTGCCCGTGGGGAAGGGCTCGGCGGCCGGCGCCTCGCCGCCGTCGGCGCCGGGCTGCTCGTAGAAGGCGTCCGGGGCGAACTCATGGCGGGCCGCCTCGGCCCCGTCCTGCTCCTGCAGCCGCTCTTCGGCGGCCTCGACGTCGTACTCCTCCCATTCCAGGGCGGCCTCGGCCTCGCGGGAGGCCTGCCAGGAGGAGGCGATCGAGCCGGTCAGCGTGCGCACCAGCCCGGGACTCTCCTCCTCGTCCTCGGTCGCGGAGGCCGGGCGGACCACCGGGATGAGGCTGGTCTGCGGGTCAGGCTCGCTGATGACGGGGTCGATGGCCTCGGGCTCATAGTCCTCTGCGGACGTCGCGGCCGGCCCGCCCGAAGACGGCTGCGCCGACGTCCGCGGCTCCCGGCCCCCGGTCGTCTCCCGACGCTCCTCGTCAGCGGCCACCTGCCCCTCCTTCCTCTGCTGGTCGCGGCGCGCCGGCGGCGCGCTCCTCGACACGGTCACGCCCGCCGCACCTGCGCGACGGTGCGCCCGAGCCTCCTCGGGCGCCGGTGTTCAATGTACTGCCCGCCGCGCCTCCTCGGCGGACACGACGCCGTCGCCGCCCGCGAGCCGGCCGCCGGAGTCTCAGCCGGGGTCGACGCTCTCGGCCACCCAGGCCAGATACGACGGCGAGCCGTCCACGATCGGCAGGACGACGAGCTCGGGCTCGTCATAGGGGTGCTCGGCGTCCAGCAGCGCGCGCAGGGCGTCGACGGCGGCGGTGGTGGTCTTCACCGCCAGCAGCTGCTCAGGCTCCTGCTGCACGGCGCCATCCCAGGCGAAGACGCTGCGCACCTCGCTGATCTGCACACAGGCGGCCAGCCCGGCCTCGACGACGCGTCGGGCGAGCTGGTCAGCTCGGGCGGCCGAGTCGACGGTGGTCTGGGCGACGACGTGCTGCGCGGTGCTCTGCTGCGCGGCGGGGTCGCGGGGCGGCTCGTCCGGCACGGTGCTCATGTCTCCAGTGTGCCGCCTCCTCGCCGGACCCGACCAGCAGGACCAGCGGAACAGGCTCGACGAGACCGCGGCACGGGGCGCAGACAGACGCGAAGAGCCCGTCGTGACCGACGGGCTCTTCGAAGCGGTGGATCCGAATGGACTTGAACCATCGACCTCTCGCGTGTGAGGCGAGCGCTCTGACCAACTGAGCTACGGATCCGCGCGACGCTCGTCGCGGCATGAGCCGCGGACGATTGCCAGAAAAGCCTAGCACCGTCGAGGCCGCGAGGGGAAACCGGGGGCCGCGGAGGCCGCCGGCCGTGGCGAGGATCTCAGGAGATGGCCTCGGCCAGCGGGGTCTCGCCGTCGACGAAGTTCACCGTCTCGCGCGTCGCCGCCGTCGTGCGCAGCACATGGACGATCGCCTCGGCGACGTTCTCGCGGGAGGCGCCGGGCAGCTCCGCCGGCGGCTCGGAGCCGTCCAGCGGACGCCCCGCGGAGTCCAGCAGCTGCAGCGCCGACGTGGCCGGCTCCAGGGTCAGCCGACCGGGGCCGAGGATCGTGTAGTCCAGCCCCGTGCCGCGCAGATGCTCGTCGGCGTCGTGCTTGGCCTGGGCATAGGGGAAGAAGGAGGACTCGCGGTCCAGTGCGTCGACGTCGGTCTCGCTGCGCGCGTAGGAGACCATCACGTACCGGGAGACGCCGGCCTGCTCGGCGGCGTCCATCGACCGCACCGCCGCGTCGTGGTCGACGGCACGGGTCCGCTCGGGGTTCCCGCCGCCGGCGCCGGCGGAGAAGACCACGGCCTCGGCGCCGCCGAAGGCCCCGGCGAGCGCGTCGACGTCGGCCTGCTCGATGTCCAGGAGCACCGGATTCGCGCCGGTCGCGGCGACGTCCTCGCGATGCTCGGGGTTGCGGATGAGCGAGTCCACCGCATAGCCGGCCTCGATCAGCTTCGGGGCCGCCAGCAGGGCGATCTTGCCGTGTCCGCCCAGGATCACCACACGCTTCTCGTCAGCCATCGTCTCCTCCTCGATCGTCTGCTGCGTCGCCGCGATCGCGACGGCACCCGGCACAACAGCACCATCGTGTGACTATTCCGGACCCGGCCGACCGAGAGCCTGTTGTTCGATCCATCGAACGTGTGTCAGGATCAGCGAACGATCCGTCAGGGGAACCGAGGGAGGGACGATGGCCGAGACGCCGGAGGCACCCGACGACGGCGGCGGCGCACCGCTGGAGCGCATCGCCGCGGCCGTGCAGGCCGAACGCCGTCGCGCCGGACTGTCGCTCAGCGAGCTGTCCCGTCGCGTCGGGCGGTCGAAGTCCACGCTGTCGCTGCTGGAATCGGCCTCCGGCAACCCGAGCGTCGAGACGCTCTGGGCCATCGCCTCGGCGTTGGAGATCCCCTTCGCCCGACTCGTCGAGACCCCCGCCCCCGAGCCGCGGGTCGTCCGGGCCGGGGAGCGGGACGAGGTCCGCGCCGAGCACGCCGACTTCGCCGCCTCCCTGCTCAGCGGCGGGCGGCCGGAGGCGCGCCGCGACCTCTACGTGGTCACCCTCGAGCCCGGCGAGCGCCGCGACGCCGAGCCGCATCCGCGCGGCGCGCTGGAGCACGTCGTCGTCGGGGCCGGCCGAGTGCGGCTCGGCCGAACTGAGGAACCGGTGGAGCTGGGGCCCGGCGACTATGCGATGTTCCCCGGCGATGCGCCGCACCGCTACGAAGCGCTGACCATCGGGGCCTGGTTCGTGCTGGTGATGGAGCACCCGGCATGAGCGCGACGACCGATGCCTCGCACCGCGCACGCACCGGCCGGCCGGCGCACGCCCGCCTGACCCCGGCGACCCGGACCGGCCTGTCCATCGCCGTGGCCGTCTCGCTCTACGGACTGTCCTTCGGCGCGCTCTCCACCGCGGCCGGAATGACCTTCTGGCAGACCGTCGCCCTCTCGGCGCTGCTGTTCTCCGGCGGCTCGCAGTTCGCCTTCATCGGGATCCTCTCCGGCGGCGGCGCACCGGCCGCGGCCCTGGGGGCCTCCACGCTGCTCAGCGCGCGCAACACGCTCTACGGCGTGCAGATGAAGGCGCTGCTGGATCCGCGCGGGGTCCGCCGGCTGTTCGCGGCCCAGCTGACCATCGACGAGACGGCGGCGACGGCGATGAGCCAGTCCACCGACGCCGAGCGGCGCCGCGGCTTCTGGGTCACCGGCGTCGCCTGCTACACGGGGTGGAACCTGGCGACGGCGGCCGGGGCGCTGCTCGGCGACGTCGTCGGCGAGCCGGAGGCCCTGGGGCTCGACGGCGCCGTGGTCGCGGCCTTCCTCGCGCTGCTCTGGCCGCGACTGCGCGGCGCCGAGCCGTGGGCGCTGGCCGTGGTCGCCGCGCTGGTCACCGCGCTGACCATGCCGGCGCTGCCCGCCGGCGCCCCGGTGCTGCTCGCCGCCGTCGTCGCGATCGTCTGGGGACTGGCCGCCCCGCCGACGCGGAGGCGCCGTCCAGGACGAGGATCAGACCGAGGACCGGGCCGAGGATCAGACCGAGGTGCCGGACGACGATGCGACCGAGGAGGCCCGCCGATGACGCTCTGGCTCTGGGTGCTGGCCGCCAGCGCCGCCGTCTACGCCACCAAGCTGGTGGGCCACCTGATCCCCGGCTCCTGGCTGCGCCACCCGCTGGTGGGCCGCATCTCGGGGCTGATGACCGTGGCCCTGCTCGCCGCACTGGTCACGATGAACAGCGTCGACGGCGACGACGGCGTGGTCGTCGACGCCCGGCTCGGGGCGCTGGCCG
>NZ_AFRW01000061.1 GCF_000220985.1 Nesterenkonia sp. F
CCACGTACGCCGCCTGTGACACATGCGCCAGCGCGTCCAGCGAGATGCTCACCAGTCGGGCCCCGCGCGTCACCGGCGGATCCCACTGGTCGTCGATGATCTCGCCGAGCTGGGCGTCGGAGAGTGTGTCCAGATAGGCCAGCTGAGCCTCGACGACGGCGCGCAGATGCTCGAGCAGCAGGTCGGCGTCGTCGACCCGCACCGCCCGGGCCTGCGCGCTGCTGTGCCCCAGGCCCATGTCGTGCCGGTCCAGTCCGAGTCCGAAGCGGGACTCGAACTCGCTGCGCGTCCACACCGGTTCCTCGCCGGTCAGCGCGGAGAGCTGCTCATCGATCTCCCGGGCGGCGTGCCACAGCAGCCACGCCGGCGAGTTGTCATGGCCTGGATGGGCATTGAGCACCGTCGGCGTCAGCGCCCCGCGCAGCGACTCGGCCTCGTCCAGCGGCCGCCGCGCGACGTCCTTCAGGATCTCCACGGAGTCCATGCGGTCTCTCCTCCTGTCGTGATGCTGCCTCATCGACGTGTCACGCCCTCACCGTGGTGTCACGTCCGGGCCCGGAGGTGACATCCGGGCGGGGACGTGACACCACGGCGGGAGGGCGGGACCGCCTCGGGTCGGAACGTGACACAGTCCATCGAGCCGGGGCAAGAGTGCCCGGTCTCCGGCCGAGCTCACTCCCCGGCGCGGACGAGCCCCGACTCGTAGGCGATCACCACGATCTGCGCCCGGTCGCGCAGCCCCAGCTTCGTCAGGATCCGCGAGACGTGGGTCTTCACCGTCTGCTCGGCCAGGTGCAGCGCCTCGGCGATCTCGGTGTTGGCCATCCCACGGGCGACCTCGGTCATGATCTCGCGCTCGCGGTCGGTCAGCTCGGCGAGCAGGTGCAGTCGCTGCGGCGACGGCGAGCGGCCCACATAGTCGGCGATCAGCGTGCGGGTGACCTTCGGCGAGAGCAGCGCCTCGCCCTCGGCCACCACGCGCACCGCGTGGATCAGCTCCTCCGGGGTGGCGTCCTTGAGCAGGAACCCGCTGGCCCCGGCGCGCAGCGCGTCGACGACGTACTCGTCGGCGTCGAAGGTCGTCAGCATCACGATCCGCGGCGGCGTGCCGGCCATGTGGGACAGCTGTCGTGTCGCCTCCAGCCCGTTGACTCCGGGCATGCGGATGTCCATGAGCACGACGTCGGGCCGGCAGCGGCGTACGACGTCGACGATCCCGGCGCCGTCCTCGGCGGTCTCGACGACGGCGAGGTCCTCCTGGGCGTCGAGCAGCGCGGCGAAGCCGGCTCGGATCATCGACTGGTCGTCGACGATCAGCACCCGCACCGGTGAACCGGCGTCGGAGCCGCCTGCCGGGGAGCTGCCCGCCGATGAGGTGCCGTCGGGCGCCTCGGGGGAGGACGGGACGGGGAAGGGTGTCATGGTCCCACGCTACCGCGCTGTGACGGGTGCCAGGACCCTCCCCCGTATCCCGGCAGGACGGCTCTGTGGTGTGATGACAGCATCAGAACCCATCGCTCAGACTCCTCCACCATGGTCACCCTCCGCCCCGCCGACGGACCGGTCAGCATGCTGCGCCGGCTGACCCGCGACGCCGCCTATGTGCTGCCCGGGCTGCCCATCGCGATCTTCGGGTTCAGTCTGCTGGTCAGCCTCTTCGCCCTGTCCCTGGCGACCTCGGTGCTCTGGATCGGTGCGCTGCTTCTGCCGGCGACGCTGATCCTCGCCTCCGGCTTCGCCGAGCTCTCCCGCCGGCGCCTGCGCGTCTGGGGAGCGGCTCCCGCCCCGGTGCGCTATCGGCCGCGCACCGCCGGGGTCGCCGGCCTGGTTCGGCTCATCGGCGACCCGCGTCGCTGGCTGGACCTGGTCTTCGAAGCAGTCATCGCCCTGCCCGTCCGACTGGCCACCTTCGCCGTCGCGCTGATCTGGATCGTCGGCGCCCCAGCGGAGCTCACCTACTTCCTCTGGTCGCTCCTCGTCCCGGGCGAGCGCGGACTGATCGCCCTGCTGGAGGTCGTCCAGCCCGCGCTGGTCCCCGTCGGAGACCTCGCCCGCTACGCCGTCGACTCCGGCGCCCACTTCCTGCTCGGCGTCGTGCTGCTGGTGACCCTGCCGATGGTGCTGCGCGGACTCGCCGTCTTCGACGCCGCGCTGGCGACGAGCCTGCTGGGCTCCGGCGGCCGCGGCCGGCCGCGGCCGCCGGAGCCCGGGGAGGTCGACGACCCCGAGGGAGCGGGAGACGTCGACGCCGACGACGGGCACGGCGGCCGGCGGAGCGCGGCCGCCGTCGAGGAGGCGCAGGCCTCGTTCTCCGCGGCGGCGTGGTCCTGGATCGGCACCAGCTTCAGCGCCGTGGTGCTGTTGGCCGTCGGGTGGCCGCTGACCAGCGTGCTCTACGAGGTGCCCGCGGCGATCGCGATGGTGCTGGTGCTGCTGCACTGCGCGGCGCTGCTGCTCACCCTGCGGCACGCCTGGGCCGGTCTCGCCGTCGGGCTGCTGGCCTCGGCGGCGATGATGTCGGCCACCGCGTCTGCCGGCGTCGTCGTCTGGCCCTGGCCGGTGACCACGATGATCACCCAGAGCGCCGTGCTGCTGGTCGCCGCACTGACGCGGCGCTGGTTCTGCGCCGCCGGCGGCTGGGCGGCCGGTGCGCTGCTCACCGCCGGGACGATGCTGGCCGTGGCGCCCGAACTTCCCGTGGGCTCGGTGAGCACCTCCACCGTCTTCGTCGCCGTCAGCGCGGCCGTGGTGGTGCTGGGCATCCTGACCCACCAATGGATCCTCGACGCCGGACGGCTGGAGGTCTCCGAGCGCACCAGCGCCCAGCAGACTCGGCGTCGCCGCGAGCTGGAGGAGCGCAACCGCATCGCCCGCGAGCTGCACGACGTCGTCGCCCACAGCATGTCGGTGGTCAGCGTCCAAGCCTCCACCGCGCCGTATCGGCTGCCGTCGTTGGACGAGGAGGCCCGCGGAGAGTTCGCCGAGATCGCCCGCTCCAGCCGCCGGGCGCTCTCCGAGATGCGCATGCTGCTGGGGATCCTGCGCGGCGAGGACGATGCCCCCACCGGACCGGCCCCGGGGGTGGAGGAGATCGGAGAGCTGGTCGAGTCCACCCGGGCGTCGGGGGCGACGATCGCCGTCCGCGGCGTCGAGGAGCTCCCCGAGATCCCCTCTGCAGTGGGCATCGCCGCCTACCGGCTGGTCCAGGAGGCGCTGAGCAACGCGCTGCGGCACGCGCCGGGGGCGCGCATCGACGTCGCCGCCAGCGTCGACAACGGCGACGGCGGCGCGGCGGGACGCTCCCTGCGCATCGAGGTATCCAACACCGCCCCCGGCGGCGACGCCGCCGCCTCCCCCGGGGCGGGGATGGGGCTGCATGGCATCCGCGAGCGGGTCGGGGCGGTCGGCGGCTCGGTGGAGGCCGGGCCGAGCGACGACGGCGGCTTCGCGGTCCGCGCGAGCCTGCCGCTGGAGCAGGAGTGAGCCCGCGGCCCCTCCTGGGGTGACTCCGTGGAATGGGTGGGAATGCGCGCTCTTTCCCACACCTCCCACGGAGTCATCGGGAGGGGAATCATCGGGAGGGCGGAGGCGGGGTCGCGCGGGGAGGTGTGCCTCCGCGCTCAGCGCAGGCGGCGGGCGCGCAGTACGACGTCGTCGGGATGGTCGCGCTCGGCGTGCTCCGGCCGGGAGCGCGGCCGCGAGTCGTGAGCCTCGATCTCCCAGGCCGCGCCGAGCAGCGCGGCGACCGAGTCGGTGCCGTGGAAGTCCCGTGGATCGGGCGCATGCGTGTGGCCTTCTGCGCGGATCCGGCGGGCCACGGCCTCGGGATCATGCGTGACGAACAGCAGCGTGCCGCCGACCGTGACGGCCTGCGCCAGCCCGCGGATGCCCTCGGCGTCGCCGATCGGCAGTGGCACGTAGTGGACGCTGACCAGGTCGAAGCTCTTCTGCGGCGGAGGGGCCGTGGTCAGGTCGAGCTGCTCGAAGGCGACCTGCTCGGCGAGACCGACGGCCTCGGCGGCCTCGGCCGCGCGAGCCAGGGCCACGGAGGAGACGTCGACGCCGGTGACCTGCCAGCCGCGCGCGGCGAGCCAGAGGGCGTCGCCGCCCTCGCCGCAGCCGACGTCGAGCGCGCGCCCGGTCGGCAGGCCGGCGGCCTCGGCGATCAGCGCGTCGTTGGCGCCGCCGCTGAAGTACTGCTCACGGCCGCTGTACATCGCATCCCACGTCTCGGCGGATGCAGGGATGACTCCGTGGGAACTGTGGGAATGCGGGTTCTTTCCCACGCTTTCCACGGAGTCATCGTGGACGTGGGGCCGCGGATGATGCTGGTGCATGGGGCGTCCTCTCCTCGGGGCGGGACGCCTCCACTCTGCCGGAACCCTGCCGCGTCGGCAGGAGGGTTTGCCGGATCGGCAAGAACCCGCCGCCGCGGGATCAGCGGGCCCGGTACTGGGCCATCAGCGGGCACTCCATCGGGTCCGAGTAGCCCAGCCCGACGCGGTGCAGGTAGCGAATCACGATGCCGTAGGACTCCACGAGCCCGGTCTCGGTGTAGGTGATGCCGCGCTCGGCGCAGAAGCGGCGCACGATGGGCCGGACCTTCCGCAGGTTCATGCTGGGCATGCGCGGGAAGAGGTGGTGCTCGATCTGGTAGTTCAGCCCGCCCATGGCCCACTCCATCGGCAGCCCGCCGCGGATGTTGCGCGAGGTCAGCACCTGCCGGCGCAGGAAGTCGACCTTCGAGTCCTTCGGGATCAGCGGCATGCCCTTGTGGTTCGGGGCGAAGCTGCCGCCCATGTAGACGCCGAAGACCACCAGCTGCACGGCCAGGAAGCCGATCCCCAGCCCCGGTCCCATCACCATGATCGCCAGCGCGGGGAAACCGATCAGTCGCACCGCGATCAGCGCGGCCTCGGCGACGCGGTGCTTCACCCGCTGGTCGGTGAGGATCGTGTGCACCGCGTGGAAGTGCAGCGAGAAGGCGAAGAGGGTGAGCAGCGGGAAGAACAGCCAGCCCTGCCGGCGCGTGATCCACCCCATGAAGCCGGTGCGCCCCTCGTTCTCGCCGGGGACGAAGACCAGCGCGCCGGTGGCGATGTCGCCGTCGCGGCCGATGGTGTTGGGGCTGGAGTGGTGGCGTCCGTGCTTGCGCGACCACCAGCCGTAGCTCAGCCCCACGCCCAGGTTGCCCACGAAGCGGGAGAACCACTCGTTGCGCCGCCCGTTGGCGAAGACCTGCTGGTGGGCCGAGTCGTGGGAGAGGAAGGCCAGCTGGGTGAAGAGGATGCCGAAGACTGCGGCCAGCCCCAGCTGCCACATGCTGTCGCCGAGGGCGAGCATCGCCGCCAGCGCCCCGACCAGTGCGACGCCGAGGATCGCCGTGCGCAGCACGTAGCTGCCGGCGCGACGGTCCATGAGTCCGGCGTCCTTCACCTCGCGGGCGAGGGCGGCGAAGTCGTTGGTCTGCCGGTTGCGCGGGATGCTCGCGACCGGGTCGGCGCGGAGCGCGTCCCGCGGGTGGTCGACGGTGCTGGTGGTGGTCATGTCCTCACCATAGGGAGAGGGTCGCGGCCGCCGCGTCCCGCCCCGGAGCCAGATGGACCCCCTACGTCAGTAGGGGGTCCATCTCAGGCGCCGTCGACGACGACGCGCAGGTCAGGGGCGAGCTCAGCGGCCGGCGCCGGCCCGCCTCCGAGGCGGGCTCAGCGCCGGCCTGCGGCCTCGCGCTGGGCCAGGCTGTCGGCCATGTCCTCGCGGCTCCAGCATTCCAGGTTCGTCAGCTCAGGCAGATCCTCGTCGACGAAGATCGGCTCCTGCCCCTGCTTCTTCTGGTCCTCGAAGTGGCGCAGCAGCTTGCAGGCCTTGCCGCCGAGCAGCGTGATGGCGACCAGATTGCACATCGCGATGATCACCATCGTCACTCCGGCGATCGCCCAGGCCAGGTCCACTGTGATGACCGAGCCGAGGAAGACCACGGCGGTGAGGACCAGGGCGAAGATCTTGCGCACGTTCTCGCTCGAGGAGATGAACAGGATGTTCGCCTCACCGTAGGAGTAGTTGCCCAGCACCGAGGTGAAGGCGACCAGGAAGATGATCACCGCCAGGGCGACGGCGCCGAAGGTGCCGAAGTTCGCCTCCAACGCGCCCTGGGTGAGCTCGGCGCCGAGGTTCGCGTCCGCCGCGACGGGATCCTCATAGGTGAAGAGGATGATGAAGGCGGTCACCGAGCAGATGATCAGCGTGTCCAGGTAGACGCCCAGAGTCTGCACCAGCCCCTGCTTGGCCGGATGGGAGACGTCTGCGGTGGCCGCGACGTTGGGCACCGAGCCCATGCCGGCCTCGTTGGAGAACATGCCGCGCTGGACGCCGGCCATGATCACCGCGCCGAAGGCGCCGCCCGCCGCCGAGCGGAGGTCGAAGGCGTCGCCGAGGATCTGGCCGAGCACTCGCGGCAGCTCCTCGATGTTCATGATCACCACGATCAGCCCGAGCAGGATGTAGAGCATGGCCATCAGCGGCACCACGTTCTGCGCCACCCGGGCCACGCTGCGCAGGCCGGCGACGACGATCACGCCGGTCAGCACTGTCAGCAGGATGGCCAGGCCCCAGGTCAGGCCGACGGTGCTCTCCGCACCCATGGACTCTGCGGCGCCGGTGACGGCGTCGACGATGGTGTTGGCCTGCAGCGAGGTGAAGGACAGCGCGAAGCAGAAGATGAAGATCACCGCGAAGACGAGGCCTCCGGAGCGCGAGCCCAGGCCCTGCTGGATGTAATAGGCGGGACCGCCTTTGAAGGTGTCGAAGCGCTTTCGCTTGTAGAGCTGCGCCAGCGTCGACTCCACGAACGAGGCCGCGGAGTTGAAGATCGCCATCACCCACATCCAGAACACCGCGCCCGGACCGCCCAGGGCGATC
>NZ_AFRW01000060.1 GCF_000220985.1 Nesterenkonia sp. F
CATCGCCGTCGGCGGTCCCGGCGCGGTGCTGTGGATGTGGGTCGTGGCGCTGCTCGGTGCCGCGACCTCGTTCATCGAGTCGACGCTGGCCCAGATCTACAAGGAGCGTGACCCGCGCACCGGCGAGTATCGCGGCGGGCCGGCCTTCTACTTCGAGCGTGCCTATCGCCACACCTGGGCGCGGATTCCGCTGAAGATCTACGCCTGGTGCTTCGCGATGGCGTCGGTCGTCGCGCTGGGCATCTTCCTGCCGGGCATCCAGACCTCGACGATGGCCACGGCGGTCACCAACGCGGTCCCGGCGATCGACGAGTGGATGGTCGGCGTCGTGCTGGCCCTGGTGCTGGGCACCATCATCATCGGCGGTGTGAAGCGGATCGCCGCCTTCACCGCCCGGGTCGTGCCGGTCATGGCGGCGTTCTACCTGCTGGTGGCCATCGTGGTGGTGCTGTTCAACGTCACCGAGATCCCGGACATGGTCCGGCTGATCGTCTCCTCGGCGTTCGGCGTGCACTCGGCCTTCGGCGGCATGCTCGGCGTGGCCATCAGCTACGGCGTCCAGCGCGGCATCTATTCCAACGAGGCCGGTCAGGGCACCGGTCCGCACGCCGCGGCGGCCACCGAAGTCTCCCACCCGGCCAAGCAGGGGCTGGTGCAGGCCTTCGCGGTCTACATCGACACGCTGATCGTCTGCTCGGCCACGGCGTTCCTGATCCTGTCGACGGGCATGTACCGCGTCTTCGGCGAGGCGGAGACGCTGGTGAGCTTCGGCGGCTACGCCGACGGGCTGGGCTTCGAGGCCGAGCCGGGCATGGACGTCGAGTACACCCAGGCCGCGCTCGACTCCTCGCTGCAGGGCGCCGGGGCGATCCTGCTGGCGGTGGCGCTGACCTTCTTCGCCTTCTCGACGGTCGTCTACTACTACTACATGGCCGAGACGAACCTGACCTATGCGATCCGCCGGGTGAAGAGCCAGACCTTCCAGCGGGCGGCGCTGGCCGCACTGCAGGTGATGGTGCTGATCGTGGTCTTCTACGGTGCGATGGGCGCCGGCGGCCAGGCCTGGTCGATCGGCGACATCGGCGTCGGGCTGATGGCCTGGCTGAACATCGTCGGCATCCTGATCCTGCAGGGGCCGGCGTTCAAGGCGCTGCGCGACTACCGGAAGCAGCTCAAGGCCGGTCGCGACCCGCAGTTCGATCCGCGCGAGGTGGGCATCCGCAACGCAGAGTTCTGGGAGCGGCGGGCCGACGGCGCCCGGCCCGGCGACCCGGACCCGCAGCGGGAGTCGACGACGACGCGCTGACACCCGCGCCGGGCGCCGGGAGCGGGGGAGCGTCCGGCTCAGGCCTCCGGGATCCAGACACGCATGGTCGACGGTCCCCGGTTGGCCCAGGCGTGATACGGGATCAGCGCGACCTCGGCCTGTTCGCCGGAGGTCGCGCCGGACCCTCCCACCCCTGCGGCCCCGTCGTCCTCGTCCGCCGTCGAGCGGTACGGCCAGGCGGCCTCCGGCAGCGGACGGGTGCGCACCGTCGCCCAGATTCGTCCATCGCGGCGCTCGGGTGCCCGGTCGGTCAGCAGCTCGGCGGCGGCGACGTCGTCCGCCAGCCCGGCCGCCGCCAGGTCCGGCGACTCCAGCGCCAGCACCAGAGGGCCCTGCTCGACGGCGACCTGGCCGCGGACCGCGTCGACGCGCGGATCCGCCCGGGTTAGCCGTGGTTCGACGGGCAGCTCGAGCGTCATCGACTCCCCGGCGCGCAGCCGCATCGGCTCGGTCATCTCCCCGGCGGGCACCGCTCGCGCCTCACCGTCGGGGCCGACCAGCCGCGCTCCGGTCGCCCAGGACGGCACACGCAGTCGCACCGGCGCTCCGTCGGCGGGTGCCTCGAGCGCGGTGACCGTCATCCGGCCGTCGTCGGGGTAGGCGGTGCGCAGCTGCAGCGAGACGGTCTCGCCGTCGTCGAGCCGGGTGCGCACGGTCGCCGGCATGAGCTGGTGCAGATGGACCTCGTGCCCGTCCTCTCCGCCGACGCCGCCCAGCAGGCTGCCCAGCGAGGCGATCGTGCGGATGAGGTTCGTCGGGCAGCAGGAGACGGCGAACCATGGGGCCCGCACGCTGGAGGCCGCCCGCGGGCTGACCTCCTCGGGCGCAGGCATGCGGCCCACAGTCCGCTGATGCAGCGGATTGGTGTAGAAGAAGCTCGCGCCGTCCTCGCCGACGGCGGCGGCGACCACGTTGTACATGGTCCGTTCGACGACGTCGGCATGCCGCGCGTCGGCATCGTGCAGCAGCAGCCGGTGACTGGTCTGCACCGCGGCGATGCCCGCGCAGGATTCGGCGTAGGCGCGGTCCGGCGGCAGCATGAAGTCCCCGCCGAAGGCCTCTCCGTCGTGCTGGGAGCCCATGGCGCCGGTCAGGTACGTCCGCCGGGCCAGAGTGGCCCCCATCTGGCGGGCGACGGCGGCGATGAGCTCGGCGTCGCCGGTGTCGACGCCGACGTCGACGGCGCCCGAGGCCAGGTACAGCGCGCGCACCGCGTGGCCGCGCAGCACCTCGGCCTCGCGGACGGGGACATCGTCCTGGAAGTATTCCGGGCCGAAGCCGATCTCGCCGAGGTAGCCGCGGCCGCGGCGCTCGACGAAGAGTCGCGCCAGCTCCAGATAGCGGGGCTCGTCCGTGGCCCGGGAGAGCTCGGCCAGGGCCGTCTCGATCTCCGGGTGGCCGCCGATCCGCGTGTCGGTCGGATCGCCGAACTCCGCGCTGACATGGTCGGCGGCGGCGACGGCGACGCGGACCAGCTGGTCCTCCCCGTGCGTGCGCAGCCGGGCGACGCCGGCCTGGATCAGGTGCCCGACGCAGTAGAGCTCATGGCCCCACTCGAGGTTCGACCAGCGCGGCGGCTGCCCGTCCCGGCCGAAGGCGGTGTGCAGGTAGCCGTCGTCCTCCTGGGCGGCGGCCACGCGAGCGGCGAGTCGGCGCAGCCGCTCGTCGAGTGCTTCGTCGCCCGTGCGGCCGATCTCCCAGGCCATTCCCTCGAGCAGCTTGTAGACCTCGGAGTCGGCGAACTCGGTGCCGCGGCGCCCGTCGGGCAGCGTCCCCGCCGCGGCGCGGTCGAAGTTCGGCGCCCAGCCCATCTCCTCGACCCAGTGCTCGGCGTGGGGGATCGTCGTCGAGCGGTTGAGCTCCTGGCGTGAGCCCCAGAACCCGCCCTCCAGGCGGACCTCGTCCACGCCCAGCGGGCGCAGCGCGCCGGTGCGCGGGACCGCCGGGGCGACGGGCGTCATCGGGCGGGTGCCGGCGACGGCCTCGGGGCGGGCGGGCTGTCGGGTTTCTGCCGTCATGGAAGGAGCTCCTCGCGGATGGTCGATGGGTGGCGTGTGAGTGGTGTGCTGGTGAGGCGGGGTCATTTCACCGCTCCGACGGTGAGGCCGTCTCGCAACAGCCGGTACGTGGCGCTGAAGATGATCAGGATGGGGATGGAAGTCAACACGGCCAGGGCCATGAGGCCGGGCCAGTCGACGCCGAACGCTGAGACCTGCTGCGAGAGCAGTGCAGAGAGCGGATACCCTCCCGGGCTCAGGAAGAAGCGCACGGCGTAGAGGAACTCGCCCCAGGCGAGCAGAAACGTGATCGATCCGACCGTGAGCATTCCGTTGCGGGCGATCGGCAGAACGATCGACCAGAACGTGCGCAGCATCCCCGCACCGTCGAGGGCCCCCGACTCCTCCAGTGACATCGGGACGGAACGGAAGAACGGACGCAGCAGCAGAGTGGCGAAGGGCGTCAGCAGTGCGGCGTCGGCGATGATGACACCGAGCAGGCTGTCCAGCAGTCCCCAATTCCCGAACAGGCCGAACAACGGGATGACCTGGGACGTCTGCGGCATCATCTGCAGCACGATCAGTCCGACGAGTCCCAGCGTCACCGACCAGTGGCGGGTCCGTGCGAGGGCGTAGGCTGCCGGCACGCCGATGGCGAGAACGAGAGCAGTGGCGCCGGTGGCGATCAGCACGGACTGCTTCAGAGACTCCAACAGCGCTGCGTCGAGTGACTGCGTGTACGCGCGGGTCGTGGGGGAGAAGACCAGCGACTTGGAAGGGGCGAAGACGTCGGAGGACTGCTTGAACGACGTCAGAACGATCCAGAAGAGCGGGAGACCGTAGAGCAGGGTGAGGCCGAGTTTCATCGCGGTGGCGACGGGGCCGGCGCGCAGGTTCAAGGTCAGGCCTCCTCACGTCGGATGGTGCGGGCGTAGATGGCGGCCAGGACGAACACCCCGATCACCGCCAGGAAGGACGTGGCCGAGCCGAGTCCGTAGTCGTACTGTTGGAAGGCCTGCAGGTAACCCAAGAAGGGGAGGGTCGCTGTGGAGGTCCCGGGGCCGCCGGACGTCATCACGTAGATGAAGTCGAAGCTGCGGAAGCCGTAGACCACGGTCAGCACCAGCAGCACCGCCGCCGTCGGGCGGGTCGCCGGGATCATGATGTGGCGGATCTCCTGCCGTTTCGAGGCGCCGTCGATCGCGGCGGCCTCGAAGGTGTCGGGGCTGATGGCCATCAGCGCCGCACGGAAGACGAGGGCGTTGAACGGGACGACGGCGATCGCTCCGACGCTCGCCACCGAGACCAGCGCCCAGGTCGGGTCGTACAGGAACGGCACCGGGCCCGGAGCTCCGGCGGTTGCCAGCACGGTGTTGATCAGGCCGTCGTCCGCCAGGAGGAACTTCCAGACCGAGCCGTTGACGACCGGCGGAAGTGCCCAGACGAAGACCATCACCGCCAGCAGGATGCCCGACCATCTGCCGCGCGTGCGCAGCGCGACGGCGGCGGCGAACCCCAGGACCATTCCTCCGAGCGTGACCACCGCTACGACGACCAGTGTCCGCAGCACCGCCACGGCACTTTCCCCGTCGGTGAAACCGCGCACGAAGTTGTGCAGGCCCACGAAATCCCACGTGGCGGCGTTCAGCGTGGATTGGGTGACGTCATGCAGGCTCATCCAGACGAGCTGCACGAGCGGGAAGACCCCGAAGATCGCCATGAAGACCGCGCCGGGAAGGAGGAATGCCAGATAGCGTCGGCTGTTGTGCCAGCCGAACACGGTGGCCGAACCAGAGGGGCGTCGTCTCCTGCGATCAGAACGCGACGACTGCGCCGGCGTGTCAGAACGTCCTCCGCGGCCGTTCGCGTCCCCCGCCGCGGGGCGAGACGTCGCCGCGCCGCGATGTGTGGTGGTGCCTATCGTCATTCCAGCAGCCCCTCGAGGGTCGAGAAGGCATCAGAAGCGGCGGTCTCCGGGTCCTTCTGTCCGCCGATGGTCGCGCTCCACGCCTGGGCGACAGCGAGCTGCACATCGGCGACCGATTCCGCGGGGATCTCTTCAGAGGGATACGCCGCACCGTACTCGTCGACGGTCTCGCTGAACGGTGCCAGGATCTCGTCGGACGTCACTGCGTCGTCGGTGGCGGCGTCACGACGAGCGGGAAGGTACCCGACGGTCTCGAGCGCAGAGAGCGAGCCGTCCGTCGACAGGTGGGTGGACGTCAGATACTCCCAGGCGAGCTCCGGATCGTCGGCGTTGGAGCCGATGCCGATTCCTTCGCCGCCGAGGTAGACGCCGCCTGTGTCGCCGAGCGGCAACGGCACGACACCGTAGTCGAAGTCGGCATCCTCCGCGACGGATCCGCGCTGCCAATTGCCGTTGACGGCGAAGGCCTGGTCGCCGGCGGTGAACTCGTCGAACGGCACCGTCTGGTCCCAGCTGGCCGCCTCCTGAGACAGCCAACCTTCGGAGACCCAGCTCTCGACTCGAGTCAGCGCCTCGGCGAGCGCCGACTCCTCCGAAGAGTCGTAGTCGAAGCCGGCTTCCGAGAGGAACGGGTAGGCCTGCCACTCGCCCTGAGTGTTGGGCAGACCGGTGAGAGTGACCCCGCCGTATCCCGCGTCGACCGCGGCGGCCATGGCATCTTCGAGCTCCTCCATGGTGGTCGGCGGCTGGACGCCGATCTCCTCGAGAATGTCAGCGTTGTACCAGAGTCCGAGCAGATTGACGTATCCCTGCACCGAGTACAGCTCCTCGTCGACGGTGTGCAGGATCGACTCGGGGAACTGGTCGGCGTCCTCATAGGACGACCACTGCTCGTCGATCGGAGCGAGGGCTCCTCCCAGCGCGATCGATGCGGTCTCGGCCCCGTTGAAGATCGCGACATCGGGGCCCTCGCCCGATCCCGCCCCTGAGAGGAGCTTCGAGTTCATCTGGTCGTAGGGCACGAAGACGTTCTCCACGCTGGCGCCGTCGTGAGCGTTCTCGAACGACTCCTTGTAGTCCTCGAGGACCTGTACTTGGCGGTCCTCGGTGAAGTAATGCCAGACCGTCACCGTCTCGTCGCCCTGATCAGAACCGGCGTCTGGCCCTCCTCCGGTGCAGGCGCTGAGGCCCAGCAGCGCTGAGGCCGAGAGTGCTGCGATAGGTGTGCGGATCATCGTGGAGCTTCTCATCCGTGCCTCCTCGTCGAGTGTGCGACGGCCCAGCGGGGAAGGTGTGGTTCCCGACGCCTCTGTGGAACGTTTCGGTGCCGGACCTGTCGCTCTCTGTCCGAAATCTCGCGAAATCGGTTTCTAAGAACGTAGCAGTGACCTGAATCACGTGCAAGAGTGGGTTTGTAGGCTCTGTCGCCTATCCTGGAGGGAAGCCGTGCTCAGGAGGGGCTCATGCCGAGGAACGGAGTCGAGAAACTCCGAAAGAAGGTCACCTTGCGTGACGTCGCCACAGTGGCTGAGGTGTCGATGAGCACCGCATCGAAGGCGCTCAACGATCGTCCCGGTGAGGTGAGCGCGTCGACGAGGGATCATGTGCGCGACGTCGCCGAACGTCTCGGGTTCACTCCGAATGCCATCGCCCGCGCGATGCTGTCGGGGCGGACCGGGACGGTCGGCCTGCTGACCGACGATCTGGAGGGGCGTTTCAGCCTGCCCATCCTCATGGGCGCCGAGGATGCGTTCGGGGCCGGCCAGACCTCGGTGCTGCTCTGTGACGCGCGTGGTGATGCCATCCGCGAGCAGCATCACGTGCGTGCCTTGATGGGGAGGAACGTGGACGGTCTCATCGTCGTGGGATCCCGACCCGACCCTCGTCCTTCGTGGGCAGGGCGCGTGTCGGTCCCGGTCGTCCACGCCTATGCACCGTCCCAGGATGCGGCGGATCTGTCAGTGGTGACGGACAATCGTCGAGCAGGTGAGCTCGCCGCCGAGCATCTCCTGTCGGTGGGTCGGCGGCGCATCGCCCACATCAGTGGCGACCAGACTTACATGGCTGCGCAGGGGCGTGCTGAAGGAGTGCGTGCAGTCCTCGAGGCGGAAGGGCTGGAGCTGGTGGCGCCGCCGCAGTTCGGAGCATGGACCGAGCGGTGGGGGAGGGCGGCGACTCAGACGCTGCTGGCCGAACGTCCGGACGTGGACGCGATCGTGGGCGGCAGCGATCAGATCTCGCGGGGGATCCTGGATGCCTTGCACGACGAGGGGCGACGCGTGCCCGTCGATGTGGCGCTGGTCAGCTTCGACAATTGGAAGCCGCTCATCGTCGATGCTCCCACGCCGCTGACGAGTGTGGACCTCGGGTTCACCTCGATCGGGCGCAGGGCTGCCGAGATGCTGTCGTCGGTCCTCGACGGGCGGCCGCCTGAAGAGTCTGTCGAGTATGTGCAGCCGCGTCTCGTAGTCCGCGAATCCAGCGCCGGGAGCTGAGGTCGTCGCGGTTCTCGTGGCGACGGTGTGATCGGTGTCGAGTGGTCACGTGTGACGGGCTCTCGCCGTCTTCGGTGCCATCTCGGGGCGAAGGAATCGTCAGAGGTGACCACTCGGCGCATGAGTTGAGCCCCGGCGGCGGGGCGGCCCCGCTCCGAGGCGAGCCGAGCCTGGCGGCGGCCGGGTGGGAGCCTCTCGGCACCAGAAGGGGCCCGGGAGCAGCAGCTCCCGGGCCCCGTGCTGTGCCGGTCGACCGGCAGGATTCAGCGGATGAGGATCAGCCCTCGTCCTCCTGGTCCTTCTTGTCGACGATCAGCGTCTCGGTGGTCAGCACCAGCGCCGCGATGGAGGCGGCGTTCTGCAGCGCCGAACGGGTCACCTTGACCGGGTCGATGACGCCGGCCGCGATGAGGTCGCCGTACTCGCCGGTCTTGGCGTTGAAGCCGTGGTTCGGCTCCAGGTCCGCCACCTTGGAGGCGACGACGAAGCCGTCCTCGCCGGCGTTCTGCGCGATCCAGCGCAGCGGCTGGACCAGCGCCCGGCGGACGATGCCCACCGCCGCGGCGGCGTCGTCGGACAGCGCCTGGACCGTCGGGTCCTCGTCCAGGGCGGACAGCGCGTTGATCAGCGCGGTGCCGCCGCCGGCGACGATGCCCTCCTCGAGCGCGGCACGCGTGGAGGACACGGCGTCCTCGATGCGGTGCTTGCGCTCCTTGAGCTCCACCTCGGTGGCCGCGCCGACCTTGATGACGCCGATGCCGCCGGCCAGCTTGGCCAGTCGCTCCTGCAGCTTCTCGCGGTCCCACTCGGAGTCGGTCGCGTCGGCCTGGGCCTTGATGGTCGCCGCCCGGGCCTGGACGTCCTCCGCGGAGCCGGCGCCGTCGACGATCGTGGTGGAGTCCTTGGTGACCGTGACGCGGCGGGCGGTGCCCAGCGCGTCGAGGTCGACCTGGTCCAGCTTCAGGCCCAGCTCCGAGGAGATGACCTGACCGCCGGTGAGCACCGCGATGTCCTCGAGCATGGCCTTGCGGCGGTCGCCGAAGCCGGGGGCCTTGACGGCCGCGACGTTCAGCGTGCCCTTGAGCTTGTTCACCACCAGAGTCGACAGGGCCTCGCCCTCGACGTCCTCGGCGATGATGAACAGCGGCTTCTTGGTCTGCATGACCTTCTCCAACACGGGCAGGAACTCCTGCACGTTGGAGATCTTGCCCTGGTGGATCAGGATGTAGGCGTCCTCGAGGACCGCCTCCTGCCGCTCGCCGTCGGTGACGAAGTGCGGGGAGAGGTAACCCTTGTCGAACTGCATGCCCTCGGTGATGTCGAGCTCGGTCGACGTCGTCGAGGACTCCTCGATGGTGATGACGCCCTCGGTGCCGACCGCGTCGAACGCGCGGGCCAGCAGCTCGCCGACCTCGTCGTCCTGCGCGGAGATCGCGCCGACGTAGGAGACCTCCTGCTGGCCGGAGACCTCGCGGGCGTTGGTGCGCAGGCGCTCGGTGACCGCCTCGACGGCGACCTCGATGCCGCGCTTGATCTCGCTCGGGGCCGCACCGGCGGCCACGTTGCGCAGGCCCTCCTTGACCAGCGCCTGGGCCAGCACCGTCGCAGTGGTGGTGCCGTCGCCGGCGACGTCGTTGGTCTTGGTGGCGACCTCCTTGGCGAGCTGGGCGCCGAGGTTCTCGTAGGAGTCCTCGACCTCGATTTCGCGGGCGATGGTCACGCCGTCGTTGGTGATGGTCGGAGCGCCCCAGGACTTGTCGAGGACGACGTTGCGGCCCTTGGGGCCCAGCGTCACCTTGACGGTGTCGGCGAGCTTGTCGATGCCGGCCTCGAGTGCCTTCCGGGCGGCATCGTCGAACTCAAGCTGCTTTGCCATGTGCTTGCTGCTCCTTACAGAGAGTCAGAACAGAATCGATGTTCGGGTGTCGAGAGAGCTCGGGGAGCCCGAGATCACTTCTCGACGACGGCCAGGACGTCGCGGGAGTTCAGCACGAGGAACTCGTCGCCGCCGGTCTTGACCTCGGTGCCGCCGAACTTCGAGTAGATGACGACGTCGCCCTCGTTGACGTCGACGGGCACACGGTTGCCCTTGTCGTCGACGCGGCCCGGGCCGACGGCCACGACCTGGCCCTCCTGGGGCTTCTCCTGGGCGGTGTCCGGGATCACCAGGCCGGAAGCGGTGGTCTGCTCAGCTTCCAGGGGGCGGACAACAATGCGATCCTCGAGGGGCTTGATGGAGACTGACACGTCAGTACTCTCCTTTGCGTGAAGTCGATCTCGGTTGCGGTCAGGCCCTGCACGCCCGGGTGACGCCGGGATGCGACGGGCTCGGAGGTGTGTTGCGCGCCTTGGGAGTGACCAACCGTCGTCGCGGTGCCGGATGGCGCCCCTTCAGGCTCGTCGCTCCGAGTGACGGCCCGGTGCGACGGGCACCCCGCGGTGGTGGGTGCCACGGTAGACTTTAGGACGGCTTTAGCACTCGGTCAAGCAGAGTGCTAAAGCCGTCGACCGCGGGCGAAGGCCGCTCCTCGTGCTGGTCCGTGCCGGGGCGGGTGATTCGGCGCCGAGCTCCGGGCAGGGTTCGCGGGGTGTCCTGTGGGACGTCGCGCGGGCGTGAGACCGGCACAGTGTGCGGCGGGCGTCCCCGCGGCAGTAGAATCGGGGTCGGCCCGGATCCCGCCAGACTCCCTCTGAGAGGCACCAGTGACTGAGACTTCCGCTGACTCCCACGACCCCTTCGCCCTCGTGGGGCTGACCTACGACGACGTCCTCCTGCTCCCCGGCGAGACCGACGTCATCCCCTCGGAGGCCGACACCGCCACGCGGCTCTCCCGCGGCATCGACATCAGTGCTCCGGTGGTCTCGGCGGCGATGGACACCGTCACCGAGGCGCCGATGGCCATCGCGATGGCCCGCCAGGGCGGCATCGGGATCCTGCACCGCAACCTCTCCATCGAGGATCAGGTCCGGCAGGTCGACAAGGTCAAGCGCTCCGAGTCGGGGATGATCTCCGACCCGGTGACCATCACCCCGGACGCGACGCTGAAGGACCTCGACGACCTCTGCGCCCACTACCGCGTCTCCGGACTTCCGGTGGTCGACGCGGAGAAGACGCTGCTGGGCATCATCACCAACCGCGACATCCGCTTCGTCCCGGCCGAGGATTACCTGACCACGAAGGTCTACGAGAAGATGACCGCCCAGCCGCTGATCACCGCGCGCGACGGCATCGCCTCCGAGGAGGTCATCCGGCTCTTCTCCGAGCACCGCGTGGAGAAGCTGCCGCTGGTCGACGACGCCGGCCGGCTGACCGGGCTGATCACCGTCAAGGACTTCGACAAGGCCGACAAGTATCCGCAGGCCACCAAGGATGCCGAGGGCCGGCTGCGCGTCGGTGCGGCCGTGGGCTTCTTCGGCGAAGGATTCGACCGCGCGATGAGCCTGGTCGAGGCCGGAGTGGACACGCTGGTCGTGGACACCGCCAACGGCCACACCCGCGGCGTGCTGGACATGATCGCCAAGCTCAAGGCCGAGCCCGCCGCCGCCGAGGTCGACGTCATCGGCGGCCAGGCCGCCACGCGTCGCGGGGCGCAGGCGCTGGTCGACGCCGGTGCGGACGCCATCAAGGTCGGCGTCGGACCGGGTTCGATCTGCACCACCCGCGTGGTCGCCGGCGTCGGGGTCCCGCAGATCACCGCGATCCACGAGTCGGCCAAGGCGGCCCGCCCGGCCGGGGTGCCGCTGATCGCCGACGGCGGGCTGCAGCACCCCGGCGACATCGGCAAGGCGCTGGTCGCCGGCGCCGACTCGGTGATGCTCGGTTCGCTGCTGGCCGGCGCCGCGGAGTCCCCGGGCGACCTGGTCTTCTCCAACGGCAAGCAGTTCAAGGCCTACCGCGGGATGGGGTCGATGGGCGCGATGCAGACCCGCGGGAAGAACACCTCCTACTCCAAGGACCGCTACTTCCAGGCCGACGTGCCCGAGGACGAGGAGCTCATCCCCGAGGGCGTCGAGGGGCGCGTGCCCTACCGCGGCCCGCTCTCGGCGGTGCTGCACCAGCTGGTCGGCGGCCTGCGTCAGACGATGTTCTACGTCGGCGCGCACACCGTCGACGAGCTCAAGGCCCACGGCAGCTTCGTGCGGATCACCCCCGCCGGACTCAAGGAGTCCCACCCGCACGACATCTCCATGACCGTCGAGGCGCCGAACTACCAGCGCTGAGTCCGTCGTCGGCGCGCTCGCAGCGGTGCGCGCCGCCGACGAGGCAGATACGCGCAGGAGGAGAGGAGAGGCCGTGATGGCCGCATCCGAGCAGGCGCCCGCGCCGGCGTCGTACGTGGACGCGCCCGCCCTGTCGGTGGGCGGGCACTGCCGCACCGTCTGGCGGGACGCGCGCGAGGCGCTCGTCGACATCGCGGGCCTCGACTTCCTCGCCGAGCTGGCCGACGGCACCCTGCCGACGCCGACCTTCGTGCACTACATCCAGCAGGATGCGGCGTATCTGGCCGGCTACGGCCGGGCGATGACGCTGCTGGCCGCCGGCGCCCGGGACCGCGACCAGATGCGCTTCTGGGCGCGGGCGACGTCGGACACCATCGCCGAGGAGCAGGCCATGCAGGCCCAGCTGATGGAGTCGCGTCAGTTCGCGTCGATCGCCGCGGAGCTGACCGGCGACGACGGCGCGGTCGTGCCTTCGCCGACGACGCTGGGCTACACCTCCTGGCTGGTGGCCACCGCCGCCGTCGACGAGCACGCAGTGGCCGTCGCCGCCGTGCTGCCCTGTTTCTGGGTCTACGCCGAGGTCGGCCGGCACCTGGTGGAGACCATCGGCGAGGCCATGACTGAGCATCCCTACCGGCGCTGGGTGGAGACCTACTCCGACCCGGAGTACGACGCCGCCGTCGAGGAGGCCTGCGGCATCTTCGAGTCGCTCTACGAGGAGGCCGACGAGCCGCTGCGGGCGCGGATGCGGGCGGCCTTCCGCCGCGGATGCGCCTACGAGCACCACTTCTGGGACGCCGCCCATCGGCGGGAGGACTGGAGCCGCTGAGGCGACGCGCGCCGTCGCCGGCGGGCCCGTCGCGGGCCCGCGACCAGACCACGATGCCGCCCGTCCGGGTCGGCGAGGAGGAGCAGAGACGTGACCAACGAGATCCCGATCGGCCTGGCGAAGTCGGGCGTCCGCGGCTGGGCGCTGGACGACGTCGCCGTGGTGCCCAACCGCCGCACGCGCAGCCCCCAGGAGGTGAGCCTCGACTGGCAGATCGACGCCTATGACTTCGACATGCCGGTGATCGGGGCGCCGATGGACTCGGTGATGTCGCCGGCCACCGCCATCGCGCTGGGCCGACTCGGCGGCCTGGGCGTGCTGAACCTCGAGGGCCTGTGGACCCGCTACGAGGACCCGGAGCCGGTGCTGGCCGAGATCGCCGAGCTGGAGGCCCAGGAGGTCTCGCCGGCGAACACCGAGCGGCTGCAGCGGCTCTACTCCGAGCCGATCAAGGCCGAGCTGATCACCGCCCGACTGGCCGAGATCCGCGAGGCCGGCGTCGTGGTCTCCGGCTCGCTGACCCCCCAGCGGACCCAGGAGTTCTACCAGACCGTCGTCGAGGCCGGCGTGGACATGTTCGTCATCCGCGGCACCACGGTCTCGGCCGAGCACGTCTCGCAGAACGGCGACCCGCTGAACCTCAAGGAGTTCATCTACGAGCTCGACGTGCCGGTGATCGTCGGCGGCGCGGCCGGCTACACCCCGGCGCTGCACCTGATGCGCACCGGGGCGGCCGGCGTGCTGGTCGGCTTCGGCGGGGGATCGTCGACGACGACCCGCCGGGCGATGGGCATCCGTGTGCCGAT
>NZ_AFRW01000059.1 GCF_000220985.1 Nesterenkonia sp. F
GCCGCCGGACGGTGAGCCATGGGCACCTCGGCGCCGCCCGGACGCTCCTCGGAGGAGCACGACCGCGACCCTCATGAGTCCGAGCACCAGGTGCCGGCCGCGCAGGGATCGTCGTCGCACGACCCCGAGCCGGCCGCGCTGTCGGCGGCGGCCTCCTCGCTGAGCACGCGCGAGGACGGGTCGCTGGACGTGATGTCCTCGGTCGGCGGCGTGCGCGGCCTGCTCGAGGCCTCGCTGCCCTCGGCGGCCTTCCTGGTCAGCTTCGTGGTCAGCGAGGACCTGACGCTCTCGGCGGTGCTCGCCGTCGTGCTGGGGGCGGTGTTCACCGTCGTCCGGCTGATCCAGCGCGGCCCTCTGGTGCAGTCGCTGTCCGGCCTCGCGGCGATCGTGCTCTGCGCCGTCGTCGCCCAGCAGACCGGACAGGCGCGGGACTATTACCTGTGGGGCTTCATCACCAACATCGTTTACATCCTGGCCTTCTCCGCCTCCGTCGCCGTGCGCTGGCCGTTCCTGGGGATCCTCTTCGGGCTGGTGCGCGGCGAAGGACTCGGATGGCGGCGCGAGCCGCGGCGGAGACGCCGCTACGCGCTGGCCACGTGGATCGTCACCGCCGTGCTGGCGCTGCGCCTCGTGGTCCAGGTTCCGCTGTACCTGGGCGATCAGCTCGTCGCCCTGGGCACCAGCCGCCTGCTGATGGGTCTGCCGCTCTACGGGCTGGCTCTCTGGGTGGGCTGGATGATCACCCGACCAATCGCCGTCGAGGGGACGGTCGGCACGTCCGCCGCGGGGAGTCCGCCGGACGCCGCACACGAGGCCTCACACGGGGGAGAGGAGCCACGCGCGTGACGATGATGACCACCACCCAGGACCTGACGGGACGGATCCTGACCCTGGACGTCGGCCCGATGGCCCACGGCGGGCACTGCATCGCCCGCCACGAGGGACGGGTGATCTTCGTGCGTCACGCCATCCCGGGCGAGGTCGTGCGCGCCAAGCTCACCGACGCCGGGCCCCAGGCGAAGTTCTGGCGGGCCGACGTCGTCGAGGTCGTCGACGGCTCCGACTACCGACGCCGGCACATCTGGAAGCTCGCCGACTCGCTGCGCGCCCACGAGATGGAGCGGCTGCCGGTGGGCGGGGCCGAGTTCGGCCACATCACCGACCAGCACCAGCGCCGGCTGAAGGCCCAGGTCTTCCGCGACACGCTGCAGCGCATCGGCGGGAGTCTCGGCCCAGGACGCGGCGATGTGCCAGGATCCGGCCGACGGCGAGATCCACGTCTCCGACATCGGCACCCCGCACAGCAACGGACTGCACTGGCGGACCCGAGTGACGTTCGGCGTCGACGAGCACGGCTCGCTGGCGATGAAGCCGCATCGAAGCCATGACCTGATCGAGCTGCGCGGCATGCCGCTGGCGGTCGAGGCCATCCACGAATCGACGATCTT
>NZ_AFRW01000058.1 GCF_000220985.1 Nesterenkonia sp. F
CGCCGGCCGGAATCCGTCGGGGCGGCGGACCGGCCGTCGTCGGTCGTCGCGCCGCCCGACTGCTCGCCGCCCTGGCCGACGGCGGCCGCGGCCGGATTGGGTCCCGGCCCGTCGGAGCGCCGCTGGGCGGGGTTGCGCGGCACGGGCACCCGCTTGGCCCCCTCCGGGGGACGCAGCGGCAGCAGCTCGCGCGGCGGCATCGGATCCTCGCCGCGGACGACGACGATCCGGGAGAAGAGCTCCTCCACCTCGCGGGCGGCCTTCGGATCGATCGCTCCGCGGCCGCCGACGACGCCGCGCAGGAACCAGCGCGGCCCCTCGAAGCCGATGAACCGGGCCACGCGCCAGCCCGACCGGCCGTCCTTCAGCGTGGTGGGAACCCGGGCGGCGACCTCCCTGCCGAACCGTCCGTCGACCTGCTTGACCTTGCCCTTCTGCTTGATCACCGAATCCTGGATCTGCTCGCGGACCTCGTCCCAGGTGCCGCCGGACTTCGGGGCGGAGAACGGCTGGACCTGGATGCTCGCCTGGCCCGCGGCGATCGTCAGCGCGACCACGCGCCGGGTCTTCTGGTCGATGTCGAGCCGGACCTTCTGGTCCTTGCCGGCGGGGATCAGCAGGGCCCCGAAGTCGAGGTACCCCTTGGTCGACTCGACCTCCTCGACGTCGAAGGGGCCCGAGGCACCGTCGGCAGCCTCGTCGGAGGACTCGGCCGGCTGCTGCGGAGCCTCCTCCGCGTCGTCCTCCGCGTCGTCCTCCGGGGCCTCCTGCTCCGGGGCCTTCTCCGCAGCGGGCGCGCCGGACTCGTCGTCCGCGGCCTCGGCTGCCCCCGCCGACCTCGGAGCGACGCCGGCGGGCGACTCCGTCGCGTCGGCGGTCTCGGCGTCGGCGGTCCCGGGCTCATCGCGGGCGGCGTCGCGGGTCCGCGCCTCTCCGACGGCGGCGGGCTCGGCCTGACGCTCCGCCTTCCGGGACTTCTTCCTTCTGCCGAAGATCATGGGTGGTTCGCCTCGATCCCTTCGTTCGCTGGTCTGTGCCGTCTCTTCCGAGCGTCGCGACGGTCGCGGCGGCCCGGCGGCTGCTCCGCCGAGTCCGGACGCCGATCAGACTCCCGTGGAGCCGAAGCCTCCGGCACCGCGGTCGGAGTCCTCCAGCGACTCGACCGTGGCGAACTCCGCCCGTCCGACCCGCTGCAGCAGCAGCTGGGCGATCCGGTCTCCGCGCCGGAAGCTCACCGACGTGGAGCGATCCGTGTTGAGCAGGCACACCTTGATCTCCCCACGATACCCAGCATCGATGGTTCCCGGCGTGTTGACAAGGGTGATCCCGTGCTTGACGGCCAGACCGCTGCGCGGGTGGACCAGCCCCGCCCAGCCGGCGGGCACGGCGACGGCGACGCCGGTGCCGACCAGGCGCCGCTCGCCGGGCTCGAGGGTGAAGTCCTCGCGGGTCACGAGGTCGGCGCCGGCATCGGTCTCGTGGGCGTAGTGCGGCGGCGGCAGCTCGGGGTCGAGTCGCTGCAGGGGCACGGTGACGTGCTCGAGGGAGGTCATGGTCGCTCTGGGGTCCTTCCGAAGCAGTCGGTGGGCGGGGGGGGTCAGGCTGCGCGGCGGCCGAGGCGCCGGGAGGAGCGCGGCGCTCCGTGCGGCGCTCCGTGGGGTGATCATGGGGTGGTCATGCGGGGGATCACCTGCCGCCGTCGCCGACCTGCTCGAGTCTACCCATCCGTGAGAAGCTGGGGATCATGACGACGCAGCCGACGGGACAGCCGGCGCCGCAGCAGGCGCCGCACGCCGAGAAGCTCTGGCCGGCCTGGTGGATCTGGCTCTCCGCCTGGCTCGTCGGCGCCTCGGTCTCGCTGGTGTTCTTCCCCCTCGACGTCGGCGTCGGGATCCTGGCCCTGCTGATCGGCCTGGCGCTGGTCTCGGCCGGGCTGCTGGCGACGACGCCGCAGGTCCGGGTGACCGCCGACGGGCTGCAGGTGGGGCGGGCGCGCATCGACCGCGACCATATCGGCCGCGTCGTCGCCCATCGCGGACCCGCCGCCCGCGAGCAGCTCGGCCCGGGATTCGACGCCACCGCCTACCAGTGCATCCGCGGCTGGATCGACGCCGTGGTCACCGTGGAGATCGTCGACGAGCGCGACGCGACGCCGTACTGGATCTTCTCCACCCGGCGGCCCGAAGACGTGCTGCGCGCCCTCGGCTCGGACCAGCCGGTGCGCGAGTCCCGCGCCAGCGTGCAGGACTGACGTCACGGACTCCGCGGCGCCCGCCGCGTCGTCCCCCGTGACCCCGGCGGGCACCACGAGCGCATGCACGACGGCCCCGGCCGGAGCATCTCCGGCCGGGGCCGTCGTCGTCGCGCGCCGCTCGGCGTCTGCGGATCAGGTCAGGACTCGCAGTCCTTGCAGAAATACAGCCCCTTGTCCTCGCGAGCGACCTGGGAGCGATGACGCACCAGGAAGCAGGAGGCGCAGGTGAACTCGTCCTGCTGCGCGGGCAGCACACGGACCTGGAGCTCCTCGTCGGAGAGGTCGGCGCCGGGCAGCTCGAAGCCTTCCGCAGCCTCGGCCTCGTCCTCGTCGACGGAGGACGACTGGTGGCTCGGCTGCCGAGTCTTCAACTCCTCGATGGAGTCCTCGTTGGCCTCTTCCTCATTCTTGCGCGGCGCATCGTAGTCAGTTGCCATGAAGCTTGCTCCACACTCCGGTTCTCGGCACTCGTGGCGCCCGATCGCGCGGATCTGCCATGCTGACGTTGATGGCGTTCCGGCACCCTCGAGCGCGTTGGGTCGCACAGATTGTGTCTCATCGACGCCGAGGCCACAAATCATGTCGGCCATGTTGAGCCGAGAGCTGACAAGCCGGGCCTCGGGCGCCTCGACGAGGGGCGTCTCCGCCATCTCGCCGGGTCGCTCATCGTACGCCTCATGGCTCAAGGTTCAAGCTCGGCTCCACCTCCTCGACGTCCTCGTGCGCAGCTCCGCGCTACAGTGACCGGTGACAGTGCGAGCTCGTCACGAGATCGGCCGGCCACCGGCGGGAGGAAGCATCGATGCAGCACCTGCGGATCATGGGCGTCAGGGAGGCTGAGGAGCAGGACGACCTCATCCTCGCCGACGAGTCGGGCACGGAGTATGCCCTGCCCGTCGACGAGGCCCTGCGGGCCGCGGTCAACCGTGCCGCCCACCGCCCGGCGCGCACGCAGGACGTCGGAGCGCAGGGCGCCGGCCCGCTGAGCCCCCGCGACATCCAGGCCTGGATGCGCGCCGGCGCGACGATCGAGCAGGTCGTCGCCGACTCCGGGCTCGACGCCGCCCACGTGGAGCGCTACGCCGGCCCCGTGCAGGCCGAGCGGGCCTACATCGCCCAGCGGGCCCGCGGCGCCGAGATCGCCCCGGCCTCGACCGCCGAGCAGCACCGGGTGGCCTTCGGCGACGCCGCCGCCACGCTGGAGGCGATGGTCTCGGTGCGCCTGCGGGCCGCCGGCGTCGATCTGCGCAGCCTCAGCTGGGACGCCTGGCGCCGCGAGGACGGCCGCTGGAAGGTGCTGTGCTGGTTCGACGCCCACGGCGCCACCGGCGATGCCCCGACGCCGCCGGCGGAATGGATCTTCACCCCCGAGTCGAAGCACCTGCTGGCCGACGGCCCGGCCGCCGAGGAGTTGAGCAGTCTGCCGTCGGCGGCCCGGCCGGCCCGGGGAGGCCGTCGCCTCGCCCCGGTGGACGCGCCCTATGACGTCGAGTCCGACGAACACCCCGGCCGCTCCTCCGGGGCCGTGCGTCGCGGACCGCTGCGCCCGGTGCCTGCCGAGGAGCAGGACACCTCTCCGGTCGAGCCGCCGCGCGGGGCGCCCGCGGAGACCTCCGATTCTGCCGAGTCGTCCGGTCCGGCCGATCATGGCCGCGCTGCCGGACCGTCCGGGCCCGCAGGCCCCTCGGGCGCCGCCGGCGAGGGCGACGAGCAGGAGGCGCTGCTGGAGATGCTGCGGCGTCGGCGGGGCCAGCGTCTCGGGGCCGACGAGCAGGCCGACGACGAGCTGGCGATGATGCTCACGCGGGAGGAGCACCCCGCCTCCGGGCCGCGCGACGACGCGGAGCACGGCGACTCCGCGGACGACGACGCCGACGCCCAGGAGCGCTCCGGCGGCGCGGCCCCGTCGCCGGTGACCCCGCTGCGCCCCGTCGACGACGCCGCCGGCGAGGACCGAGGCTCCGGCCGCCCGGTCGCCGACGAGCCCTCGGACACGGACCGCGAGCACCCCACCGAGCCCATCGCCCGACCGGGCGAGCGCGGCCCGTCCGGAGGCACCGACGCCTGGGGCTTCAGCTATGAGGAGGGCGGCGACGACGCGCAGGACCCGGAGGCCGCCGAGGAGGCCGGACGCGCCGGTGATCGGCGGCGCGGCTCCGGCGGTGCCGCCGACACGCGCACTTCGGGCGGCGAGGACGATCCCGAGGGTGAGCGCGGGGCCCCACGTGCGCGGCGCGCCTCGCGGCGGCCCAGCATGCCGCGCTGGGACGACATCCTCTTCGGCAGCCGCGACGACTGAGGCCGCACGGACTGGGGCCGCCCCGCCGGCGGATTCGGCCGGCGGGGCGGGCACCGGCGGACGCCCCTGCGCGGGCGACTGCGGCTCAGCCGAGCGAGCCCGTCGAGAGCAGCACCAGCGGCACCGCCCGCTCCTCACGGGTGAGCGACCCGTGCTGGCCGACCATGTCCAGCGGGCCCGTGCCGATCCGTCCGGTGTCGAAGAGCGCCGCCGACCCCCGCAGGGCCACGACGACGTCGCCGAGGCGCTCGCGCACCGCGATCGAGACGTCGCCGAACCAGCCGGCGTCGATCGCCTCCTCCCGGTCGAGCACCCAGGCGCGGTCGCCCAGCTCGCGCCGCCAGCGGTCGGCCACCTCGGCCCGACGCTCGGCGCGGACGGCCTCGGGCTCCTCCCCGGTCCCCACCCGCAGCTGCAGCAGCCGCGGCTCGCCCGCAGTGGAGACCACGGCGTCGAGCAGCTCGGGATGCTCGGCGAGATCGATGCGATCCTCGGCGGAGACGTCGATCATCCCGTGGTCGGCGGTGAGCAGCACGGAGACCTGGTCGCCGACCTCGCGGTCCAGAGTCGAGACGAGACGCTCCGCCTCGGCGTCGAGGCTCTCCAGCGCGGCGATCCACTCCGCGGAGTCGACGCCGTGCTGGTGGCCGGCCTTGTCCAGCTCGTCGACGTAGAGATACATCAGCATCGGCCGCGGCGGACCGCGACGCACGCCGCCGGCCGGGTGCAGGTGCCCGCGGATCTCCTCCAGCGCGGCGGCGAAGCGGGCCTCCAGACGGTTCGCCCCGCGGAACCGCCCGCCGTCGAGCACCGCCTCGGTCAGCCGCGAGTCGGCGAAGCGCGGCCGCGAGACGGTCAGCACGCTCGCGCCGGCCTCCTCCGCCCGGCGCAGCACGGAGGGATGGGGCTGCCAGGTGCGCGGATCGACCTCCGGGTCCCACCCGCCGAGCATGTTCACCACCCGGTCCAGCTCCGGGGAGTAGACGTCATAGCCGATGAGACCGTGCTCGCCGGGAGTCCGCCCGGTGGCCAGCGAGGCGATGCCGGCCGCCGTCGTCGCCGGTGCGGTCGAGTCCAGCGTCCGCGCCGCCGACGCGCGACGCCAGCGGGAACCCAGGAACCGGGCGTGTCCGGTGTGCCGGGCCAGCTGCTCGTCGCCGAGCCCGTCGACCAGCAGCACCACCGAGACGGCGGCCTCCGGCAGCCCGAGCCGGTCGTCGAAGCCCTCGAGCCCGAGCGAGGCCGCCGCGGAGGTCATCACGTGGCGCAGATGCGCACCGTCGTAGTCGGGCGCGGCGGGCAGGGCGGGATCGCCGGTCGCGCCCGGCGAGGGCTCAGCGGGCATGGCGGATGCAGGCGCGGCGCAGCGCACGCACGAACTCGCGGGCCTCCTCCACGGCGGTGTCGCCCTCCGCCGTGGCGGCGATCCGCAGCATGATGTCCTCGGGCACGAAGGTGCCGCTGTCACCGTGGTCGGCCATGCAGTCCGGATCGCCGCAGTGCACCGGGGCGGTCTCGAAGCGGGCCCCTCCGGTCCAGTTGAGGTTGAGCGTGACCTCGGCCAGCCCGCGGTCGGGGTGGAACTCCTCGGGACTGCGGTGGACCTCGGAGAGGATCAGCGACTGCACCCGGCTGACCGGCACGACCTCGGTGGAGATCCGGGCGACGGTGCCCGTCTCCCCCGCGCCGCCGTCCTCGTCGGCCTCCAGGTCGTGGTCGTCCAGATGCGCGACGACGATGACCTCCTCGGCCAGCACCACCACGGTGATGTGCCGATGGACCTCCTCCATGTCGAAGTGCGTGTCGACATGGACGATCTGATGCGTCGGCTCGCGGCCGTCGAGCGCCTCGGTCACCGTGTGATGGACCAGGTCCGGATAGAACCCGCCGCGCTCGATGGCGCGGCGCAGGGTGAACGTCGAGGGAGTCGAGCCGTCGTCAGCGCTGGAAGTCATGGCCTCCATCGTATCCCCGACGCCGCCGAGGCTTCAGCCGCAGCGAGCGCCCTGTGGAGGAGGCCGGCCCGGCGACCGCCGGCGGAGGCGCGCGATCGCCGCGCGTGGTGCGTCGTGCGTCTCCCTCCCGCGCCCTCCGGGGACGTCATGGAGATTCGCCCCCGCGGTCCTCCTGCTGGATAATGGAGCGGTGCCCGGAAATGCGACCTTCCATCATCAGAACGCCTCCCTGCTGTCCGTGACCGAGGTCGAGGCGCCGGTGACGCTGACGTCCAGAGACCTGGAGCGTCGACTGGCCGACGCGCTGAAGCGGCTGAAGCTCCCGACCGGCCTGCTGCAGCGCGTGGCCGGCGTGAAGGCCCGGCGCAACTGGGAGAAGCCCGGCGACGTGCGGGCCGGCACCGTCGAGGCGGCCCGCCGCGCGCTCGACGCCGCCGGCATCGCCGCCGAGGACGTCTCGCTGATGATCAACACGTCGGTCACCCGCGAGCATCTCGAGCCCTCGGTGGCCGTGGGCATCCACCATGAGCTCGGTCTGCCCTCCTCGGCGATGAACTTCGATATCACCAACGCCTGCCTCGGCTTCGTCAACGCGATGACGCTGGCGAGCTCGATGATCGACGCCGGCCAGGCGCAGTACGTGCTGATCGTCGACGGCGAGGACGCCGAGAAGGTCCAGGACGCGACCATCGCGCGGATCAACTCCCTCGAGTCCGTCTCCCGGGACGACTTCATGACCGAGTTCGCCTCGCTGACGCTGGGCTCCGGCGCCGCGGCCGCCGTCGTCGGCCCCGCCGACCGGCATCCCGAGGGCCACCGGATCGTCGGCGGGGTCTCCCGGGCGGCCACCCAGCACCACGAGCTGTGCGTCGGCGACCATCGAGGCATGTACACCGATGCCCGCGGGCTGCTCGACGGCGGCCTCGAGCTGGTGATGAATGCCTGGGAGGATGCCCGGAAGCACTTCAGCTGGCAGGCGATGGACTCCTACATCACCCACCAGGTCTCGCAGCTGCACACCAGCTCGATCATCAAGGCCGCGAAGCTGGACAAACGCCGCGTGCCGGTGACCTACCCGGAGCTGGGCAACGTCGGACCGGCCTCGCTGCCGATCACGCTGTCCCGGGAGGCCGCCGGACTCTCCCGCGGTGCGCGGGTGCTGTGCATGGGCGTCGGATCGGGGCTGAACACCGCGATGGTGGAGCTCGAATGGTGA
>NZ_AFRW01000057.1 GCF_000220985.1 Nesterenkonia sp. F
CGCGGTGCCGACGACCATCAGCCGCGGGCGGCCCGCTCCACCCGGCGCCCACCGCCGAGGAGAGCAGCATGACCATCACCGCGCCGGGCAGCGTCACCAGCCCGGCGGTCAGCGCCGAATGTCCCAGACTCTCCTGCACATGGACGGCGACCACCGCCCAGGTCGCCGGCATGCCGGCGAAGTACAGCGCCAGCACAGTGGTGTTCAGCGTGTATCCGGGCACGGCGAAGAGACGCAGATCGACCATCGGAGCCTCCGGATCCCGGCGGCCCAGCCGGTGCTCCCAGCCGACCCAGAGCCCCAGCAGCACCAGACCGGCCAGCCCCAGCAGCATCCCGGCGGCGCTGCGGAACTGGATGAACGGCAGCATGATCAGCACGACGGCGGCCGCCAACAGCAGGACGCCGCCGGGGTCGAGGGCGCGCAGCCCCGCCCGTCGGCCCGGTCCAGCGCTCCGACGGGCCGGGCCGGCGGCCGAGCCGGCGGACGCGTCCGGCGTCGAGGGGCTGGGCGGGGCCGCGTCGCTCCGCGGCAGCCAGAGCAGCGCCAGCACCAGGGCGACGCCGGTCAGCGGGGCATTGATCAGGAACGTCACGCGCCAGCCGACCTCGGTGGAGGTCGCATCGATGATCAGCCCGCCGATCGTCGGCCCGGCGGCGACGCCGAGCCCGATCACCGTGCCCATCAGCCCATAGGCTCGTCCGCGGGCCGATCCGGTGAACAGCCGCTGGATCATCCCGATGATCTGCGGGACGAGCAGGCCGGCGCCGAAGCCCATCAGCAGTCGCGCGGCATTGAGCACCAGCGCGTCGGGCGCCGCCGCGGCGAGGATCGAGGAGGTGCCGAACACGCCGGTGCCGAGCAGGAAGAACAGCCTCCGGCCCCACAGGTCGCCGGCGCGCCCGGCCGGCACCAGGGCGACGCCGAAGGCCAGCGCATAGCCGGAGAGCACCCACTGCAGCGCCGAGGAGGTCGTCTGCAGCGACTGCTCGATCGCCGGCAGCGCGACGTTGACGATGCTGATGCTCATCAGCGAGGCGAAGAGCGGGGCCAGCAGGGTGAGCATCGTGCGCAGCGGGTGGGCGTCCGCCGCGCCGGACGTGCCGGTCGGAGACTCGGGCCCGACGGTCGCCGCCCGTCGGGCTGGAGAGGGTGACGTCATGTCCACGACAACCTCGCGTCCGCGGCCGCCATTCCGAGAGACGCCCGACCCGCCGGTCGATTCGCCATCGACGCCGACGGGCGGGGATAATCGGGACCATGGGTTCGATCGATCGTGCCGCCGACGGCGGCGACCAGCACGGCTCCACCGGTTCGGGCGAGGACGGCGCCTCGCGCCCGCAGGACGCGGTCCGCAGCTTCGGACGGCGCTCCTCCGGGATGACTTTCGCGGTGATGATCACCGTGCTGCTGGTCGCCCTGGTCTTCGCGGCCAACCAGAACGACGTCATCGGCTGGATCATCGTGGTGATCTCCGGCGCCTGGCTGGTGCTGGCCGGCATCCTGGTGTTCTCCGTCCGGCGCGGCGCCCAGAAGGTCGGACAGACCCTCGACTCCGCCCGGGCCGACGCCGCGGCACGCCGCACGGCCGAGGGCGGCGGCACTGCGGTCATCGACGAGGACGCTCACCAGCGGAACATGAAGCTGGACCACTCCTTCAAGATCGTCCAGGTCCAGCGCCGCGTGGTCGCCCAGGAGATCGTCAAGGGGGCCGAGGCCGACCTCGAGATGGCCGAGCGCGCCCTGGACACCATCGAGACCACCGCGCACAACGGCCGCGACATCCTCGCCGACGTGCTCGGCGGTTCCGGCTCGGGCTCGTCCGGAGCCTCTTCCACGGACGCCGGCGCGTCCGCGGAGGAGGACCGCGGAGCGTCCCGGGACGAACGGCGCGGCCGGCGCCGCGGCGACGACGGTCCCGAGACGATCTCCGGCGACGTCGTCGAATGACGCCGCGCCCGACGCGCTGAGCGGCCCTGCCCGCCCGGCGCGCCCGGCATGCACGGCCCGCCCGGCACGCTCTGCACATCCCGCCGGCCCAGCCCGCACCTGCGACGAGAGGAACGACGTGACCGACCAGACCAGCGACTTCGGCGAGCACCCGCACCGCATCGTGGACCCCAAGGCCGACGGCGTCACCCGCATCGCCTCGGTGAACGTCAACGGCATCCGCGCCGCGGCGCGCAAGGGCATGGGGGAGTGGCTGGCCCATCGGGAGGTCGACGTGCTGGCCCTCCAGGAGGTCCGCGCGAACGAGGAGATCCTCACCAAGCTGGTGGCAGAGATGAGCGAGTCCACCGGCCAGCAGTGGCACATCCACGAGCAGGAGGCCGCCGACAAGGGCCGCGCCGGGGTGGCGATCCTCTCGCGGACCGAGCCGACGGCGGTGCGCAGCGGCATCGGCGACGGCCACCCGCAGGACCAGGGGCGCTGGGTCGAGGCCGACTTCACCCTCGGCGACGGGTCGACGCTGACAGTGGTCAGCGTCTACGTCCACTCCGGCGAAGTCGGCACCGAGAAGCAGGAGCACAAGATGCGCTTCCTGCAGGACATGCGCGACACGCTGCCGGCACTGGCCGAGCGCGCCGAGCACGTGCTGGTCGTCGGCGACCTCAACGTCGGCCACACCGAGCTGGACATCAAGAACTGGAAGGGCAACCGGAAGAACTCCGGCTTCCTGCCCGAGGAACGGGCCTTCTTCGACGCCTACTTCGGCGAGGAGGTCGGCTATGTCGACGTCGCCCGCCGGCTGGCCGGCGAGGTCGAGGGCCCCTACACCTGGTGGTCCTACCGGGGGAAGGCCTTCGACAACGACACCGGGTGGCGCATCGACTACCAGATGGCCACCCCGCAGCTGGCCGAGCGGGCCGAGAAGTCCGTGGTCGACCGGGCGCTGGACTACTCGCTGCGCTGGTCCGACCACGCCCCGCTCGTCGTCGACTACCGCCTGCCGTAGGCTGAGTTCCGTCCCGTCCCACCCCAGCGAGGAGCATGACATGGTGACCGCCTTCGTGATGATCCGGACCGATCCGCACCGCATCCCCGAGGCCGCCCAGGAGATCGCCGACATCGACGGCGTGCGCTCGGTGTATTCGGTCACCGGCGACTGGGATCTGGTGGCCATGGCGGAGATGCCCGACTTCGAGCAGCTGGCCACGCTGACTCCCGGACCGCATCTCCAAAGTCGAGGCCATCCGCGACACCGAGACGATGCTGGCCTTCCGCACCTACTCGAACCAGGACCTCGAGGCCGGCTTCGCCCTCGGTCTGGACGAGTGAGCGCCGGGGCCGACGGCGGTCGTGCCCTTGATACTCTGACCGCACTGAGACTGATCCGGCCGCGGGCCGGACGCGATGCTTCCACGAGGAGACCATGACTGAGGGGACGACAGACCCGAGCGCCGCACTGGTCGGCGTCGGCGGGGAGCACCGCGTGCTCTCCGGCATGCAGCCGTCGGCGGACTCGCTGCATCTGGGCAACTACGTCGGCGCGCTGCTGCACTGGGTGAAGGCCCAGGATCAGTACGACGCGTTCTTCTTCATCCCGGACCTGCACGGGATCACCGTCCCGCACGATCCTGAGGAGCTGCGCACGCGCACGCGCAACACCGCCGCCCAGTACATCGCCGGCGGCATCGACGTCGAGCGCTCCACGCTGTTCGTCCAGTCCCACGTGCCCGAGCACGCCCAGCTTGCCTGGGTGCTCACCTGCCTCACCGGCATGGGAGAGGCCTCGCGGATGACCCAGTTCAAGGACAAGTCGGCCAAGCAGGGGGCCGACCATGCCGGCGTCGGGCTGCTGACCTACCCGATGCTGATGGCCTCCGACATCCTGCTCTACCAGCCCGACGGCGTGCCGGTGGGCGAGGACCAGAAGCAGCACGTCGAGCTGGCGCGGAACCTGGCCCAGCGGTTCAACCACCGCTTCGGCGAGACGTTCCGGGTGCCCGAGCCGTTCATCCCCGAGGTCGGCGCGCGGGTCTACGACCTGCAGCAGCCCACGGCGAAGATGTCGAAGTCGGCCGAATCGCCCAATGGGCTGCTGAACATCATGGACACCGACAAGAAGATCGCGAAGAAGATCAAGTCCGCCGTCACCGACGACGGCTCCGAGATCCGCTTCGACCCGGAGGCCAAGCCCGGGGTGTCGAACCTGTTGAGCATCTTCTCGGCGGTGACCGGCCGCAGCATCGAGGCGCTGGAGGCGGAGTACGCCGGATCGATGTACGGGCATCTGAAGGTCGACCTGGCCGAGGCCGTCGTCGCGGCCGTCGGCCCGGTGCGCGACCGGGCGCTGGAGCTGCTCGACGACCCGGCCCAGCTCGACGCCCTGCTGGCCCGCGGCGCGGCCAAGGCACGGGCGACGGCGGCTCCGGTGCTCGCCGAGGTCTACCGGAAGGTCGGCTTCCTGCCGGCCGCGGGGCTCTGAGGAGGCCCCTGTGATGCGGAGCCCGTGCCCGGAGGTCCCCTCGCCGTGACCGACGACGCCGCGGCCGCCCCCGCATCCGCCGAGTCCGACGACCGCCCCGCGCGGTCCTCCGGCCGAGTCCGGGAGGCGCTGCGGCGTGCGGACCGAGGCCGTGAGGTCGAGCCGATGGTCCACCCGCTGGACCTGCCGGCGCTGCGGCGGCGGGAGGGGCGTGCCCGATCCGCGCGCCTCCGGGCGCGGGAGCTGGGACCCGGCGCCCGGATCGGCGCCTCGCTCGGCTGGGCGCAGGCCCGGCTGGACGTGACCCGCGGGATGCGGGTGGTCAACCTCTTCCTCTTCCACTACGGCACGGTGATGGCCGCCGGCGCGGCGTACATGATGTTCTTCTCGGTGGCCGCGGCGCTGGTGGCCGGATTCGCCGTGGCCGGGCTCTTCGTCGGCGGCGACGCCGAGCTCCAGGAGCTGATCACCCGGTCGGTGAACACGGTGCTGCCCGGCGTCATCGACGACGGCTCCGGCGGGCTGGCCACGCCCGAGCAGCTCTTCGACACCCGGGGGCTGAGCCTGACGCTGATCGTCTCGCTGGCGGCGCTGGTGGTGACGTCGCTGAGCTGGCTGCACGGGCTGCGCTCGGGCATCCGCAGCATCTTCGACCGGCCGCTGATGGGTGAGAACGTCCTCGTGGTGAAGGCCCGGGATCTGGTGATGATGCTGCTGGTGGGCACGATGTTCATCATCGCCGGGGCGATGGGCGCGCTCTCCTCGGAGCTGCTCGGCCGAGTCATGGTGTGGTTGGGGAGCGAAGACGCCGTCGCCCACGAGGCCCTCACCCGCGCGGCGACGCTGTCCGCGGCCTTCATCCTCGACGTGCTGATCGCCGTGCTGCTGATGCGGGTCGCCTCGCGGATCGTCATCCCGGTCTGGGCGCTGTGGCAGGCGGCGCTGATCGCCGGAGTCGGCGTCTCGCTGCTGCGCGTGCTCTCCGCCGAGCTTCTGGCCAGCACGACCGCCAACCCGATCCTGGTCCCGTTCACCACAGTGCTGGGTCTGTTCTTCTACTTCTTCCTGTTCTCGCTGATCTATCTGCTGGCGGCCTCCTGGGCTGCGGTGGCCGCGTCGGAGCGGGAGCGCCGGCGGGCCGGGCGCGGCCGACGTCGCGCCCGGCCGCGGATGCAGGGGTGAGTCCCGTGCTGAGTGTGCCGTCGCCCCGACGGGCGATGAGCGTCTGTGTCGCAGTCGCTCCCGGTCTCGGGCTCCTGCGGTGAGCGGACTTGTCGCAGGGCTCTGAGCCGTCGCACCCCGATATCGTTGCGACGACTCAGAGCCCTGCGACAGGTGCCGCCGCAGAGCGGTCGCCGACCCGGACGGCGGTCTCTCGGCCTGTGCAGGTGCGTTTCCCGCTGTCCACAGGGGCGAGGTCGGCGGCGACGCCGATCGTGCTCGTCCGTCAGAATGAGCGCCATGACGACGGCGACGCCCTCTGCGGACACGGCGCACCGGGTGCGTGCTCAATCTCGTGGCGACGACCTGCACACCGGCACCGCGCTGAGCCAGGACGTACGGTCCGGGCGCATGGTGCGCCTGCGGCGCGGCGTGTACGTCTCCCCGGAGGACTGGTTGCGTTCCCCGCCCTGGCGACGTCATCTGCTCTCCGTGGTGGCGACGGCGATGCAGGAGGCAGAGGCCGTCTTCTGTCGCGAATCCGCCCTCGCCCTGCACGGCGTGCCGCTGCTGGAGGCTCCCGACGCCGTGCATCGCCGATGCACCAGCCGCAGCGCCGCCCGCCGGGTCCCGGCGCCGTCGATGGTGGGAGACCGGTCGGCGGCAGCTGTGCGACGAATGCTGGCGGCGACGGCGCCGTCGGGACCGGCGGTCCCGCCGGAGTCGGTTCTGGCGGGCCTGCCGACGCATCGTCTGGAGCCGACTGCTCCGCGGGAGATGCGTCGGCCCGAGGCCCGGCGCGCGCTGCGGGACGGGGAACTCATCGTGCCGCGGCAGACTCTGGACGGTGGGGCGGTGCCGTGGTGCCGCGCCGACGTCGACGGCTTCACTGTGGAGCCGCTGGCCCTGGCCGTGGTGGATACGGTGCCGCGGCTCGCCCTGGCCGAGGGGGTGGTGATCCTCGACGCCGTGCTCGGCGGGCATACCCGCACCGGTGTGCAGGTCGACGGCGACGAGCTGGCCTCCTGGGCCGAGCGGGTCCCGTCGAAGAGGCTCCGCGCCCGGTGGGAGCGGGCGCTGGCGGCCGCCGATCCGCGGGCGGAGTCGCCCGGCGAGTCGTACTCGCGCGTCCGCATCGCGGAGCTGGGGTTCGGTCTTCCGGAGCTGCAATCGCGCATCGTCGTCGGCGGGACGACGTACCGGGTGGACGCGGAGTGGCGCGACGTCGGCGAGTTCGACGGGACGGTGAAGTACACCCGGGCGGCGGAGCTCGGCGGAGGAGATCCTGTCCGGACGGTGTACCGGGAGAAGGTCCGCGAGGACGACATCCGGTCCACCGGACGGGCGATGGTGCGCTGGGGCTGGCCCGAGCTGCGGCGGCCCGAGCTGCTCGCGCGGCGCCTCGACGCCGCCGGCGTGCCGCGTCGGAGAGCCGGCCGGCGCGGGAGCGTTGTCGGGCAGCGCACCGGGTGACGGGACCGGTCTTCGCAGGGCTGTGAGGTATCGCGGTGCAATCGGCCCGCGACATCTCACAGCCCTGCGATATCCGGCAGGAGCTACGACGACGGCCGCCCCACCGAAATCCGGCGGCGACGTCGGGGAGCGGCTCGGGAAACACCCCGCCCCTCGTCGTCGGGCGCGCTGTGCGTCGAGCTCAGGCCGCGCGGGTCAGGATGGCCGTCTTGACCTCCTGGATGGCCTTGGTCACTTCGATGCCGCGCGGGCAGGCGTCGGTGCAGTTGAAGGTCGTGCGGCAGCGCCACACGCCCTCCTTGTCGTTGAGCACCTCCAGGCGCATGTCGCCGGCGTCGTCGCGCGAGTCGAAGATGAACCGGTGCGCGTTGACGATGGCGGCCGGCCCGAAGTACTGCCCGTCGGTCCAGAAGACCGGGCAGGAGGAGGTGCAGGCCGCACAGAGGATGCACTTGGTGGTGTCGTCGAAGCGCTCGCGGTCCTCCGGGGACTGGTAGCGCTCAGCGGACGGAGCCGGGGAGTTGGCGATCATGAAGGGCATGATCTCGCGGTAGGACTGGAAGAACGGCTCCATGTCCACGATCAGGTCCTTCTCGACCGGCAGACCCTTGATCGGCTCCACAGTGATCGGCTCGGAGGTGTCCAGATCCTTCAGCAGCGTCTTGCAGGCCAGCCGGTTGCGGCCGTTGATGCGCATGGCATCGGAGCCGCAGACGCCGTGGGCGCAGGACCGGCGGAAGGAGAGCGAGCCGTCCAGCTCCCACTTGACCTTGTGCAGGGCGTCGAGCACTCGGTCGGTGCCCTGCATGGTGATGGTCCACTCGTCCCAGCGGGCCTCGTCGGAGAACTCCGGGATGTAGCGGCGGACCTTCAGCGTGATGTCGAAGGTCGTGATGCCGCCGCCGGTGGACTCGGGGAGGTCGACCGTGGAGGCGGGCTCGGCGGCTTCGGTGGTGGTGCTCATCAGTACTTACGCTCCATCGGCTCGTAACGGGTGAAGACGACCGGCTTGGTCTCGAAGCGGATGCCCTGGGTCCCCTCGGTGACCGCCTCGGGGTCCTTGTAGAGCATCGAATGCAGCATGAAGTTCTCGTCGTCGCGGTCCGGGAAGTCCTCGCGGAAGTGTCCGCCGCGGGACTCCTCGCGGTGCAGGGCCGCGACGGTCATGACCTCGGCCAGGTCCAGCAGGAAGCCGAGCTCCACGGCCTCCAGCAGGTCCAGGTTGAAGCGCTTGCCCTTGTCCTGGATCTGGACCTTCTTGTACCGCTCGCGGAGGTTCTCGATGATGCCGAGCGCCTCCTTGATGGTCGTCTCCGAGCGGAACACCTGCATGTTGGCGTCCATGGTCTCCTGCAGCTCGGCGCGGATCGCGGCCACGCGCTCGCCGCCGTCGCCGTCGCGGACGGTCGAGAGCATCGCCTCGACGCCGCGGGTCGGGTCCTCCGGCAGCTCGACGAAGTCGGCGTCGGCGGCGTACTCCGCCGCGGCGATGCCGGCCCGCTTGCCGAAGACGTTGATGTCCAGCAGCGAGTTGGTGCCCAGGCGGTTCGAGCCGTGCACCGAGACGCAGGCGACCTCGCCGGCTGCGAAGAGCCCCGGCACTCTGGTGTCGTTGTCCTGCAGGACCTCGGAGTCGATGGTCGTCGGCACGCCGCCCATCGCGTAGTGGCAGGTCGGGAACACCGGCACCGGCTCGGTGTAGGGCTCCACGCCCAGGTAGGTGCGGGCGAACTCGGTGATGTCGGGCAGCTTGGCGTCGATGTGCTCCGGCTCGAGATGGGTGAGGTCCAGGAGCACATAGTCCTTCTTGGGACCGCAGCCGCGTCCCTCGCGGACTTCGTTGGCCATCGAGCGGGCGACGATGTCGCGCGGGGCCAGGTCCTTGATGGTCGGGGCGTAGCGCTCCATGAATCGCTCGCCGTCGGCGTTGCGCAGGATGCCGCCCTCGCCGCGGGCGGCCTCGGAGAGCAGGATGCCCAGGCCCGCCAGCCCGGTGGGGTGGAACTGGACGAACTCCATGTCCTCCAGCGGGAGGCCGGCGCGGTAGGCCAGGGCCATGCCGTCGCCGGTCAGCGTGTGCGCGTTGGAGGTGGTCTTGAAGATCTTGCCCACGCCTCCGGTGGCGAAGACCACCGACTTGGCCTGGAAGACGTGGATCTCGCCGCTGGCGAGGTCATAGGAGACCACGCCGGCGGTGCGCTTCTCCGTGCGGGTGGTCCCGTCCTCGTCGGTGACCTCCTCGTCCACGGTGAGCAGGTCGAGCACGTAGAACTCGTTGTAGAACTCCACGTTGTGCTTCACGCAGTTCTGGTACAGCGTCTGCAGGATCATGTGACCGGTGCGGTCGGCCGCGTAGCAGGCCCGGCGCACGGCGGCCTTGCCGTGGTCGCGGGTGTGCCCGCCGAAGCGGCGCTGGTCGATCTTGCCCTCCGGGGTGCGGTTGAACGGCAGCCCCATCTTCTCCAGGTCGAGGACGGCGTCGATGGCCTCCTTGGCCATCACCTCCGCGGCATCCTGGTCGACCAGGTAGTCACCGCCTTTGACGGTGTCGAAGGTGTGCCACTCCCAGTTGTCCTCCTCGACGTTAGCGAGGGCGGCGCACATGCCGCCCTGCGCGGCGCCGGTGTGCGACCGGGTGGGGTAGATCTTGGTCAGCACGGCGGTGTGCGCGCGCTGGCCGGATTCGATGGCTGCGCGCATGCCTGCGCCGCCGGCGCCGACGATCACGACGTCGTACTTGTGAACCTGCATCAGCTTGGGTGCTCTCTCTGTGAGGGTGTCGGAAGCGTGGGGAGTCGGAACGGTCCCGTCCGACCGGCCGGAGCCGTCGTCGGCCGGCCGACGACGGCTCCGGGCGCGAGCGGGTCAGGACGGGCAGACCGCGCGGGGCAGCTGCTCGCCGGCGGCGTCGAGCATGCACGGCTCGAAGGTGAAGATCACCAGAGTGCCGAGCACGACGATGATCGCGGCGCCGAGGACGAGGATCGTCTTCAGCCACAGCCGCGTGGAGTCCTTCTCCGCGTAGTCGTTGATGATGGTGCGCATGCCGTTGGCGCCGTGCAGCATGGCCAGCCAGAGCATCACCAGGTCCCAGAACTGCCAGACCGGGTTGGCCCATTTGCCGGCCACGAACCCGAAGTCGATCTGCGCGATGCCGCCGCCGGACATCAGGTTCACCCACAGATGGACGAAGATCAGCACCACCAGGGCGATGCCGGAGAGGCGCATGAAGACCCAGGCGGCCATCTCGAAGCTGCCCGAGGAGGTCTTGCTGCGCAGATACTTGGGGTCGATGCGGCCCGAGCGCGGGGCCTCGAGGCTCGTCGCGGGGAAGGCCGCGGGCGTGTTCGTCGTCGACATCAGTGACCACCCTCCAGGAAGAGCATGACGTGGCGGGCGCTGAAGGCGACCATGGTCACCAGCCACAGCGCCAGCACGCCCCAGAGCATCTGCTTGTGATACCTGGTTCCCTTCTTCCAGAAGTCCACCAGGATGATCCGCAGGCCGTTGAAGGCGTGGAAGACGATCGCGCCGACCAGGCCGATCTCGCCGAGGATCATGACCGGGTTCTTATAGGCCCCGATGACGGCGTCGTAGGCCTCCGGGGAGACGCGCACGAGCGACGTGTCGAGCACGTGCACCAGGAGGAAGAAGAAGATCCCGACGCCGGTGATCCGATGGGCCACCCAGGACCACATGCCTTCACGGCCCCTGTAGAGGGTGCCTCTGGTTCGCGTCACGTCTGTGATACCTCCCTGCGTCGTCGCATGGCGTCCCGCCCGGCGGGTCCTGTCGGTGCGTGCAGATCGCAGCAGGCGGTGCGAGGCTCGTCGGCGCCGGTGCGAGTGCGATCTCGGGTTCCAGGGTACGGCACCGGAGCCTGTGACCGGGGCCCGCGATGCTCGCTGGAGGACACGCTGTCGTCGTCCCTCATCGTAGCTCCTCCGCAGGGACCCCGGGCGCAGATGTGTCGGCCGTCGTCGACTTCTACGTCACGTAGAAATTCAGGCCAGCCCCTGTGTCCCTCTCCGTTCGTCCTCGCCCGCCCGTCCTGCCGGGGATCGAGGCGGCCCCGCCGCGCGCCGCCTGCGCCCGGGCGCCCGGCAACATGTCTACCCTGGGGGAGTGACTTCCGCAGACGAGACTCAGCAGCGCTCCGCCGGCGACCCGGCCGGCCCGGCGCTGGACCGGTTCTACACGGTCATCCCGGCCGGCGGGGTCGGCACCCGGCTGTGGCCGCTCTCCCGTGCCAGCGCGCCCAAGTTCCTCCACGACCTCACCGGGTCCGGCACCACGCTGATCCGCAGCACCTATGAACGGCTGGCGCCGCTGACCGGGGAGAAGGTGATGGTCGTCACCGGCGACTCGCATCGCGAGGCCGTCTGCGCCCAGCTGCCCGAGCTCGACGAGGCCGATCTGGTGCTCGAGCCCTCGCCGAAGGATTCGGCGGCGGCGATCGGTCTGGCAGCGGCGATCCTGCACCGCCGCGACCCGGAGATCATCATGGGGTCCTTCGCCGCCGACCAGGTCATCGCGCCGATGGAGGCCTTCCAGTCGGCCGCGCGCGAGGCGGTGGTGACCGCCGCGACCGGGCGGATCGTGACCATCGGCATCACCCCGACCCATCCGTCGACGGGCTTCGGCTACATTCGCCGCGGCGACGCGCTCGACATCGAGGGCGCCCCCGGTGCCCACCAGGTCGTCGAGTTCGTCGAGAAGCCCGGCGAGGAGACCGCCCGGGAGTATCTGGCCGCCGGCGACTACCTGTGGAACGCCGGGATGTTCGTCGCGCCGGTGGGGCTGCTGCTGCAGCATCTGGCCGCCGCCCAGCCCGAGCTGCACGCCGGCGTCGTCGAGATCGCCGGGGCCTGGGGCACTGAGCGGCAGCAGGAGGTCATGGAGCGGGTGTGGCCGGACCTGCCGAAGACCGCCATCGACTACGCGGTGGCCGAGCCGGCCGCCGACGCCGGCGACGTCGCGGTGATCCCCGGGCACTTCACCTGGGACGACGTCGGCGACTTCGCCGCCATCGCCCGGCTGAACCCCGCCAAGGAGCAGGACGAGATGACCGTGCTGGGCGAGAAGGCCCGGGTCTACTCCGACCAGTCCTCCGGCGTCGTGGTCTCCGACACCCGGCGGGTGGTGGCGCTGATCGGCGTCGAGGACATCGTCGTCGTCGACACCGAGGACGCGCTGCTGGTGACCACCACCGACCATGCCCAGTCGGTGAAGCAGGCGGTGGAGGCGCTGCGCGAGAAGGGGGACTCCGATGTCCTCTGATCCCTCCGCCGTCCCCGACGTCGAGGCCGAGGACGACTCCCGGACGAACCGCGCGGACGACCGGCAGGCCGCGGCCGCGCAGGCCGGCGTCGTCGTCGACGGACTGGTCGACCGGCTGGTGGCCATGCGTCGCGAGCTGCACGCCCATCCCGAGCTGTCCTGGCGCGAGGTCGAGACCACCGCACGGCTGGCCCGCTGGCTGCGCGAGGCCGGTCTGGAGCCGCAGCTGTTCCCCGACACCACCGGGGTCTTCGTCGACGTCGGCTCCGGCCCCGTCGCGGCGGCCTTCCGCGGCGACGTCGACGCCCTGCCGGTGACCGAGCTGACCGGCCACGACCATGCTTCCGTCGAGGACGGCGTCGCCCATGCCTGCGGGCACGACATCCACGCGACCGTGATGCTGGGGCTGGCGCTGAGCCTGGCCGAGCTCGACTCCTCGACGCCGGGAGGGCTGGGCGGCACGGTGCGGATCATCTTCCAGCCGGCCGAGGAGACCATGCCCGGCGGGGCGCAGGAGACCATCCGGCTGGGTCTGCTCGATCCGGCGCCGCGGGTCTTCGCCCTGCACTGCGACCCGCGCATCGACGTCGGCACCATCGGCACCCGCATCGGAGCCATCACCTCGGCCACCGACATCGTCCACATCGACGTCACCGGCCGCGGCGGCCATACGTCGCGGCCGCATCTGACCCAGGACGTGGTCTCGGCGCTGGCGCACATCACCGCCACCGCGCCGAGCATCCTCTCCCGACGCATCGACGTGCGTTCGGCGGTCTCGCTGGTCTGGGGCCAGATCCACGCCGGCAGCACCTACAATGCGATCCCCTCGACCGGGATGCTCGTGGGCACCATGCGCGTGCTCGACGCCGAGGCCTGGGAGGGCGCCGGAGACCTGCTGGTCGAGATCATCGAGCAGTGCGCCGCACCCTTCGGCGTCGAGGTGGACCTGGAGCATGTGCGCGGGGTGCCGCCGGTGGACAACGCCGAGCGCGAGACCTCGATGATCGAGGAGGCCGCCCGTCGGATGCTCGGCGAGGACGCCGTCGAGCTGGCCCCGCAGTCGATGGGCGGCGAGGACTTCGCCTGGATGACCCAGCGGCGCCCCGGGGCGATGTTCCGGCTGGGCACCCGGACCCCGGACGGCGAGACCTTCGACCTGCATCGCGGGGACTACGACCCCGACGAGCGGGCCGTCGCCGTGGGCACCCGGGTGATGGTCGGCACCGCGCTGCGGGCGCTGGCCGAGCGGGGCTGAGCGCGGCGGCGGACGCGGTGCGGCGACGGAGCCGGACGACCGGGCGCGGGGAGGCGCGCGGAGGACCTCGCGCCGTAGGATGTGCCCATGAGCAACGACGACGCCACCTCACCGTCCGGACGGGGCGCCCGGCCGGAGCCGACCGACGACACCGAGGTCACCGGCAGTCTGCGGCTGTTCCCCGGCGGCGGCGCGGTCGACTGGGAGACGCTGAACACCCGGGCCCGCATCGCGATGACCAGGGCCTATGCGCCCTATTCGGGCTACCCGGTCGGGGCGGCGGCGCTGCTGTCCGACGGGACGGTCGTCTCCGGGTGCAACGTGGAGAACGCCTCCTACGGCGTCGGCCTCTGCGCCGAGTGCACGCTCGTCGGTCAGCTGCGCATGGAGGGCGACGGCGAGATCGTGGCCTTCACCTGCGTCAACGGCGACGGCGAGCACATCACCCCGTGCGGACGGTGCCGGCAGCTGCTGCACGAGTTCTCCGCCGAGACGATGTACATGCTCACCGCCGAAGGCGTGACCACGCTGGCCGAGATGCTGCCCCAGGCCTTCGGCCCCCGCGACCTCGCCGAGCGCTGAGCGCGCCACGAGCCGCGGCACGACTGACCCGCGATGACCGGCCCGCGGGCCGGTCCGCGCCGGCGTCCGCGCTCGCCCCCATCTGCGACCTCCTCCACCCGTCCCGCACGTCCGCGGGGAAAGGACCCTGTCACCATGAGCTCCACCGAGTCCTCGTCGCCGGCTCCCGACGCCTTCGACGTCGTCGAGCTGATCCGCGCCAAGCGCGACGGCGGTCGCCTCGAGACGGCGCAGATCGACTGGATCATCGACGCCTACACCGCCGGCCGCGTCGCCGACGAGCAGATGTCGGCGATGGCGATGGCGATCCTGCTCCGCGGCATGGAGCGGGACGAGATCGCCCAGTGGACGCGGGCGATGATCGCCTCCGGCGAGCGGATGGACTTCTCCTCGCTGCGCACGGCCGACGGCGCGCGCCGGCGCACCGCCGACAAGCACTCCACCGGCGGCGTCGGCGACAAGATCACGCTGCCGCTGGCGCCTCTGGTGGCCAGCTTCGGGGTGCCGGTGCCGCAGCTCTCCGGCCGCGGCCTGGGCCACACCGGCGGCACGCTGGACAAGCTCGAGGCGATCCCCGGGTGGCGCGCCTCGCTGAGCAACGAGGAGATGCTCGCCCAGCTCGACGACGTCGGCGCGGTCATCTGCGCCGCCGGCGCAGGGCTGGCCCCGGCCGACAAGAAGCTCTACGCGCTGCGCGACGTCACCGGCACCGTCGAGGCGATGCCGCTGATCGCCAGCTCGATCATGTCCAAGAAGATCGCCGAGGGCACCGACGCCCTGGTGCTCGACGTCAAAGTCGGCGCGGGTGCGTTCATGAAGACCCGCGCCGACGCCGAGGAGCTCGCGCGCACGATGGTCGCGCTGGGCACCGACGCCGGCGTGGCCACCACGGCGCTGCTGACCGACATGTCGGCTCCGCTGGGGCTGACCGCCGGCAACGGCGTCGAGGTCGAGGAGTCGGTGGAGGTGCTCGCCGGCGGCGGGCCCGACGACGTCGTCGAGCTGACCGTGGCGCTGGCCCGGGAGATGCTGACCGCCGCCGGACAGCCCGACGCCGACCCCGCAGAGGCGCTGCGCGACGGCCGGGCGATGGACACCTGGCGGCGGATGATCGCCGCGCAGGGCGGCGACCCGGACGCGCCGCTGCCGCAGGCGCGGCACGAGCACACGGTGACCGCCGCGGAGAGCGGGACGGTGGCCGCGATCGACGCGATGGGCGTCGGACTGGCTGCCTGGCGCCTGGGTGCGGGCCGGGCCCGGAAGGAGGACCCGGTGCAGGCCGCCGCGGGTGTGCGGATGCATGCCAAGCCCGGCGACGCCGTGACCGCGGGCCAGCCGCTGTTCACGCTGCTCACCGACGAGGAGCCCCGCCTCGACCGCGCCGAGGAGGCGCTGGCCGACGCCGTCGAGATCTCCTCGCAGGAGGTCTCGCGGGGTGACCTGGTGCTGGGGCGGATCAGCGCCGAGGACGTCGACCCCGCAGCCGGCTGAGGGCGCCATGGGGCCCGGGGAGCTGCTCGACACCGTCAACGAGGCCGTCCTCGACGCCGCCTCCGGCTGGTGGACCCTGCTGGGTCTGCTCTTCTTCTGCGTCGTCGACGGATTCTTCCCCGTCGTGCCCTCCGACTCGCTGGTCGTCGGGCTCGGCTCGCTGCTGGGCGAGCCCGGCACCCCGCCGTGGTTCGGCGTGGTGCTGGTCGCCGCCGGCGGAGCCCTGCTCGGCGACATCATCGCCCATCGGCTGGGGCGGCTGATCGGCACCGAGCGCTTCGGCTGGATGCGCCGGCCGGCGCCGCAGCGGATGTTCACCTGGGCGCGGCACGAGCTCGACAAGCGCGGCGTGTTGCTGATCTTCGTCGGACGGTTCATCCCGGGCGGTCGGGTGGGCATCAACTTCGTCGCCGGCGCCACCGGCTACTCCTTCCGGCGCTTCGTCGTCATCGACGCCGGGGCCTCGCTGCTCTGGGCGGCCTACACCACCGCGATCGGTCTGGTGGGCGGTCAGCTCTTCGACTCGGTGCTGATCTCGATGGTGGTCTCCATCGGCGGGGCCGTGGTGCTCGGGTGGATCTTCGACCGCCTCTTCCGCCGCTTCACCGCCTGGCTGGACCGCCGCGGAGTGCAGCTGGACCCCGAGGGCTACCAGGATCTGGGCGAGCTCGAGGTCGAGGCCCCGTTGCACCTGCCGCACCGGCTGCAGGACCGGTCGGAGCCTCGTCGCCGGCGGGGCCCGCCGGGGAACGGCCCCGAGCACAGCTGAATCGACGGCACCGTCTTGGCCGACGCCGGGGCCTGACCCCCGACCGCGGCCAGCACGCCGGCGACGATTCCGCCGTTCGCGGTGACACGGTCACCCGCGGTGGACCGTCTGCACCGTCCGCGGCGGGCGACCTCCGTGGAGGAACAGTCCGCGGCCCGGGGGCATGCGGGTGGCCCGCACGCCGTCGACCAGCGCGCCTTCGGCCCGATCGCCGTCCATCAGGAACGCCGCCCCGCCGGTCTCGCGGACTGCGGTGATGAACGGGTCGTGCATCCCCCGCATGGCCCCGCGCACTCGCCGCGCGACCAGGACGTTCAATCTGATGTCCGGCCCCAGGGGGAGCAGCTCGGAGAAGGGATGCATCGGGGACCGGCCGCCGGCGGTGAGCACGTCGTAGTCGTCGACCAGCAGCACCACCCGGGGCCCCTCGACGCCGCCGTCCGCCGGGGCCGCGACGGGGCCCTCCTGGACTCGGGCGCGCAGCTCCTGGGCGACGCCGCCGGCCAGGCCTTCGGCCAGCTGCGGGCTCGTGGCCGTGCCGCCGCGATAGGACTCGGGGATCACGCCCTCCAGGCCCCGCCGCGGGTCGAAGACCGCGAAGACCAGTTCCTCGGGCGTGTGCTGCTCGATCAGCGACTGGGCCAGCGTGCCCAGCAGCGAACTCTTGCCCGAGGACTCGTCGCCGAGCACCAGAAGGTTGGGCTCGGCGCCGGCGAGATCGAGATGCTTCGGCGTCGAGGTGCGCTCGACCAGGCCGAAGGGCACCTGCCCGCGCCGGGTCGGCGCGGGGAACTCCTCCACGGGCAGCACCTGGGGCAGCACCTGCACGCGTCGGGCCACCGGCTCGGGCTCCCGGCGTCGGATCGTCGCCACCGCGTCCTGCTGACCCTGGTTCAGCGAGTCGATCTCGGCGGAGCCGTCGAGGCGCGGCAGCGCGAGCTGACCGATGAGCCGGTCGTGATTCAGGCCCCGGCCGGGGCGGTCGGCGGGCACCTGCTCGGCGACGCGGCGTCCGTGCGCCGACTCCGCGGGCTCGCCGAGCCGCAGCTCCAGCCGGGTGCCGAAGAAGGACTGCTGGGCGATGCGCACCTCGTTCCAGCGCGTCGCGGCCGCGACGACGTGCACTCCGTAGCCGCCGCCGCGGGAGAGGACGTCGTGGACCTGATCGGCGAGCTCGGCATGCTCCTGCTGAAGCGAGCCCCAGCCGTCGAGCAGCAGCACCACGTCGGCGGCGTGGAGCTCGGGCAGCTCACCGGCGGCGTGGCGCCGTCGCATGGTGGCCAGCGTGTCGATCTCCCGCTCCTCGAAGAGGCGTTCCCGCTCGTCGAGGATGTCGCTGAGCTCTTCGACCGTGCGGCGGATCGTCTCCCGCGAGGTGCGCGCGGCCATCCCGGCGCTGTGCGGAAGGTCGCGCAGCGGCAGCAACCCGGCGCCGCCGAGGTCGATGCCGTAGAGCGCCACCTCCTGCACGGAGTGGGTGGCCGCCAGCGACAGCCCGATCGTCCGGAGCGCGGTCGAGGTCCCGGACGACGGGCCGCCCAGCACCGCCACGTGGCCGCCGGCGCGGGCCAGGTCCAGCCTCCACGGGCCCTGCCACTGGTTCGCCGGGTCGTCGAGCAGGCCGACGGGCACCTGCATCGGCCGCGTCCGCGCCGCCCGGAGGTCGCCCTCGACGGCGCGGTCCAGCGACAGCGCGTCGGGCAGCGGCGGCAGCCAGATCGGGGCGATCGGCCGTGGACGGTCGCGCATCGCCTCGACCAGCGTCGAGAGCACCGTCGGCGCCGTGGGGCTCGTGGCGCCGGGAGAGTCCTCCGCACCCGAGACGGCGCCCGGGCTCCCGGGGCCGGCGGATCCTGACGACCCGCCCGCGTCCCCCGCCCCGTCGGCGCGCTCGGCCGCCGCCCGGGCCACGGCGTCGTGCACCGCGTCCTGGGCGTAGAAGCTGTCGGCCAGCACCGGCAGCTCCTCCTCGACCTCCACCTCGTCCTGAGGCGCCGTCTCGGCGCTGAGCGGGCCGGAGACGTAGCCGGCTTTGAACCGGGTGTAGGTCGTGGTGTCGACTTTGAGATAGCCGTATCCGGGCTGAGGCGGCAGGTGGAACGCGTCGGGGGTCTCCAGCACGGTGCGCGACTCGCCCTCGGAGAGCGTGCGCAGGCCGATCCGGTAGGAGAGATGGGTCTCCAGTCCGCGCAGCTTGCCGGTCTCGATGCGCTGGCTGGAGAGCAGCAGATGCACGCCGATCGACCGGCCGATCCGGCCGATGGACATGAACAGATCGATGAAGTCCGGACGGGCGGAGAGCAGCTCGCCGAACTCGTCGATGATCACGAAGAGATGGGGGAGCGGCTCCAGTTCCTCGCCGGCGGCCGCCCGCTCAGCCCGGTGGGCGCGGTACTCGCCGATGCTGGCGAAGTCCCCGGCGTCCTTGAGCACCTCCTGGCGGCGCAGCACTTCGCCCTCCAGGCTCGCGTGGATGCGATCGATCAGCGTGGCGTCGTCGTTGAGATTGGTGATCAGGCCCGAGACGTGCGGGAGCTCGGCGAAGGGCGCGAAGGTGGCGCCGCCCTTGTAGTCGACCAGCACCATCGACAGCTCCTCCGGCGGGTGGGTCACCGCCAGCCCGGTCACCAGCGTGCGCAGCAGCTCGGACTTGCCCGACCCGGTGGCTCCGACGCACAGCCCATGAGGTCCCATGCCGTGCTGCGCGGACTCCTTGAGGTCCAGCCGCACCGGCCGGCCGCGGTCGTCGACGCCGATGGGGACGGTGAGGAAGTCCGGCGGCGTCCGAGGGCGCCAGAGCCGGTCGACGTCGTGCGCGTCGACGTCGCGGATGCCCAGATGCGCGGTGAAGCGTCGACGGTCGAGGTCCTCATCGTGCTCCCTCGAGTCCGGAGAGAGGCGCAGCGGAGCGAGCATGCGGGCGACGCCGTCGGCGATGGCCCTCGGCACCGGGTTCAGCGCCCCGTGGGTGATGGCGGGATCCAGCGGGTCGGCGGCGCAGTCCTCCAGACGCAGGCCGTCGGCGGTCTGGACGATGCGCAGCGAGACCTCCTCGGGCTCCTGGTGCTGGGCCGAGACGAGATGCAGCGAGGTGATCGCCAGGTCTCCGGGCCGCAGCGTCGGATCCGGAAGCGTCGGAGCGGAGGCGGCGCCCTCGTGGGCGAGGTCGAGCATCAGCAGCCGCGGCTGGGCCACGGCGGGGCGGGCGGAGAGCGTGGTGCGGCGGACCTCGGCATGCCGCTGATGCCGGGCGCGGATCTCCTCGTCGAGCAGATCCCGCAGCGCCGTCGAGGACGGAGCGACGCGATTCAGCGGCCCCCGGGCGGTGGGGCGACGCTGGTCCAGCACATGGGGCAGCCGTGAGAACCAGAGCCAGTCCTCGCGCAGCTCCGGCGGCACCGCGGCGGCCAGCTGCAGGTCCTCCGGACTGTGCAGGGCCGCGGCGGAGAGCGTCAGTGCGCGCAGCACCTGCTGGCCGAACGACGCGTCACCGATGATCGAGACGGTGTCGTGGCGGGCCAGGTCCACCAGCAGGGGCACGTCGGGGGCCGCCCGGAAGCGCCGCACCAGGGTGTCCAGCTCCTGGGAGAGGTGCGGATCGAGACGCTCGCCGGGTGATTCCTCGCCCCCCTCGAGAGCCAGCCGCCGCACCGGAGTCGTGCCGGTGCCCAGTCGTACCCGCAGGAAATCCTCATGGCCGCGGCGCCGCTCCCACAGACGATGCGGATCGGAGACGACGTCCACCAGCGCCTCCGGCAGCGGGTCGCACGCCCGGGCGGCGGTGCGGTGTGCGCGTTCGTCCTCCAACAGTTCGTGACGACGTTCCTCGAGGTAGTCGAGATAGCCGTCGCGCAGCGTCTTCCGCCGTCGACCGGCCCGGCCACGCTGGGAGACGAGCATCACCACCGCACCGACGACGGTGACGATCATCATCAGTGCGCCCACCGCGGCGAACGGCGAATCGCGGAAGAGCATCATCACCGTCATGGAACCGGCCGCGCCGAGCATCGGGATCAGCCCGAGGAGCCCCGCGCCGCCGCTCGAGTCCTCGCCGACCAGCGGGGGTCGGCGGATCGTGGTGGTCTCCGCCGGTCGCGCCGGCGCGGTGGACCGTGCGGGGCGGTGGACCAGCCGCACGCCGGAGCCGGCGTCGTCGGGGTCGGCATCGCGGGAGGACCCGGTGTTCGTCCGGCTGCGGCCCGGGAGAGCTCGGGCGACGCGGCACTCCGCACGGGCGAGGACTCGGTGATGCTCATCGGACCTCCTGGTCGGCGCGATGCGGCCCGGCGTGCGGCCCGGTGTGCGGCCCGGGCCGGTGCGCGGAGTGCGGGCCGGGGGAGGCGGCGAGCGAGAGGGCCGTCGCGGCGAGTTCGACGAGCTGCAGACGTCGCTGCTCGCCGACGCGCTCCAGGGAGATCGGGAGGCCGGGAGCCAGGTGTCGATCATGGTCGACCAGCAGCGGGGTCGTCCCGGAGGCCGCGCCGAGCACGTCATAGGCGCCGCGTCGTTCGGCCGGGGTCGCCGGACGGGTGGAGGAGACGACCGGCAGGATCGGCACCTGGGGAGCGCGGTCGCGCAGTCGGTGCAGGTGCTCGGCCGCCCGCGCCGCGCTCGACGCCGCCGCCCCGGAGACGAGGATCAGACAGTGCATCTGCTCCAGGGAGGCCGCCGGCATCGGCATCGCCGCCGGCGGCAGCTCCAGCACCGAGACGCTGAACGCGCGGGCGAGCACGTGGTGGATCAGCTCGACCTCCTCTGCGGCCGGGGCCGGGTGCGCCGTCGGATCGGGATCCCGATCGAGCAGATGCAGCGACGATCCCGTCCGGCGCAGGCTCCGGTGCAGACCTGTCGCCGCCCGGTCGGGACTGGCCGGGTCGGCCACCAGCTGTCGCCAGGAGGAGGCGGGGACCTGCTCCGGCAGTCGGGCCGCGACGCCCGACGGGGTCGGCCCCAGGTCGACGACGGAGACGGCATCTGCGCGCGCCGCGGCGAGGACCAGGCCGACGGCGGCGGTCAGCGTGGACCGGCCGACGCCGCCGTCGACGCTGAGCACCCCCACTCGACGGCCGGTGGCCACGGGCAGCTGGCACCCGCCGAGCGCCTGCTCGTAGGAGTCGGGGAAATCGTCGTCGCCGAGCAGTCGGCGCAGTCGGCGCAGGAGGCGCCGGGGCGTCGGATCTCCGTGACGGCCGCGCAGAGCGGCGACGTCCTCGCCGGGGGCCGATGCCGGTCCGCGGCGTCCGGGCGATGCGACGCCGCCGTCGGGACGGCGGCCGGCGATGCCCGCCGGCGCGGTGTGCGGCGGCTGGGCGGAGGGGACGGTCATCGAGCGCTCACTCCTGGAACGTCGTGGTCAGCTGGGCATACAGGCCGAACAGGCCCAGCAGCAGCGGGACGAGGGTGATCGTGGCCAGCACTTCGGCGCGTCGTGCGGTCAGACGCAGCCGCGCGCCGACGTGCTCGGGGCGACGGGCCAGCGTGAGCGCCAGCGGCAGCGCCGCGACGACGACCAGGGCCGGCAGGACTGCGGCGCCGGCCCCATGGTCGGCGACGTGGTGGGCGAGCAGCGTCGCCGAGACTGTGGCCGAGCCGAGCAGCGCCGCGCGTTCGAGGGCCAGCGGCATGCTGCGTGCTCGCAGCGCGACCAGCGCGGCGACGACCAGGGCCAGCGTCGGACCCCACGGCGAGGCCCCGGCGGCGAGCAGTCCGTGCACCGCCGCGGCGCCGGAGGCCCCGCAGAGCAGCACCCCGCCGACGAGGCCATGATGCGCGGCGGTCCAGGCGCCGCGGACGTCGGAGACCGTGGTGCGCCGCCCCGCGGAGACCCGGTCGTCGAGGGCGTCCAGCCCGGAGAGGGCCAGCGCGGTCCGCGGAGCGAGCCCCAGCATCACCGCGCTCGTCGCGCCGGCGACGCCGGCGGCGTGCCCGGTGGAGCCGGTGAGCAGCGCCGGGACCGCCCACCCTGCGGCGAGCACCGCCGCCGTCGTCGCGCAGACCGCCAGCGCCGCCCAGTTCCTGCGCGAGATCTGCCAGGCGCACAGCGCGGCGGCGCCCCAGAGCCCGGGCAGCCATGCGCTCCACGGATGCTCCGGCAGTCCCTGGACCAGAGCGAGGCCCAGCGATGCGGCGCCGGCGATCAGCAGCTCGGCGTCCCAGCCGATCCGCCGGGAGGGGACGGCGGCGAGGATCGCGAGCAGAGCTGCCGCCGCGCCGAGCGACCACCAGGACGGGGTCGCCGGGGCCAGCAGATCCGTGAGCACGGTGAGCGCTCCGACCAGCGCGACGGCGACGACGACTGCCGAGCCCGCCCGGTCGAGATCGACGGCCCACCGGCGGTCGAGCTCCGGGCCCAGCGCCTCGACAGTCTCGGTGACGTCGTAGACCAGCGGATGCGGCACGGCCTCGTCGAGGCGGTCCAGCGCCAGCATGCCGCCGTCGCCCACGCCCGCCTCGGCGAGGGTCTGCTCGGCGTGCAGCGAGGGGCCGCCGACCGGCGTCAGCGTCGTCGTCCGGGGTGCGGAGCCGCGGTGATCGCCGCCGACGTGCCGGAGGATCTCCGGCATCAGCGACCCGAGCGGCTGCCGGGCCGGCAGCAGCAGCTCCACGCTGCGCCGCTCGGCGGTGACGGTGACACGGGTGTATCCGGCGCTCATCGGGCGTCCTCCGCGACGAACGGCGCCGGTGACCTGACCCCGTCGCCCGGCACGACCGGGGAAGCGGGGGTCGAACGGGTCGCGGCGCGGTCGGCGAAGAGATCGGTGATGAACGAATAGCCGACGCATCCGGCGCACAGGAGCGCGGCGAGGACCAGGCTGATCAGCGTGGTCCGCACGCCGACGTCGTAGCGCCGGCGGGTGCGCTCCCGCCCGTGCAGCAGCGCTTTGAGGAGGCGATGTCGTCGGACCGAGACCGATTCGAGGATCTTCTCGTCGTGGTCGATCGTCACTGCGTCACCTGTCCTGCTCGTCCTGGCTGCTCGCCGGCGGCGGGCCGTCCTCCGGAACGTCCGGCACGTCGGGCGGCGTCGAGGAGCGGCACATGGTCGTCGTCTGTCCGGGCGGTGTCCATTCCTCCGGCGGTCCCGGAGGCGATGTCGAAGATTCCAGGTTTCGCCCGGCCTGTCCAGCGGAGCGCAGTCGCTTGTGGAGAACGGCGGACCCCTGGACTGTCGGGGAATCGGAGGTTGTGGATGACCGTTTGACGCGATCTCCCGAACCCGATGAGCTGAGGGACGTGCGGCACCGGAGGCGTCCGGGCCGCTGGAACCGGCCCCGGATCGCCGCGGGCCCGAGGACGACGACAACCCGAGAGACACCTCGCAGGAGGGGAGCAGCCATGAAGTTCGACATGGGGAACGAGACCCTGGGGACGCTCGCTCAGCGGACCGAGCAGTCCGGCACGGAGCTGACCTCGCTGGTGCGCCAGCTGGCCGCGGCGGCGGATCCGCTCCAGGGCCGGTTCAACGGCCAGGGGCGTGCGCAGTTCGACAGCTTCAAGAGTCGCGTCGACGAGATCTCCCACGATCTGAACAGCGCGCTGAGCGCGATCAACCGGGGACAGGCCGAGATGGACGCGGCCACCCGGACCGGCGACCAGGAGTCTGCGGCGAACGCGGAGCGCCAGCAGAGTGCGGCGAACTTCGACGCCGCGCGCTTCGCCGGACGCTGAGCGCCGGGGCGCGACGACGCGGCACCGCAGGACCACAGGAGCACGATCCGCCCGGCGGGACCGCGGCGGACGGAAGGAGACACCACGATGACCACGGACCGCATTTCCTACGACACCGACGCCTCCGGCCAGGTGCAGGGCGACATCGAGCAGATCGCGGCTCGGCTGGAGACGCTGATCAACGACCGTGACCAGCAGGTCGCCGCGGCGATGTCGGACTTCCAGATGGACGGAGCCGACGCCGAATACCGCTCCGTGGAGCAGCGGTGGCGCTCTGCTTCGGACGAGGTCAAGGGCATCATCCAGCTGGTCCGCACGACGCTGTCGGAGAACGACCAGACGGCGCAGGCGACCCAGCAGCGGACCCGCAGCGCGATCAGCGGCATCGGCTGAGTCGCTCGGCTCGTCCCGGCGCTCGACGAGGCCCGGGCCGGCGGCGGCTCGGACTCCCGCCGGGTCGCCGTCGACCGATAGGCTGGCATCATGACTGCGACTTCCGCTCCGGAGAGCACCGGCCCGTCCCAGGACCTGCACGAGACCATCCGTCCGCTCCCCAAGGTCAGCCTCCACGACCATCTCGACGGCGGGCTGCGCCCGTCGACGATGATCGAGCTCGCCGCCGAGATCGACCACGAGCTGCCCGCCGAGACCCCGGAGGCGCTCGCCGACTGGTTCGTCCGGGCCTCGACGTCCGGGTCTCTCGAGGCGTACCTGGCAGGCTTCGCCCACACCACCGCCGTGATGCAGACTGCCGAGTCGCTGCGCCGCGTGGCCCGCGAGTACGTCGAGGACCTGGCCGCCGACGGCGTCGTCTACGGCGAGGTGCGCTGGGCCCCCGAGCAGCACCAGCGGCGGGGACTGTCCCTGGACGAGGCCGTCGAGGCCGTCCGGACCGGACTCGACGAGGGTGTCGCCGCCGTCGAGGAGCAGGACGGGATCATCATCGTCGGACAGCTGATCTCGGCGATGCGGCAGAACGACCGCGGCGAGGAGATCGCCGACCTGGCGGTGCGGCACCGCGGCGCCGGCGTGGTCGGCTTCGACATCGCCGGACCGGAGGACGGCTTTCCGCCGGTCCGGTTCGCCGCGGCCTTCACCGAGCTGGCGACGCAGATGGTCCCGACGACGGTCCACGCCGGGGAGGCCGACGGCGTGGAGTCGATCCGCGACGCCCTCGTCTCCGGGCGGGCACGCCGCCTGGGACACGGCGTCCGCGTCGCCGAGGACATCACCGTCGTCGACGACCCTGCGGCCGCCGAGGAGGAGGGCGCCGCCGAGGACGAGCAGGTCTTCCAGGTGGAGCTCGGGCCCGTCGCCCGCTGGATCCGCGACCGCGAGGTCCACCTCGAGGTCTGCCCGACCTCCAACCTGCAGACCGGGGCGACGGCGGGCTTCGGTCCGGAGCTGGCCGACCATCCCGTCGACATGCTCCACCAGCTGGGCTTCAACGTCGGCATCAACACCGACAACCGTCTGGTCTCGGGCGTGACGCTCACTGGGGAGCTGGCTCTGCTGGCCTCGACCTTCGGCTACGAGCTGGCCGAGCTGGCCGACTTCCAGATCAACGCGCTGGAGTCGTCCTTCCTGGGGCTGGACGAGCGCGAGGCGCTCTCGGCCATGATCCTCGAAGCCTGGCAGTGATCCGCGCCGCGTGAACCCGCAGTCCCCCTCCGTGTCCGACGTGCCTGCCGCGGACGGCGGTGCCCTCCTCCGCCTGCGGCAGGTCGTGGACGCCCTGCGCCGCCACTGTCTCTGGACCCGCCGCCTGACCCACGAGAACCTCGTGGAGTATCTGGTCGAGGAGTCCTACGAGACGCTCGAGGAGATCGAGTCCGGTCGCGTCGACGAGTCGCTGCGCCGGGAACTCGGCGACGTCCTCTTCCAGGTCGTGCTGCATGCCCGACTGGCCGAGGAGCGCGGCTCCTTCGACCTGGACGGCGTCGCGGAGGCGATCACCGCCAAGCTGGTGCGGCGCAGTCCGCACGTCTTCACCCCCGAGGGGCGGCTGGCCGTCGACGAGCATGCCGATCTCGCGAGCATCCAGCGGGCCTGGGCGAGGATCAAGGCGGAGGAGAAGGCCGGGGAGCACGGCGGCGCGCCGCCCCGATACGCTGCTCACGCCGCCGCCGACGACGCCCGCGACGATCGTGCCGCCGAGCCGGACGAGCCGGACGAGGCGTCGGAGGCCGCGGCGCTCGCCGCCGTCGTCGACTCCCTGCCGTCCCATCTGCCCGCCCTGGCTCGCGCCGCCAAGACGGTGGACCGGCTCGCGCGCGACGGCGCCGTGCCGGCGGACGAACCGGACGGCTCCTCGCCGCTCGGCGCGGCTGACGAGGATGCCCTGGGTGAACTACTCTTCACTGTGGTGCACGAAGCCCGTCGTCGGGATCAGGACCCCGAACGCGCGCTGCGCCGCCATCTGACCTCGCTGGCGCAAGGGCGCGTCGGCCCCCGAATGTCACACCATCAGCAATAAGGAGCCGACAGACATGTCTCTCATCGCCAGTGTGTATGGTCGCGAGATCCTGGACTCGCGGGGCAACCCCACCGTGGAGGTGGACGTGCTGCTCGACGACGGCAGCTTCGGGCAGGCGGCGGTGCCCTCGGGCGCCTCCACCGGCCAGTTCGAGGCCGTCGAGCGCCGTGACGGCGACAAGGGCCGCTACCTCGGCAAGGGCGTCACCGGCGCGGTCACCGCGGTCAATGACGTCATCGCCCCGGCCCTCGAGGGGCAGGACGCCACGGAGCAGCGCCAGATCGACCAGGTGCTGCTCGACCTCGACGGCACCGACAACAAGAACAGCCTCGGCGCCAACGCGATCCTGGGCGTCTCGCTGGCCGTGGCCAAGGCCGCCGCCGACGCCTCCGACCTTCCGCTGTACAAGTACCTGGGCGGGCCGAACGCCCACCTGCTGCCGGTGCCCATGATGAACATCCTCAACGGCGGCTCCCACGCGGACTCCAACGTCGACATCCAGGAGTTCATGATCGCTCCGATCGGTGCGGCGACCTTCGCCGAGGCGCTGCGCTCCGGCGTGGAGGTCTACCACGCGCTGAAGGCGCTGCTGAAGGAGAAGGGACTGGCCACCGGCCTCGGCGACGAAGGCGGCTTCGCTCCGAACCTGCCGTCGAACCGCGAGGCGCTGGACCTGATCACCGAGGCGATCACCCGCGCGGGCTACACCCCCGGCGAGGACGTCGCGCTGGCCCTGGACGTCGCCGCCAGCGAGTTCTTCTCCGACGGCGCCTACACCTTCGAGGGCGAGCAGAAGACTCCGGAGCAGATGAGCGCCTACTACGCCGAGCTCGTCGAGTCCTATCCGCTGGTCTCCATCGAGGACCCGCTGGACGAGGACGACTGGGCCGGCTGGAAGACGCTGACCGAGCAGATCGGTTCGACGGTCCAGCTCGTCGGCGACGACCTCTTCGTGACCAACCGCGAGCGGCTGGCCAAGGGCATCGAGAACGACACCGGCAACTCGCTGCTGGTGAAGGTCAACCAGATCGGCTCGCTGACCGAGACGCTGGACGCCGTCCAGCTGGCCCAGCGCAGCCGCTACACCACCATGATCTCCCACCGCTCCGGCGAGACCGAGGACACCACGATCTCCGACGTCGCCGTGGCCACGAACTCCGGGCAGATCAAGACCGGCGCCCCGGCCCGCTCCGAGCGCGTGGCCAAGTACAACCAGCTGCTGCGCATCGAGGAGGAGCTCGGCGACGCCGCCGCCTACGCCGGCACGTCGGCGTTCCCGCGCTTCTCGCGCTGATCCGCCCGACGCGCTGAGCGCCCGAGCTGTCGGGCGCCGGTCGTCCAGCCGGCTCCCCATCCTGCGGCCGGGCCCCTCGCGAGGGGCCCGGCCGCAGGCGTCTCCGGAGCCGGCGCCGGGAGGGATCCTCCCGGTCAGCGCGTGTCCGGCGCGGCGCGGCCCCGACGTCGCACTACCCTGAAGGTCCGACGTCGACCACCGGCGTCGAAGCAGGCCGTCGACAGACGGCGGCGCCGAGTCCCGCGCCGCCGGGGAAGGGAGGTGCCATGGCCGCACGTCAGGACCGCGCCGCCCGCCGCATCGCCGAGCGCGAGCAGGTCTCGGGCGAGATCCGCATGCCCGCCCGCGCCGCGGCCCGCCGCCCCGGTCGGATCGGCTCGTCCCGCTCCGCCGCCTCCGCCCGCGCCGGGACGACCGCCGACGCCTCCTCCGACGGCACCGGATCCGCGGGCCGCAGCCCGGTCAGCGCCCGCACCCGGGTCCCCGAACGGACGGTCTCCGGACGCATGATCGTGCTGACCGTGGTCGCCCTGGTGGTGCTCTCCTTCCTGGTCCCCACAGTCCGCACCTACGTCCAGCAGCGTGTCGAGCTCGGCGAGCTCGAGTCCGAGATCTCCGCCGCGCAGCAGGAGCAGGACGAGCTCCAGGACCAGATCGCCCGCTGGGACGATCCCGAGTACATCCGGCAGCAGGCGCGTGAACGGGTGGACCTGGTGATGCCGGGGGAGAAGCGGTATCACGTGGTCGGGGACCTCGACGCCCGGGAGGCGGACGGGACGCCCCCCGCCGACGGCGAGGTCCGGCATGATCTGCCCTGGGCCGAGGCGCTCTGGGATTCGCTGGTCCGTTCGGCGGTGGATTAGTCTCGACATCGATGTCCGGTGTGACTCGGCAGACATCCGGCGGCGCCTCGGCGGTCGAACGTTCCGCCCCGCATGCGCCGCACCGGCTGCACGAGCCCGTCCCATCAGAACCCGGCGACGTCGCCGGCGCGCAGAGGAGACCGCAGATCACGATGACCCAGCACGAGGCGACGCCGTCGGCGCAGGACCTGGAGACGCTCAGCCGCCAGCTGGGCCGCCCGGTGCGCGACGTCGTCGAGATCCCCGCCCGCTGCTGCTGCGGGAACCCGCTGGTCGCCGCGACCGCTCCGCGGCTGTCGAACGGGATCCCCTTCCCGACGACCTACTACCTGACCCACCCGACCGTCGTGCAGGCGGTCTCCCGGCTCGAGGCCGCCGGAGTGATGGCCGAGATGACCGAACGGCTCGCCGCCGACGAGCTGCTGGCCGCCGGCCACCGCGCCGCCCACGAGGACTACCTCGAGCGTCGCGAACAGATCCGACGGCGGGCCGGGCTGGATCCGGTCTGGGAGATCGACGGCGTCAGCGCCGGGGGCATGCCCGAACGCGTCAAGTGCCTGCATGTTCTGGTCGGCCACGCCCTCGCCGTCGGCCCGGGCATCACCCCGCTGGGGGACGAGACCCTGGAGCGCATCGTGGAGGACTGGACTCCGCAGATGTGCACCTGCGCGACCGCCTGGGATCACGACGCCGACGTCCCGACCGAGGACCTCAGCCGTCACGTCCGGCGCCGGAGCTGAAGGAGCAGACATGAGAGTTGCCGCCATCGACTGCGGGACGAATTCGATCCGCCTGCTGATCGCCGACGTCGGACGCCGGCCCGCGGAGGAGCGGCCCGAGCGTCATGACCCGTACGGGCATCGCCTCGGCTGCCCGGTGCGGACCTCCCCGCTGACCGACGTGGTGCGCCAGATGATCGTGGTGCGGCTCGGCGAGGACGTGGACTCCACCGGCCGATTCTCCGAGGCCGCCCTCGAGCGGACCTTCGCGGCCGTCGACCAGTACGCCGCGCTCATCCGCCGCCACGACGTCGAGGCGGTGCGCTTCGTGGCCACCTCGGCCACGCGGGACGCGGCGAATCGCGACGTCTTCATCCGGGGAGTGGAAGAGCGCCTCGGCGTCGAGCCGGAGGTCATCCGCGGCAGCGAAGAGGCGGGCCTGTCCTTCACCGGCGCGTCGTCGCTGCTGGACGCGGACCCCGAGCGGAAGGTCCTCGTCGTCGACCTCGGCGGCGGGTCCACGGAGTTCGTGCTGGGCACCTCCGACGGCATGACCCACTCGATCTCCACCGACATGGGATGCGTGCGCTTCACCGAGCGGCACCTGCACAGCGATCCGCCGCGGGAGACCGAGACCTCGATGGCGAGCTTCGAGACGCTCTCCTTCCTGGAGGACGTCTCCCAGGTGATGCCGCTGGACGAGACCGACGTGGTCATCGGCGTGGCCGGCACGGTCACCACCGTCACCGCCCACGCCCTCGGCCTGGAGGACTACGACCCCGACCTCATCCACGGCGCGGAGATCGGTCTGGACCAGTACCAGCAGTCTGTGGACCAGCTGCTCACCGCATCCCGGGACGAGCGCGCCCATATGCCGTTCATGCACCCCGGACGCGTCGACGTCATCGGCGCCGGCGCGCTGATCTGGGGAACCATCCTCGACTACGTGAACACGGTCACGGATGGGCGCGTGACCTCCGCGGTGGCCTCCGAGCATGACATCCTGGACGGCATCGCCCTCTCGCTGGCCGCCGGTCGCGAGCCCCAGATCGCCGGTTGACCGGAGGACCTCGCAGACGATGAGCCCGATGCCCCCGCAGAGCCCGGAGCCGCCGCGCCGTCGCCGTCCTCTCCGACTGCTGCGGTCGACGGCGGTCGTCGGCGCCCTCGTCCCGCTGATGCTGGCCCCGCAGGTCGGAGGAGCTCCCTCCGCCGAAGCCGACGCCTGGCGGGAGGCGCAGTACTGGCTGGACACCTACGGCGTCACCGAGGCCTGGAAGACCACGCAGGGCGAGGGCGTGCGGATCGCCGTGATGGACACCGGCATCGACGCCGAGCACCCCGCGCTGAAGGACGCCGTCGTCGGGGGCACCGACGTCTCCGGCGGAGGAGACTCCGACGGCTCCCCGGTGGAGCAGATGACCGCCGAGCACGGCACGCTGGTCGGCTCGCTGGCCGCCGGCCGCGGCGCCGAGCCCAGCGGCGACGACCCCGAGGACCTGCCCGAGCCCCACGACTTCGAGGATTTCTCCGAGCAGGACTGGAAGGAGTTCTGGGAGGACCTGCGCGAGGAGATGAGCACCTCCGGGGCGGCCGGAGCCGGCGTGGTCACGCGCGAGGCGCTGACCTCCGGCGCGGTGCGGGCCTCCGACCTGGTCGCCGGCGCGGCGATGTCGCCGGACGTGGAGCGCACCTCCGGCGTCGTCGGCGTCGCGCCGCAGGCGGACCTGCTGAGCATCTCCATGTCGCTGGAGATCCCCAGCTCCTACGACGTCCCGCTGGAGCAGCAGGTCGTCGACGGCGTGGACTGGGCGATCGAGCACGACGCCGACGTCCTGAACATGTCCTTCGGCCTGCCCAACCAGCAGGAGTGGCCGAGGTCCTGGGACCGGGCCTTCCAGCGGGCCGAGGAGAACGACGTGCTGGTCGTCGCCGCCGCCGGGAATCGGATCTCCGGGCAGTGGAGCGTCGGCGCGCCGGCCTCGATCCCCGGAGTGGTCACCGTCGCCGGGGTCACCGAGGAGGAGGAGATCAGCCAGGACGCCTCGGCCCAGGGCATCGCGGTGGACCTCGCGGCCCCGTCCGAGCCGCTGGTCGGGGCGGTGCCCGACGGCGGCTACGCACAGTGGTCGGGAACCTCCGGGGCCTCGCCGATCGTCGCCGGAGCGGCGGCGCTGGTGATGGCCGCCCATCCGGACCTGCCGGTCGCGGAGGTCCGCCACCGGCTGCTGGCCACCGCCGAGGACGCCGGGCCCGAGGGCGTCGATCCCGAGTTCGGCCGCGGGATCCTCGACGTCGCCGCCGCTGTGGACAGCGACGACGTCCCGGAGTACGACGAGGCGGACTATCAGTCGCTGGCCGAGTGGGTGCGCATCCACCGGCGCGGGGACTCCGAGACCTCCCAGCACGTCGACATCCCCGAGGACTCCGGGGTGACGCCGGGGCCGGAGGGTGATCCGCGGGCCCGCCCGCAGTCGGAGGAGGCCGCGACCGTCCAGGACTGGGCCGGAGCGACCACGCTCGGCGTCGCCGCCCTGGTGGTGGTGCTGATCGTCGCCGGCGCGGCCTCCCATCTGACCCTGCGGAGGCGTCGCGTCACAGGTCGCTGAGCCGCGACGTCGGACGGAGTAGACTGCTGATGTTGCGCATCGCACTGTGGCGGTGGAGCACGGCGACCCCGCCGTGGTCCGCCGCCACAGGCGTGTGCGAGCAGTTCACGTTCACGTCAGCAACCCGGCTAGGATGACTCCATGGCAACCTCGCAGAAGCTCTCAGACAAACCGCGCACGCTGATCGTCGGAGGCGGCTACGTCGGCCTGACCGTCGCGCAGCAGCTGCAGAAGAAGGTCAAGGAGGCCGGCGGGGTCGTCACTCTGGTCGACCCGCTGCCCTACATGACCTACCAGCCCTTCCTCCCGGAGGTCGTGGGCGGACACATCGAGGCTCGCCATGCCGTCGTCTCCCACCGCAAGCATCTGAAGGACACCGAGGTCGTCACCGGCAAGGTCACCGGCGTCGACCACGAGGCCCGCACCGCCACGGTCGAGCTGGACGACGGCGACACCATCGAGCTGTCCTATCAGGACGTCGTCATGGCCGCCGGTGCGACGACGCGCACCTTCCCGATCGAGGGCCTGGCCGAGCAGGGCATCGGTCTGAAGACCATCGAGGAGGCGCTGACGCTGCGCAACCAGATCCTCGACGACATCGAGGCCGCCTCGACGATGACCGACGAGAAGGCCAAGGCGCGGGCACTGACCTTCACCGTGGTCGGCGGCGGCTTCGCCGGCATCGAGTGCATCGCCGAGATCGAGGACATCGTCCGCGCCGCAGTGGACGCGAACCCGCGGCTGAGCCAGTCCGACGTGCGCATCGTCCTCGTCGAGGCCATGGGCCGCATCATGCCCGAGGTCTCCGAGGACCAGGCCGAGGGCGTCGTCGAGCACCTGCGCTCCCGCGGCATCGAGGTGCTGCTGAACACCTCGCTGGGCTCGGCCGTCGACGGCGAGCTGCAGCTGATCGACATGGCCGACAAGTCCGAGATCGACCGCTTCGAGTCCGGCACGCTGGTCTGGACCGCCGGTGTGGCGGCCAACGCCGTGGCCAAGTCCTCCGGCTTCCCGGTCGACGAGCGCGGCCGGCTCAAGGGCTCGCCCACTCTGCAGATCGTCGACGACGAGGGCCGGGCGATCCCGGGCGCCTGGACCGCCGGCGACGTCGCCGCCACCCCGGACCTCACCGGCGCCGGCCCGGGCGGCTTCTGCGTGCCGAACGCCCAGCACGCCCTGCGCCAGGCGAAGATGCTGGCGAAGAACCTGCTGGCCGCCCGCGCCGGCGAGTCGCTGACCGAGTACAAGCACGAGTCCCTGGGGGCCGTCGCCGGGCTGGGCCTCTACAAGGGCGTCGGCAACCCGTTGGGCGTCAAGCTCACGGGCTTCCCGGCCTGGCTGGCCCACCGCGGCTACCACGGCATGGCCATCCCCACCGTCGAGCGCAAGGTCCGGGTGGCCAGCAACTGGCTGAACGAGCTGCTCTTCGGCCGCGACTTCACCCAGCTGCGCGATCTGGAGACCCCGCGTCGCCAGTTCGAGGAGGCGGCGACCCCCGCGACGAAGAAGTGACTCCTCGTCCGGCCTCTGCCTGACCTGCACCCCCGGTCGCCGGCGGACGGGATGGGCGATGAGGACCCCCGAGGACGACGACGGCGGGCCGCCGCGGCGGATCTACGATGGATCCGCACGGCGGCCCGCCGTGCGCGTCTCGGCCCCCATAGCCCAATCGGAAGAGGCAGCTGATTTAAAATCAGCACAGTCTGGGTTCGAATCCCAGTGGGGGCACCGGCCTGCCGCGTCGCGCGGCTCAGCCGGCGTCGTCGAGGTCCGACTGCATGTCCGCGTGCATCGCCTCGGCGGCCTCCTGCGGCGTCTGCCGCCCGAAGAGGACCTCCTGGGAGTAGCGGTAGACGTGGTCGGGGAAGGCCGAGGCGCCCTCCGGCGGGATCGGCGTGGGGTCGCCGACCTCGGAGTCGAGCTCGGCGGCATGGTCGGCCAGGATCTGCTCCTGCTCGGTGAGCTCGTCCCGGATGCTCTCCAGCGCGCCCTCGGCCGCGGGCATGCCCCGGTCGGTCAGGTTGATCTCGGTCGACTCCTCCGAGGTGGCGAGGAACTCGATGAAGTCCTGGACCTCCTCGGGGTGGTCGGTGTCGGAGGACCCCGAGTAGAACATCGACGGCTTGAAGAACATCTGGTGGTCGCCGTCGCCGTCGATGCTGGGCATCCGCAGCGGGGTGAAGCTCGAGTCGGCGTACTCCGAGAGGCCGCCGATCATCGTGTCCCACCAGGTCCCCATCACGGCCTCGCCGCGGCCGGTCATCGACTGTTCGGCCGATCCGGGCGGCTGCTCCTCGGCCGACGCGGAGGGCGGCGGGTAGCCGCCGTCGTCGAGCAGGTCCAGCTGGAATTGGAAGTACGCGGCGGCGTCGGCCGGCTCGAAGCCCAGGTCGCCGGAGTCGGTGGTGATCTGGCGGCCGTGCTGACGCAGCCAGGTCTGCAGTCCGGCCGACTCGAGCAGCGGACTGACGCCGTACTCCCCGGTGGCCTCCGCCAGCTCGGCGGAGTACGCGCTGAACTCCTCCCAGGTCCAGGAGGTGTCGTCGGGCAGGTCCACGCCGGAGTCGGCGATCATCGAGTCGTTGGCCGCCAGCGTCATGACCGTCATCCCGTGCGGCATGGCCCAGACGCCGTCGTCGGTGGCGCCGGCGTCGCGCACGCCCGCGGCGATGCCGCTGAAGTCCATGGCGGAGAGGTCCAGCAGCGTGCCGTTCTCGGCGTACTCGCGGAGATAGAGGGCGTCCATCTGGATGACGTCGGGGGCGTCTCCGGCGGCGGTCTGCGTCGCCAGCCGGTCCCAGTAGCCCGACCAGTCGGAGAACTCCGGTTCGATCGTCACCCCGGGGTTCTTCTCCTCGTAGACGTCGATGAGCTCCTGGGTGTTCTCGTGCCGGCCGTCGTGGCCCCACCAGTAGAAGCGCAGCGTGACGTCGCCGTCGTCGCCGGCGGCGGATCCGGCGCCGCAGCCGGAGAGCAGCAGGGCCCCGGCCGTCAGGACGGCCACGGGGGCGGAGGCGGCGGTGGACAGAGCGGTGCATGGAACAGTTCCTCCCGAGGATCGTGATGTGGGTCACCTCACATACTGTGACCGATCACATTTTTGTCCGTCAAGAGCATCGATCGACGGCGGGGCCGACTCAGCGACGCGGGGCGGGGCCGACCGACTCGCGCAGCAGCAGGGTGTTCATCTCCGGCATCACCGTGGGCGGGTCCTGCTCGCGGACCAGCGCGATGAGGCGCTCCATGGCGAAGCGTCCCTGGCCGGCACGGTCGGCGGCGACGGTGGAGAGCGCCGGGACGGCGTAGCGGCTGACGCCCAGGTCGTCCCAGCCGACCACGCTCAGGTCATCCGGGACACGCCATCCGCGCTCGTGGGCGGCGCGCAGCACGCCGAACGCGACGTAGTCGTTGGCCGCGACGACGGCGGTCACCCCGCTGTCCTCGGGCAGGTCCATGAGCGCGGCATGGCCGGTCTCGGGCGACCATGCACCGCCGACGACGCCGTGGGACTCGAGCCCGTCCTCGGCGATGGTCTCCTCGTAGATCTGTCGGCGTGCGGCCGCCGAGGCCCACTCCTGCGGGCCCTGCACGTGCAGGAAGCGGCGATGCCCCATGTCGGCGAGCCGGCGCACGATCTCGGCGATGAGCGAGGCGTCGGCGAGCGGGCCGATGCCGCGCAGCCGGTCGTCGTACTGGCCGAGCACCGCCAGCGCCGCCGTCGTCGCCGTCCGCGGAGACTCCTCCAGGCCCGGCAGGCCGCTGAGCGACAGCACGCCCTCGACGCGGCCGGAGTCCATCAGCTCCCGGGCGCGGGCGGCCCGCTCCTGCGGCGAGCCCTCCACCACGGCGATCTCCATGAGGAAGCCCTCGCGATGGGCGACTTCGCCGGCCGCGGCCAGCATCGGGGTGGGCATCTGCTCGACGGGGGAGGGGAGCACCACGGAGAGCACGCCGGTCCGCCGGGTGCGCATCGACCGGGCGATGGTGTTCGGCCGGTAGTTGAGCTCCTCGATGGCCGCCTCGACCTGCTCGACGGTGTGCGGGCGGAAGGGGCCGAGTCCGCGCAGATAGCGCGAGACCGTCTGGTGGGACACGCCGGCGGCCCGGGCGACCTCGTGGATGGTCGCCCGGCGGCCGGAGGGGGTGTCGGGTGTCACGGGGGCAGTGTCTCTCCGTCCTGCGGTCGGGGGCGGTCGGCGCGCCGACCGCCGGGCACATCGGTGTTCCGGACGGAGCTGCACCGTGCGGGCGGGACGTCGGGTCCCGCAGGTCGCGCCGGCGACCAGCCCGCTCGGCGATGTGACCGGGATGACAGAATCGTGTTGACAGCGTGGCCGGGGTCTCCCTAGTCTCGATGATGATCGGTCATGTGATCGGTCACTCGCGCCCGTCGGCGACTGCGGCCGGTCGGTCGACGCGGCGCCCGATCATCGAGCACATCCACTGCGAGGAGCACGCATGTCAGCCGCATCCAGCACGATCCGCGTCGGCGTCGTCGGCGCCGGAGGGATCGCCGCGGGGGCTCACCTGCCCACGCTGAAGTCCCACGAGGGCCGCGTCGAGGTCGTCGGCCTTGCCGACGTCGACCCCGACCGGGTGGCCCGAGTCGCCGACGAGTGGGGGATCCCCGGCCGCCACGGCGGCATCGACGAGCTGCTCGAGGCCGAGCGGCCGGATCTGCTGGTGCTGTGCACCCCGCCCTCGGCCCACCGCGAGGGCGTCATGAAGGGGCTGCGCGCCGGCGCCTGGGTCTGGTGCGAGAAGCCGCCGATGCTGACGCTGGCCGAGTACGACGAGGTCGCCGCGCTGGAGCGGGAGGGCGGCCCCTACGCCTCCTACGTCTTCCAGCACCGTTTCGGCTCGGGCGCCCAGCGGCTGAAGCGCCATGTGCAGGAAGGCACGCTGGGACGACCGCTGGTCGCGCTGTGCAACACGCTCTGGTATCGCCCGCACTCCTACTACGACGTCGCATGGCGCGGGAAGTGGGAGACTGAGGGCGGCGGCCCCGCGATGGGCCACGGCATCCATCAGATGGACCTGCTCCTCGAGATCCTCGGCGACTGGACCGAGGTCTCGGCCACCGCCGCGGCGCTGGACCGCGACGTCGAGACTGAGGACGTCTCGGCGGCCACCGTCCGACTGGCCTCCGGTGCGCTGGCCACGGTGGTCAACTCGGTGCTCTCCCCGCGCGAGGTCTCCTACCTGCGCTTCGACTTCCAGGACGCCACCGTCGAGGTCGAGCACCTCTACGGCTATGACAACAGCTCCTGGACCTGGACCCCGGCCCCGCATGTCGGCGAGGAGGTCCCCGCCGACTGGACGCCCGAGGAGGACGTGCCCTCCTCGCATCGCCGGCAGCTGGGCGAGCTGCTCGACGCGATGGCCGCCGGGGTGCGCCCGCGGGCCTCGGGCGACGACGGCCGGCGGGTGCTGGAGTTCATCGCCGCCCTGTACCAGTCCGCCGAGACCGGACGCCCCGTCCGGCGTGCGGAGCTGACCCGCTCCGGCACCTACTACGCCGGCATGCACGACGCCGCCCATGACTACCGCGTCGCCGACAACACCGCCGGCGTCGTCCCGACCCCCGCCGAGGAGCCCGCCCGATGAGCCAGACCTTCGACGTCGCCCGCACTGACGAGGAGATCGCCGTCTCCGCCGCCGGCACCGAGATCCTGCGCTACGTGATCCGCCCGGACACTGCGCCGGAGGAGGCGCCCAAGCCGTATCTGTATCCGCTGCGCTTCCTGGACGGCGGCGACGCGGCGGTGCGCCGGCCGCACGACCACCGCTGGCACACCGGCCTGCAGTTCACCTGGTCGCATGTGGCCGACCAGAACTTCTGGGGCGGCCCGACGTTCCACGTCGAGGACGGGTACCAGATGCGCGGCAACCTGGGCACCATGCGCCACACCGGGTTCTCCGCCGAGCCGACCGGCGGCGAGGAGGTGGTCTTCGACGAGACGCTGGAGTGGATCACCTCCCGCGGCGAGCATTGGTTCGACGAGCACCGCGTCCAGCGGGTCCACTCGCTCGACGCCGACCGCGGCCTCTGGGCCATCGACCTGGAGACCGAGCTGACCAACGTCTCCGGCGAGACGCTGCCGATGGGCAGCCCGACGACGGCGGGCCGGCCGAGCGCCGGATACACCGGCTGGTTCTGGCGCGGGCCGCGCTCCTGGACCGGCTGCCAGGTGGTCAACTCCGCCGGCGCCGACGGCGAGGAGGACACCATGGGCGCGATCGCCGACTGGGTCGCCTTCAGCTCCCCGCACGACGAGATCGACGGCGGCGGCACGGTCATGGCCTTCGCCGGGACCTCGGAGGCCTCCGGGCCGGAGGGGCCGGTCGAGGTCCCGCCGATCAAGTGGTTCACCCGCACCGGGATCTTCACGGTGACCAGCCAGTCGCCGGCGTTCGACCAGGAGATCCACCTGCCGGACCGCGGCGTGCTGCGGCTGAGGCACCGGTTCGTCTTCGTCGCCGAGCAGCTCGAGCCCGCCGCACGGGACGACCTCGGGACGGAGTTCGCGCTGTGATGAGCACACCTGCGCACGGACGCACGCCGGACGGAAGCTCGCCGCACGGAAGCTCGCCGCACGGAAGCTCGCCGCACGGAAGCACGCCGGTGCAGCGTGCGCTGCCGCGGTTCCCGGGCGGCACCTCGGTCAGTCAGCTCTGCGTCTACGACTGGGAGACCCCCGACGGGCTGCACGGCGGTTCCCCCCATCTGCACACCGTCTCCACCGAGGCCTACGTGGTCACCGGCGGGACCGGAGAGGTCCACACGCTCTCCGCGGAGGGGTTCGCCCGCGACCGGCTGGAGGCCGGCTCGCTGCTGTGGTTCACCCCCGGCACCGTCCACCGGCTGGTCAACCACGGGGACCTCCGGCTGAACGTGGTGATGTCCAACGCCGGGCTTCCCGAGGCCGGCGACGCGGTGCTGACGTTCCCCGACGAGATCCTCGCCGACCCGGAGAAATACCGCGAGGCCGTCGCGCTGCCCGAGGGCGACGAGCAGGAGCGCGCGCGGGCCGCGCAGGCTCGACGCGACCTGGCCGTCGAGGGCTGCCGCGAGCATATCGCCGCCGTCGAGCGCGACGGCCCGCAGGCGCTGGCGACGCTGCACGCCCGCGCCGCCGAGCTGGTCCGCCCGCGCGTCGAGCGCTGGCGCGAGATCTGGGAGGCGACCGTCGAGGCCGAGACCGCGCGGACCCGGGAGCACCTGCAGGCCCTGCAGTCCGGCGACGGGTCGCATCTGGGCCGCGCCGCCGTCGTCCGCGGCGAGCCGCGCCCCGGACCGCGGCTCTTCGGGATGTGCGGACGGCTGCAGACCTTCACCGGCGAGGAGCCCGTCGGCTGAGGCTCAGCGCACGCCGCGGGCGGTCAGCGCCTCGGCGGTCCGCTCAGCATGGCGCAGCGTCATCACCAGCAGCGGCATGATCGTCGTCCACGGACCGCCCCGAGCGCCGCGGGCGCGCTGGGCCTGCCGGATCTCGGCATGGAAGCCCATGATCGTGGGCACCGAGCGGATGGTCAGCGACAGCGCCAGCGAGACTCGCTCGGGGTCGACGCCGAGGCGCCGCAGCGGGTGCAGGGCACGTTCGACGGCGTCCAGCACGGCCTCGGTGCTGGTGGTCAGCGTCAGCAGGCCCGCCAGCAGGATCAGTGCGGTCACCCGGGAGACGTTCAGCGCCGTCTCCGCTCCGGAGAGGAAGATCAGCTGCGGGACGGTCAGCAGCAGCACGAGCCAGCGCAGCCCCCACCAGTCGGCGCAGAAGCGCGACGGCCGGAGCGCCCGAGGCCAGGTGTCCGAGGACGGCCAGCGCCCAGGCGGCGGCGACGATCCACGGATCCTCGCGGCGCAGCGAGAGCACCAGGGCCAGCACCAGCAGCACGGCGAACTTCGCGGGCACCGGCATCCGATGCACCGGCGAGTCGCCGGGGCGGTGCAGCGGGATGAGCGGGGTCGAGGGCATCGTCCGGGATCAGCCCCGCCGGCTCCGGGCATGCTCGAAGGGCGTCGGGTAGGCGCGGGCCAGCGCGTGGGCGAGCAGCACCGCCGCGGCGGCCTTGGCGAGATCGCCCGGGAGGAAGGCGGCCGACGAGACCGCGGCCTGCGGCAGGGTCAGTCCCAGCTGCCAGGCCATCACCGGGATGCCGCAGGCGTGGATGACGGCGACGCCGCCGAGCACCGTGCCCGCCGTCGTGCGCCACAGCCGCAGCGGCCAGCCGGCCTGGACGATCGCCCCGACGACGCATGCCCCGGGGATCCAGCCCAGCGCGTAGCCGGCCGTCGGTCCGGCGTAGACGGCCAGGCCGCCGGACCCCTGGCTCAGCAGCGGCAGCCCGGCGGCGACGAGCAGGTGCAGCAGCACCATCGCGCCGGCGCCGCGCCACGGCCCGAGCACCGCGCCGGCGAGCATGACGCCCAGCGTCTGCAGCGTGATGGGCACGCCGGCGATCACCGGCACGGCGAAGGGCTGGCCGAGGACCGCGACCAGGGCGGCGAAGACGGCCATCCGGGCGATGCCGCGCACCGAGCGGCTCACTCCGCCGTCGTCGCGGGCCGTGCCGGGCCGGAGGGTCTGCGGGGCGGGGGAGCCCGGTGCGGAGGGCCTCGTCGGGTGCTGCGGCGCGGGGGGCGGCATCGGAGTCCTTCTTCCGGTCGACGGTCGGCTGCCCGGACCGTCGGGGAGCGATCGGGTCTGAACGGTGTTCAAATCCTACGGGTGCCGCGCCGCGGACACCAGTCGACCTGGGGTGCGCGGGCGGCGTGGATCCGCAGTGCACGATGTGCGGCCCAACTGTGGACGGCGACGTGCATCACGCCGTCGCGGCGGTAGACTGGGGGCAGACCATCGCCCGCGTCCGCGGGCGATCATCCTGAGGCAGACGAGCCCGATAGGAGTCCGGCCCGAACATGTCGAACCCGATCTTCAACACGCAGGCGTTCCCGCAGCAGTTCTCCGAGCGCGGCCGTCGCCGGTTCACGATGGACCAGCGGGGCCACGTCACCGAGCAGCCGCAGCAGGACGACCGTCCCTACGCGCAGCAGCACGGCATGCCCGGCCAGGGCGGCGTCGCCGCGCCGCAGGCGGCTCCGCAGGACCTGGAGCCGATGACCTACGACGACGTCATCCGCAAGACGCTGGTCAGCTTCCTGGTTGTGCTGCTCGGCGCCGGCGTCAGCGTCACCGTGGGCGCGACGTCGCCGGCGCTGCTGATGGTGCTGGTCATCGTCGGTCTGCTCGGCGGCCTCGTGCTCGGCCTGGTGAACTCGTTCAAGCGCGAGCCGAACCCCGCGCTCATCCTGGCCTACAGCGCCTGCCAGGGGCTGCTGCTCGGCGGCATCTCGATGCTGCTGGAGATGCAGTTCCCCGGCATCGTGCTGCAGGCGGTGCTCGGCACCGTCATCGTCTTCGGCTCGGTGCTCGCGCTCTTCCGCTCCGGCAAGGTCCGGGCCACGCCGAAGCTGACCAAGATGTTCATGGTCGCCGGCCTGGCGTACTTCGTCTTCAGCCTCGTCAACGTGGGTCTGATGATGTTCGGCGGCACCGACTCGATGTTCGGTCTGCGCGGGGAGATGCCGCTCCTGGGCCTCGCCCTCGGCGCACTGGGCATCCTGCTGGCCACCTACTCGCTGGTGATGGACTTCACCAACATCCAGGAGGGCGTCGACGCCGGCGTCGCCAAGCGCTTCGGCTGGGCGGCGGCCTTCGGGCTGACCGTCAGCCTCGTCTGGCTGTACATCGAGCTGCTCCGACTCATCGCGATCGTCCGTTCCATGGCGGAGTGATCGTCCCTGCGGGCCTCGCCCGCACCCGCGCTCCGGGCTCGCTCGCCGCATCTCGACCTGCGGCGGCGGGCCCGCAGTGCATGGTCCCGGACACCGGTCCCGGACCGGTCGTCCCGGGAACGCGTCTCGGCGCCGCAGAGGAGAAGGAGGAGGTCGCTCGTGCCGTCCGGGTCCCCGGGCGTCGCCTGTGTCACTATGGAACGCATGACTCGAGATGACGAGAGCTCGTTCTCCACTCCGGCCGCGCCGCCGGCGCCGTCCGGGGACGTCGGCGTCTCCGACGAGCGGCGCATCCAGGAGGACATCCCCTGGGGCGTGCGGATCGCGGCGGCGTGGTCCTGGCGCGTCCTGCTCATCCTCGCCTTCACCGGCGTGCTCCTCTGGCTGCTCAGCTTCGTCAAGCTGCTGATCATCCCGCTGCTGATCGCCGCGCTGCTGGCGACGCTGCTGCGCCCGGTCCATGACTTCCTCCGGCGTCTGAAGTTCCCGTCCCTGCTGGCCTCCATCTCCTCGATCCTGTTGCTGCTCGCCGTCGTCAACGGCCTGCTGTACCTGGTCGGCCAGGAGCTGGTCCAGGGCTTCGCGGAGATGACCGACCAAGTCCGCGTCGGCGTGCTGGAACTGGTGCGCCTGGCCGAGGACGCCGGTCAGCAGCTGGGCGTCACCGTCTCCACCGAGGAGTTCGACCGCTGGCTGCAGCAGGCCCAGCAGTACGTCCAGGACAATTCGAGCTCGCTGCTCGGCGGCGCGGTGAGCATCGGCTCGACGGCCGGCAACATCGTCGTCGGACTCATCCTGGCGCTGTTCACGCTGATCTTCTTCCTGGCCGACGGCGAGCGGCTGTGGCGCTTCGGCGTGCAGTTCGTCCCGAGCAAGTTCCGCCCGGCCGTCCACGGCGCCGGCCGCACCGGCTGGACGGCGCTGGGCTCCTACGTGCGCGTGCAGGTCTTCGTCGCCGCGGTCGACGCGGTGGGCATCGGGATCGGTGCGCAGCTGCTGGGCGTCCCGCTGGCCCTGCCGGTGGCGGTGCTGGTCTTCCTCGGCTCCTTCATCCCGGTGGTCGGCGCGGTGGCGACCGGGGCGATCGCGATCATCCTCGCGCTGGTGGCCAACGGACCGATCAACGCGCTGCTGATGCTCGGCGTGGTGCTGCTGGTCCAGCAGATCGAGTCCAACGTGCTGCAGCCGATCGTCATGGGCAAGGCCGTGCGGCTGCACCCGCTGGCGGTGGTGCTCGCGGTGACCGCCGGGACCACGCTGCTGGGCATCGTCGGCGCGCTCTTCGCCGTGCCGGTGCTGGCCTTCATCAATCGCTCCACCCGCTATATCGTGCGCGAGGAGTGGCGGCACGATGACGTCGCCCTGGCGATGGAGCGCGAGCAGCGGCTCGAGGCCGCGCGCCGGGACGTGCCGCCGGAGCCCGACGAGTCGGCGGACGAGGAGGCCCTGGCCGGACTGAAGCGCCGGCTGAAGGAGACCGTGCCCGCGCTGGATCCCGAACGGCGCGCGGCCCGCGGGGAGTCCGGGGACCCCGACGCCTCCGGACCCTCCGACGCCGTCCGCCGGTCGCGCCGCTCGGCGACCGGCGAGGCAGAGACCCGAGGCGCCGCCGACCGTTCCCGCGGCGTCGACGAGGACCGACGACACGCTGAGGATGAGGAATGACCCAGACTGAGAACGACTCCGCCGTCACGCCCCCGGGCCACGGACTGAGCGTCACGCTCGACGACGTCCGCGCCGCCCGCGAGCTGCTCGACGGGGTCATCGTCCACACCCCGTTGGAGCACTCCCGGGCGCTGGGGCGGATGATGAACGCCACTGTGCACCTGAAGTGCGAGAACCTGCAGCGCGCGGGCTCCTTCAAGGTGCGCGGGGCCTATGTGCGGATGTCGCGGCTGAGCGAGGAGGAGAAGGCCCGCGGCGTCGTCGCCGCCTCCGCCGGCAACCACGCCCAGGGCGTGGCCCTGGCGGCGAAGAAGCTGGGCATCTCGGCGACGATCTACATGCCGCGCGGCGTGGCGCTGCCCAAGCTCGCCGCCACCCGCGACCACGGCGCCGACGTCGTGCTGCACGGCTCCAACGTCGACGAGGCGCTGGCCGAGGCCCAGCGCCAGTCCGAGGAGACCGGGGCGGTGTTCATCCACCCGTTCAACAGCACCGACGTCGTCTCCGGCCAGGGGACGATCGGCCTGGAGATCCTCGACGAGGAGCCCGAGGTCGACACGGTCATCATGGGCATCGGCGGCGGCGGCCTGCTGGCCGGCAACGCCGTGGCGCTGAAGCAGGAGGCCGCCCGGCGCGGCCGGCACCTGCGGATCATCGGCGTGCAGGCCGAGAACGCGGCGGCCTACCCGCCGTCGCTGGCCGCCGACGCGCTGGTCCCGCTGAAGGGCGTGCGCACCATCGCCGACGGCATCGCCGTCGGCCAGCCCGGTGAGATCCCCTTCGAGATCATCAAGGAGCTGGTCGACGAGGTCGTCACCGTCAGCGAGGACGCCATCGCCGAGGCGCTGATCTTTCTGATGGAGCGTTCGAAGATGGTCGTCGAGCCGGCCGGAGCCGTCGGCGTGGCCGCGCTGATGGAGGGCAAGCTGGCGTCGCTGGGCATCGAGGCGGAGAACATCGTCGCGGTGCTCTCCGGCGGCAACATCGACCCGATGCTGATGCTCAAGGTCATCCAGCGCGGCCTCTCGGCCGCCGACCGCTTCCTGACCGTGAAACTGATGCTCAAGGACCGGCCCGGTGAGCTGGCGATGATCTCGCGGATCGTCTCCGAGACCGACGCCAACGTCATCGGCGTCGACCACACGCGCATCGGCGGCGAGCTGTCGATGGGCGACGTCGCGCTGGTGATCAACATGGAGACCAAGGGCGCCGAGCACTCCTCCCTGGTGCTCAACAGCCTGCGCGCCGAGGGCTATGAGCCGATGGTGCTGAACTGATGGGGGCGCTCGCGGGGACCCTCGCCCTCGGCGCGGCGACGACGGCGCAGCAGGCACCCGCGGAGGGCTCCGCCGCCGGAGATGCGCTGCTGATGGTGCTCACCGGCGTCATGTGGGCGCTGAGCCTGGCGGCGCTGGCCGGGATCGCCTGGCTGATGGGCCGCTGGATGCAGAATCGCGAGGCTCGGCGCAGGGCCCCGGCCGAGGACGGCTCCGCCGGCCGGACGAGCGCCGTGCGCGGACGCCGGCCGGGCTCGCGCGCCGCCCGGCGCAGCGTCCGCCGCGGGAAGCGACGCCAGGACAACGCCAGCGACCTCGACGGCTGGGCCTGAGCCGGACGGCCGGGACCTGAGTCGGCGTGCCGGCCTCCATCGCGCGGCGCGCGAC
>NZ_AFRW01000056.1 GCF_000220985.1 Nesterenkonia sp. F
CGGTCCCGGCCGCTGCGGCACCGTGCTGCGCGGCAGGTTCCTGCGGGCTCATCGGACCGGCTCCCGGGCCGGTGCGTCGGACTGCTCGCCGGACGGCGCGACCGGCTCAGGCTCCCCCGCCGCCGCACCGTCGGGCTCCTCGGCCGCCGCGGCCAGCTCTGCTCCGGAGATCTCGCCATCGGGCAGCATCAGCCGCAGCGTGGAGCCGCGGCGGCCGCGGTCGACCTGCAGCTGGGTCGGGATGGCCCGGTGCATCTCGGTCACATGGCTGACCACGCCGACCCGGCGGCCCTCGCCCTGCAGCCGATGCAGCGCGGCCATGACGTGCTCCAGGCTCTCCTCGTCGAGCGAGCCGAAGCCCTCATCGATGAACAGGCTCTCCATGCTGATGCCGCCGGCCTCGGCCTGGACCACTTCGGCGAGGCCCAGGGCCATCGCCAGCGCGGCCATGAAGGTCTCCCCGCCGGAGAGCGAGGAGGTCGGCCGCTCGTGGTCGCTGTGCTCGTCGTGGACCTTCAGATCGAGGCCGCGCAGTCCGCCCCCGGACGCCGAGTCGTCGTGGAGCAGCTGATAGCGGCCCTCCGACATCGTCTGCAGGTGGCGAGTCGCGGCCCGGGCGACCTTCTCCAGCCGGGCGGCGAGCACGTAGCTGGTCAGCGTCATCCGCAGCGTGTTGTCCGGACCGCGGCCGCTCAGCGTGTCGGCCAGCTCGCGCCGACGGCGCTGGTCGGCCGAACGCTCGTCGCGTTCGACCAGTGCGCCGCGCAGCCGCTCCAGCGGGGTCGTGAGATCCCCGCGCCGGTCGGCGAAGCGCCGCCGGGCGGCCTCCGCGGTCTCGGCGTCCTCGGCGCGGGCGGCCGCTCGCTGCTCGGCGGCGAGGACCGTGTCCTCCTCGGGCAGAGCCTCTCCCCGCTCCAGCCGCTGCAGGCCGTCGACGACGTCCTCCTGCTCGGCCTCGAGCTGCAGGCGCTGCCCGTGCCGATCATGCTCGGCGATCCGCGTCTCGCGGTCCTGCCGCGCGGCCGGCTCGAGCCGGGCGGCGGCGAGCGCGGCACGGTCGGCGAAGTCCGACTCGGCCAGCCGCTCGGCGGCCTGCGCGGCGGCGCGTTCGGCCTCGGCGCCGGCCTGCCGCGAGACCTGCACCGACTCGCGAGCACGCGTCAGTCGAGTGCGCAGCGCGTCGACGGCGGCCACACGGGCCTCCACGGACCCATAGTCCCCGCGCAGTCGGGCCAGCGTCGTCTCGGTGGCCGCCGTCTCCTCGTCCAGCCGCTCGACCTCGGCCGCGGCGGCGGCACGTTCCGCGGAGGCCTCCTGGAGCGCGGTCCGCAGCGCCTCCAGCCGCCGACGACGGCCCTCGAGCTGTGTGACCAGCCGATGCTGGGCGGCCCGGGACTCCTCGGCCCGGGTGCGACGTCGGCGGGCGGCCTCCAGCAGCTCCCGGGCCGTCGCGACGTCGATCTCCGCATCCTCCGCGGACTCTGCCTCTGCGGCCTGCTCAGG
>NZ_AFRW01000055.1 GCF_000220985.1 Nesterenkonia sp. F
GGGCCGCCAGGTCGTCGGCCGCGGCGGTCATGTCCGGGTCGGGGAGTCCGGCGGCGGTGAAGGGCCGTTTGTGGACTCCTCCGCCGGCACGCATCTCCGCCGGCAGTTGGGAGACGCTCTCGGCACCGCCGACGGCGACGACGCCGCCGTCGTGCTCGACCGTCGCCGCGGCCTGCTGGAGTGCCACCAGGGCGGAGCCGCATTGAGCATCGACGGTCCAGCCCGGACAGCCGATGCCGAATCCCGCGGCCAGCGCCGCGCGCCGACCGATGTTGCCGCCGTCGCCGAGGCTGCTGCCCAGCACGACCTGGTCTGGCGGCGTCCCGGCCCGACGGGCGACGTCGGCCAGGGCGACGGCGGCCAGCTCATGGGCCGGCACCTCGGCCAGCGCTCGCCCGCGGGCGGTGATCGGCGTGCGGGCCGCGGCGACGATGACCGCGCCGGTCTCCTCTCCCGATCCGCTCATCGGATCCCGCCTCGCGCGGCGGCCGGATCCTCCTCGAGCCGCGGCAGGGCCAGCAGCTCCGCGGCGTCGATCCGGCGGACCTTCCCCGACCCGGTGCGCGGCAGCCGGGCGACGCGGTGCCAGCGACGTGGCCGCTGCGCCGGGGCCAGGCGCTCTCGTGCGGCGCGGCGCAGGACCGCGGTGCTCGGTCCGCCCGGAGCGACTTCGACGCCGGCCAGCACCAGCTGCCCGGCCCGCGGTCGGGGCGCGCCGACCACGAGGGCGGCCGAGACTCCGTCGAGGCGCTCCAGCTCGGCCTCGACGTCAGCCGGGGGCACTGTGGCGCCGGCAGTGAGGATCGCCTCGTCGGCCCGGCCGTGCAGGGTGAGCACGCCGTCGTCGTCGAGCGAGGCCCGGTCGCCGACCGTGAGCCAGTCGCCGTCGCGGCGCATCGGCCCGCCGCCCAGCGTGGTCAGCGCCGCCTGCGGAGTTCGGGCCCAGAGCTCGTGGTCCTGCAGGCGGACCTCGACACCGTCCATCGGTCGCAGCCCGTCGCCGTGGTCGAAGGCCACGAAGGACAGCTCGGCGGCGCCGGCATAGCCGACGACGCGCAGGCCGTGGGCCCGGGCACGGGCGGTGAGCTCCGGGGCCAGGGCCGCACCGCCGATCAGCGCCGAGCGGATGCTGCACCGCGCGCCGCCGTCGAGCAGCTCGACCAGATCCTGCAGCTGCCAGGGCGTGCCGTGCAGCAGCGTCGGCCCGTCGACGTCGGCCGCAGTCAGCCGGGCCGAGCGGGGGACGGTGAAGCCGGCGGTGCGGGCGGCGGCGTGCGCGACGCCGAAGAGCGTCATGGAGGACACCGGATGGACCGGCAGCAGGATCCGGTCGCCGGCCCGGACGTCGAGGGCGGCGTCGACGGCGTCGAAGGCGACCTCCCAGGACGCCGCGCTGCGCAGCACCACCCGCGGCCGGCCGCTGCTGCCGGAGGTGAAGGTCGCCCAGGCGGTCTCGGTCGGCAGCGTGCTCGCCTCCACGGCGGCCACGACCTGGGCCCAGTGCTCGTCGCTCCAGCGTTCGTCGCCGACCAGCGGAACCTCGCCGGCCGCACGGGCCTGAAGTGCGCGGAGCAGCACCTGCCGGTGGTCGGCGCCGCGCAGCGGGCGCAGCCGCGGTGCGACGCGGCCGGGGGTCATCGGCGGGCCTCCGGGCGGCGGAAGGCCGCCGGGTAAGCCCGGTGCAGGCCCATGGTGATCCCGGCGGCGAGGATCACCTTGATCAGGTCGCCGGGGAGGAAGGCCGCCGAGAGCAGCGCCGTCTCCCGCAGGCCCAGGCCGGTGACGGCCGACTGGACGGGGACGCCCAGGGCGTAGATGACGACGATGCCTCCCACGAAGGAGCCGATCAGCACCCGCGGCCAGGTCGGCCGGACCCGGCCGGTGCGGCGCGCGCCGGCGTGGACGATCCACCCGATCACCAGAACGCCCAGCACCCAGCCGAGGAGGTAGCCGGCGGGCGGTCCGGCGAAGGCGCCCAGGCCGCCGCGGCCGCCGGAGAGCAGCGGCAGTCCGGCGGCGACGAGCCCCTCGAGCAGCAGCACCGCCGCCGCCCCCTGCCGCGGCCCCAGCACGGCCCCGGCCAGCATGACGCCCAGGGTCTGGGCGGTGATCGGCACCGGGATGCCCGGGACCGGCACGGCCCCGGGGACGCCGAGGGCCGCGATGACGGCGGCGAAGACGGCCACCCGGGCCAGCGCCCGGGCGGCGTGAACGTCGGCGGGGCGGCGGGACGCGGGCGACGGCGCCGGCGGCGCGGCCGACGGGGCGAGGGGTTCGGTCATGGATCCTCCTGGAGGCGCAGCAGCTTTTGAACGGTGTTCAAAACCGTACCGTCTGCGGAGGAGCCCGAGTCGGACAATGACGTCGCGTCGTCGGTCGCCGCGACCGTCTCGGTCAGCGGCTCGTCGGCCCCGTGCTGCGGTGTGTCGGCGTCGTCAGCCGGTGATCAGCGAGGCCAGCGCCTCGTCGGAGGCGGCCAGCTGCTCCCGGTCGTGGATGCTGGTCCAGGCCATGACCTCCTCCGCGCCGGAGGCCTCCAGCAGGTCCGTCAGCTGCTCGCCGACCTCGGCGGCGGTGCCGACCACCGCGGCGTCGCGGTGCCGGCGGATCGCCTCGTCGACGGCGTCGGAGACCCCGGCGCTCAGCTGCTCCTCCACCGTCTCCAGCGGCTCGAGCGGGCGGAACTCGCCGACCTCGCGGGTGCGGGCCAGCGCCCAGGCCTCCGGCAGCAGCAGGCGCCGGGCCTGCGCGGTGGAGTCGGCGACGGCGACGTCGAGGCTGAGGATCAGCCGCGGCTGTGGCTCGGCCGACGTCGGGCGGAAGCCGCGACGGTAGGCCTCCAGGCGGTCTGGACGCCGCAGCAGTCCGCCGCCGACGACGGCCGGCAGCCCGAGCTCGGCGGCGACGGCGAGCCCGTCGCCCATGGCCAGCTGGAAGAGCGGCGGCGGCTCGGCGACCTGCGGGCGGGCGGTGATCGTCGCGTCGTCGTGCAGATGGTCGATCAGCTCGCGGACCAGGGCCGGGTACTCGCCGTCGTCGAGCCGGGAGCGGCCCAGCGCCCGGCGCACGCCGGCGGTGTAGCCCAGCGAGGCGCCCAGGCCCAGGTCCAGGCGCCCGGGGTGCAGGGCCTCGAGGAGGCGGGCCTGCTCGGCGACGATCAGCGGCCGGTGGTTCGGCAGCATCACTCCGCCGGTGCCCAGTCGGATCCGCTCGGTGCGGGCACCGAGGGCGGCCAGCAGCATCAGCGGGGAGCCGCCGGCCACCCCAGGGACTCCGTGGTGCTCGGCGACCCAGAAGCGTTGGAAGCCCAGCGCCTCGGCCCGCCGCGCGCGGTCGATGAGTCCGGTCAGCGCGGCGGCGTCGGGCTCTCCGGCCCTCGTGCGGGCGCGGTCCAGCAGCGAGATCCTCATCGCAGGCCAGTCTTCCACGGTCTGCTGTGTTTGCGGGCGGCCCGAGGGCTCTACGAGGCCGAGGCGATCGACGCGCAACGGGCGTGGGCCGGACTGTCGGAGGTGGAGTTCGCCACGATGAAATGGGGCGACTGGTGGAGCACGCGCCGGCTCCATGAGCATCTCGACTATCGCACTGCTGCCGAAGCTGAGGCCGAGTACTATGACCACCACAGGCGAGAGACTGCTCTCGTGGGCGTCTGAGGGAACGAAACCCAGGACGGTTCAGTACAAGGGCGATGACCATGGCGATGCGACCCGGATGTGGAACCTGGCTCCACTGATCCCCGAGGTGGAAAGGTTCACGCGTGTCTACCGCGGCCGCGGAGAGCTCGTCGACCACCTGATGGTCGGCCACGCACTCACCAAGGCGGTCGAGTCAGTCACCATCGGCGGAGCTGACCTCAGCTCGGCCACCGACTCTCCCGGCGGGCGGGACGACGCCGAGGCCTCAGATCACCGCCCCGTCGTCGCGACCTTCTAGCGGGGATAGGCTCCACTATATGTGTTCGCCTGTCGTTCAATCGTCAAAGTCCTCCAACGCTCCCACGTCGACGGCGATTGACCCGCCGGCAGGACATGCCGAGCCTGAGGTCTTTGTAGTCGTTGACACTCGCGTTGCACAGGAGCACAACGAGACCTCGTTGACGCCGGTCGGCTAGGAAGAGTCTGGTCGTTCAGCTCGATCAGAGCGCCAGTTCAACTCCACGTCGCCTGAGTAGTGTACTCCCTCACTTGCGCATTGACCGCTGTTCGTATCCAAGCCACAGCCACGGCAACGTTCGTCAAGCCAACTAGCGTGCCGACGATATTGATCGGCGTTGGATTCAGCGCCCCTGCACCCGCTGAAACAAGCGATCCGATCCCACCGAGGATCGCGAAGATCAAGCCGACAGTACGAGCCCAGTTCCTCCGCTTCACCAGCCCGAAGTAAACCAGCAGATAGATCCCGCTGCCCGCGATCAGGCCGATTCCGACACCGAAGAGAGCGCCGTCGACGGCACCATCCGCCGTCGCCTGGATCTGCTGCTCGCTCATACCCATGAGCGCGTATTGCTGAACCAGCTGCTCATGCATGCTCCCGGAAAGTGCTGGGATAGCAGTTAGTGACAAGCTCAGGGCGTAGAGCGCGAAACTAATCCATGTTAGGACCTTCAAGCGGGAGTACTTTGGAGGCTCTTCGATGGATGTTTCGACGCTCGAAGGATCGTAGGCAGCAGTTCCGAATCGCGTGCCCGTCTGCGAAAACTCCTTGAATGAACGAGTCATATATCCTCCTCACGAGTTAGCGGTGGAGGCTACGTACTGCGGCAACGATTCCGTTCCGTGAAAATCAGAACACTCGCAACGGATAATGGTGCACGACCAGCGTGGAGGGCCCTCTTCTCATGGCGGGGCACGAAACGTCAGACACGGTGTCGTCCTGGCCACGGCAGGTGCGGTTGCTAGATTCTCCAGGAATGGCTACGAGGGGGCGTTCACCGCCACCAGTGTGAAGAACGCCGAGGCCGTTCCACGCAACGGACAGCACTCAGCGACAGATTTCACTGCTCGGGGCATCCACATGCACCCAGGTGCTGAGGGCCAGGGCCGGCGGTCCTGGCCCTCAGCACTTGATCATCGAAGATCAGAGGACTGACTGCCGTGGACTCGCTTCTGGTTGGCCAGCACGCCGGCAGCACACATATTGATGAATGCCAGAACGATCAAGAAGAAGAAGAGCGGGTTGCTCTCCTCCCCCAGAATCAGGCGGAGGCCAATTGCGAAGACAGTAGTTGCGACCGCCGTCAATGCGACGAATCCAGCCGTGTTACGTTTCAGAATGTCCACGTGGCCCTCCTAGTCAAAGCAGAAGAGGGCGGCGCCAGTACCTCCGCCCCCAAGCGCCCCGGCCGCCGCCGCACCGCCGATGGCCCATCCAGCCGGTCCTGTGGCCAGGGCCAGAGCCGAAGCAGCGGCAGCTCCCGCGCCGACACCGGCCACCCCTCCAGTCAGGGTACCGCCGCCGGCTCCGAGTGCACACTGGGCGCCGCTTGCCACGATCAAACCGTCGCTGACCGAGCCGACGACGTCGCTGGTCGGCGAAGCGAAGCTGATGGGCTTGTTGCTCGTCAGCTGGCTCGATGTAGCAGTGGCCCCGGCAGGCTGTGCCACTCCCAAGCTCAATCCGGCAGCGACAACGAGAGCGCCCAAACCGCTTCCGAGTCGGTGCTTTAGGGACATTATGGTCTCCTTGGCGTTTGGTTCCATCCGTCCTGCAACGCGGAAGAGTGTCACCCCTCAACTCCACGAGCAACATTAGTATAGCCGTGGAGGGTCAGTGTTATACAACTATTAAGCACTGTTCCTGCTGCCACCTCGCCGGGCCGACCCGCTGATGTCCGGCACCGGTTATCCGGGGGCGCCCTCGACCTGCACGGACGACGAGGGGCGGCCCCCGCCGAACCATTCGGCGGGACCGCCCCTCGTCGCCTCGGAGGCGGGCTCGAGACGAGCCGGCGCAGCCTGCGGTCTCAGCCCTCGACGTGCGCCGGGATCACTGCGGACCAGATCTCGCGGAGCTCGTCGAGCCCCAGGATGAAGGAGCCGCCCTCGAAGTCCCCGGCGACCTCGAGCTCGCCGGATTCGGCGTCGACGACGCCCAGCCGCATTGCCGGCAGCCCGCGGGCGGTGATCATGTCCTTGAACCGGACCTCCTCGCTGCGCGGCAGCGCGACCAGCGCCCGGCCGGCCGACTCGCTGAACAGCGCGGTGGCCGGGTCGAGGCCGTCGCGCTCGCAGAGCGCGTCCAGGTTCACCCGCGAGCCGACGCCGAAGCGCAGGCTCATCTCCACCAGCGCGGCGGCCAGTCCGCCCTCGGAGAGGTCGTGGGCGGCGTCGACCATCCCGTCGCGGGAGGCGTTGATCAGCACCGCGCCCAGCGTCTTCTCACGCTGCAGGTCCACCTGCGGCGGACGGCCGCCGAGGTGGCCGTGCAGTCGGGCGTACTCCGAGCCGTCCAGCTCCGCGGCGGTCTCGCCGAGCAGGTAGATCGCCTGCCCGTCGGCCCAGCGTTCGAAGCCCGACGGCGTGCGCCGGCCGACGTCGTCGAAGGCGCCCAGCACGCCGACCACCGGGGTCGGGTGGATGGCGTTGCCGCCGGTCTGGTTGTACAGCGAGACGTTGCCGCCGGTGACCGGGATGCCCAGGTCGCGGCAGCCGTCGGCCAGGCCGCGGACCGCCTCGGCGAACTGCCACATGATCGGCGGGTCCTCCGGCGAGCCGAAGTTCAGGCAGTCCGAGACCGCCTTCGGGATCGCCCCGGAGGTGGCCACGTTGCGGTAGGCCTGGGCCAGCGCCAGCTGCGCGCCGGTGTACGGGTCCAGGTAGGCGTGCCGCGGCGTGGAGTCCACCGACAGGCCGACGCCGAGGCCGGTGGTCTCGTCGATGCGGATCACGCCCGCGTCGTCGGGCTGCGACAGCGCGGTGTTGCCGCCGACGAAGCGGTCGTACTGATCGGTGATCCAGGACGGGTCGGCCAGGTTCGGGCTGGTCACCAGCTCGGCGACGGCGGTGCCCAGCTCCGCGGCCGTCCGCGGCAGGTCCTTCCCGGCCTCGGTGGCGGCGAAGGAGTCGGCCTGCACCGCGTCCAGCCAGGCGGGACGCTCGTAGGGGCGCTCGTAGACCGGGCCGTCGTGGGCGACGGTGCGCGGGTCGACGTCGACGATGGTCTCGCCGTTCCAGTCGATCACCAGCCGGCCGGTGTCGGTGACCTCGCCGAGCCAGGAGTACTCCACGCCCCACTTCGCCAGGGTGCGCTCGAAGGCCTCGGCGTTCTCCGGGGTCACCACGGCCATCATCCGCTCCTGCGACTCCGACATCAGGATCTCGCCGGGGGTCAGTGTGGGGTCGCGCAGCAGCACGTCGGTCAGCTCGACGTGCATGCCGCCCTCGCCGTTGGAGGCCAGTTCGCTGGTCGCGCAGGAGATCCCGGCCGCGCCGAGGTCCTGGATGCCCTCGACGAGCTCGCCGCCGAAGAGCTCCAGGCAGCACTCGATGAGCACCTTCTCGCTGAACGGGTCGCCGACCTGCACCGAGGGGCGCTTCGAGGGCTTGGAGTCGTCGAAGGACTCGCTGGCCAGCACCGAGGCGCCGCCGATGCCGTCGCCGCCGGTGCGCGCACCGAAGAGCACCACCTTGTTGCCCACGCCGGAGGCGTTGGCCAGGCGCAGGTCCTCATGGCGCATCACGCCGACCGCCAGCGCGTTGACCAGCGGGTTGTCCTGGTAGCAGGCGTCGAACTCGACCTCGCCGCCGATGTTCGGCAGGCCCAGCGAGTTGCCGTAGCCGCCGACGCCGGCGACGACGCCGGGCAGCACGCGCCGGGTGTCGGGGTGGTCGATCTCCCCGAAGCGCAGTGCGTCCATCACCGCCACCGGCCTCGCGCCCATGGAGATGATGTCGCGGACGATGCCGCCGACGCCGGTGGCCGCGCCCTGGTAGGGCTCCACATAGCTGGGGTGGTTGTGCGACTCGATCTTGAAGGTCACCGCCCAGCCGTCGCCGAGGTCGGTGACTCCGGCGTTCTCGCCGATGCCGACCATCAGGTCCCGGCGCATCTCCTCGGTGACCTTCTCGCCGAACTGGCGCAGGTGGACCTTGGAGGACTTGTAGGAGCAGTGCTCGGACCACATCACCGAGTACATCGCCAGCTCGGCGGCGGTGGGGCGGCGGCCGAGGATCGCGACGATCCGCTCGTACTCCTCGGCCTTCAGCCCCAGCTCGTCCCAGGGCAGCTCGGTGTCCGGAGTGGAGGAGGCGTGCTCGACGGTGTCGATGGAGAAGTCCTGGTCGCTCATGCGGCGCCTCCTGCAGGGTCAGGTCCGGCGGTCGAGCCGGCGAGGGAAGAGATCACGGAGGTGAAGACGGTCAGCCCGTCGGTGCCGGAGCGCATGCCGGTCGCGTCGTCGGGGCCGAAGCCGGCCTCCACGGCGTGCTCGGGATGCGGCATCAGGCCCACGACGTTGCCGGCGGCGTTGGACACCCCGGCGATGTCGTGCCGCGAGCCGTTGGGGTTGGTCCCCACGTAGCGGAAGGTCACCCGGCCCTCGGCCTCGAGCTGCTCGAGGGTGGCCGCGTCGGCGACGTACTGGCCGTCCTGGTTCTTCAGCGGCACGGTGATCGGCTCGTCGTCGGTGAACTGCGCGGTCCAGGCGGTGGAGGTGTTCTCCACGCGCAGCACCTGGTCGGCGCAGCGGAACCGCAGGTGGTCGTTCTTGATCATCGAGCCGGGCAGCAGATGCGCCTCGGTGAGGATCTGGAAGCCGTTGCAGATGCCCAGCACCGGCAGTCCGGCCCCGGCGGACGGGTCAGCGGACTCGGCGATGCGACGCATCAGCGGGGCGAAGCGCGAGATCGCTCCGGCGCGCAGGTAGTCGCCGTAGGAGAAGCCGCCGGGCACGATGACGGCGTCGACGTCGCCCAGGGCGTCGTCGGCGTGCCAGAGCGGCACCGCGGTGCCGCCGGCGATCCGCACGGCACGGGCGGCGTCGCGGTCGTCCAGGGTGCCGGGGAAGGTGACGACGCCGATGCGTGCGCCGTCGAGGGCCGACTCGCCGGAGGCGGAGCCCGTCTCGCCGATCAGGGGAGTCTCGGATGCCTGCGCCATGGTCAGCCCTCGTCCCCGGCGCCGGCCTCGGCCGGGTCGTCCTCCACCCGGACGTCGACGACGTCCTCGATGACCGGGTTGGACAGCATCTCGGCGGCGGCCTTGCGGGTCTGGGCCAGGACGGCGTCGGTGATCTCGCCGTCGACGCTCAGCTCGAAACGCTTGCCCTGCCGGACCGCGGAGAACCCGCGGAAGCCGAGGTGGGGCAGTGCTGAGGCGATGGCTTTGCCCTGCGGGTCGAGGATCTCAGGCTTGGGCATGACCTCGACGACGATGCGCGGCATACAGTCTCCTGTGCTCGTGTGCGGGTGACGCCCGCGGACAGGACTGCCGGCCGCCGGACCGGGGCGGACCGCCGGGGGAGGTGCCGTCTCACGCGCCGGAGGAGCGCGCTCCGCGAGCTTGCCCGACGAGTCTACCGGCTGTGGGAGCGGCGCGCGGAGCCGGCGGAGGGCGGTCTCGACGCGGCACTCCGACGGGGAGCGTCGCCGGAACGAGCCGCCCGGAGCCTCTGGTGATCGAGGTCACCTGCGGGCTACTCTGGGAGGGTCATCGTCGCCGTCTGCGACGGCGACCGCCGCGAGGAGAGCTGGCAGCGGGGTGAGTGCGATGGAGACCGTCCCGGAGCGCGCCGAGATCGTGGTGATCGGCGCCGGCATCGTGGGCAGCAGCCTGGTGCGGCATCTGGCCGAGCTGGGCCGACGAGACATCCTGCTGGTGGACAAGGGGCCGCTGCCCGATCCCGGAGGCTCCACCGGCCACGCGTCGAACTTCGTCTTCCCGGTGGACCACTCCAGGGAGATCACCGAGCTGACGCTGGACTCGATGCGCCAGTACGCCGAACTCGACGTGCTGATCCGCTGCGGGGGCATCGAAGTCGCCCGCACGCCCGAACGCCTGCAGGAGCTGCGCCGCCGGCTCACCTCGGCCCACGCCTGGGGCGTCGACGCCGAGCTGATCTCGCCGGAGCGCATCCGCGAGCTGGTGCCCTGGATCCGCGAGGACCTGCTGATCGGCGGCTTCCACACGCCCACCGGGGCCGTGGTCGACCCGATCCGCGCCGGCGAGCTGATGCGGGCCCGCGCCGAGGAGCTCGGCGCGCTGCACACCGTCGGCGAGACCGAGATCACCGGCTTCGACGTCGACGGCAGTCGGGTGCGCGCGGTGCACACCTCGCGGGGCCGGGTCGAGGCCGAGCAGGTCGTCGTCGCCTGCGGCGTGTGGAGTCCGCAGGTCGCCGGGCTGGCCGGCGCCTCGGTGCCGCTGACCCCGGCGGTGCACCAGATGATGGACGTCGGCCCGATCCCGGAGCTCGCCGAGACGGGGGAGGACATCTCCCGGCCGTTGGTCCGCGACATGGACGCGCGGATGTACGAGCGCCAGCGCGGCGCCGATCTGGAGATCGGCTCCTACGCCCACCGGCCGATCCTCCACGACCCCTCAGACATCCCGCCGCTGGGCACCTCCGGGCAGCGCTCGCCGACGGAGATGCCCTTCAGCGAGGCCGACTTCGCCCCGCAGCTGGCGCATGCGAAGCAGCTGTTCCCCTCGCTGGTCGACCGCGAGGACGTCGGCGTGGTCGACGCCGTCGACGGTCTGCTGTCGATCACCCCCGGACGGGGCCCCGGTGCTCGGCGAGACCGCCGAGGTCGACGGGCTGTGGGCGGCCGCGGCGGTCTGGATCAAGGAGGCTCCCGGCGTCGGGCGGGCCGTGGCCGAATGGATGACCGCCGGCGCCAGCGAGATCGACGTCCACGGAGCCGATGTCACGCGCTTCGCTCCGCATGCCCGGACCCGGCACCATGCCCGGGCGCGGGCGGCCGAGGGCTTCCCCTAGGTCTACGGGATCGTGCATCCGCGCGAGCAGTGGGCCAGTCATCGGCCGGCCCGGACCAGTCCGCTGCAGCTGCGCACGGAGGCTCTGGGCGCGGAGTTCTTCGAGGCCGCCGGCTGGGAGCGCCCGCAGTGGTACCGCAGCAACGAGCGGCTGCTCGCCGACTACGGCGACCGGGTCGAGCGGCGGCTGCACGAATGGGACGCCCGCTGGTGGTCGCCGATCATCGAGGCCGAGCATCTGGCGATGCGCGAGCGGGCGGCGATGATCGACCTGAGCTTCTTCGCGATCTTCGACGTCACCGGTGATGCCGCTCTGGAGGCGGTCCAGCATCTGGCGGTGGCCAATGTGGACAAGGAGCCCGGACGGGTCATCTACACACCGCTTCTCGACGCCCGCGGCGGCTTCCGCGCAGACCTGACCATCCTGCGGCTGGACGAGCAGCACTTCCGCATCATCACCGGAGCCGCCGACGGCGCCCGCGACCTGGCCTGGATCCGCCGGCATCTGCCGGAGTCGGCCCGCGGACGGGTGACCGTGACCGACCTGAGCTCGGCCACTTCGGCCATCGGGCTCTGGGGGTCTCGGGCCCGCGACGTCATCGCCGTGCTCACCGACGAGGACGTCTCTGCCGGCGGCTTCGGGTTCGGCACCGCGCGGGCGGTCACGCTGGCCGGGATCCCGGCGCTGATGGTGCGGATCTCCTATGTCGGCGACCTCGGCTGGGAGATCCATGTCGCCGCCGAGCACGCCGTCGCCCTGTGGGACGCGCTGGCCGAGGCCGGTCGGGCGCACGGTGTGGTGCCCGCCGGTGCGGGGGTCTACGGCACCACCGGCCGGCTGGAGAAGGCCCATCGGCTGATGGGTGCGGAGCTGGCCCCGGATCGCGATCCGGTGGAGGCCGGGCTGGCGCTGCCGCGGGTGAAGAGCGCCGATTTCCTCGGCAGGGAGGCCTATCTGGCCGTGCGCGAGCGGGAGCCGGCCGCGGTGCTCTGCGCGCTGGTCATGGACGGTCCCGGGGCGGCCGAGCCGCGGTTCCCCGCCGGCGGCGAGCCGATCCTCGCGCCGGACGGCTCGCCGCTGCGCGACGCCCGCGGCCGGCGCAGCTACGTCACCAGCGCCGGGCCGGCGCCGTCGCTGGGAGAGCATCTGCTGCTCGCCTACCTGCCGCCCGAGGTCGCGGTCGAGGGCACGCAGCTGGCCGTGGAGATCCTGGCGGTCCGCCAGCCGGTGCGGGTGCTGACCGTCGGGCGGACGGCGCCCTTCGACCCGGAGCATGCACGGATGAAGGGCTGAGCGCGCCCGGGGGCAGGCTCCGGGCTCAGGTCGTGCCGCCCGGATGCCCCATGCGCCGGGAGAGCTCGGCGGCGGCGTGGAGCACCGCCTCGCGGATGGCCGGCAGCCGATCGGACGGCAGGCGGTAGGCCGGACCGGCGGCGCTGATCGCGGCGACCACCCTGCCGCTGTGGTCGAGCACCGGCGCGCCGACGGCGTTGAGCCCCTCCTCGTACTCTTCCACGGCCTCGGCGAAGCCCTGGTCGCGGATGGCGCCGAGCTCGGCGTCGAGGTGCGCGGCGTCGAGGGTGTGTGCGGTGAACGCGTCGAGCCCCGCCACGACGACATCCTGCCGCTCGTCGGCGGGCAGATGGGCGAGCAGCACTTTGCCCGAGGACGTCGCATGCAGCGCGGTGCGCTGACCGATCCAGTTGCGCATCGCCACGGCGGAGTCGCCCTGGGACTGGCAGACGTTGATCGCCACGCCGTCGCGGGTGATCGCGACATTGGTGGTCTCGCCGACTTCGGCGGAGAGCCGGTCGCAGATCGGCTGGGCCTCCACGCTGATGTCGAGTCGGGCCGCGGTCGCGCCGGCCAGGCGCAGGCAGCCCACGCCCAGATGGAAGCCGTCGGCGCGGGTCGGCGGCTCGATCATGTCGTGGCCGACCAGCGTCTCGACCAGCCGGCCGACGGTGGACTTGTGCACGCCCAGCTCGCGGGCCATCGCGCTGAGCGTGGCCTCGCCGTCGCGGGCCAGGATGTGCAGGATCTGCAGCGCGCGGTCCACCGAGCGCACCGTCGTCGAGGACTCGGCGGTCGTCGGCGCGGCCGCGGCCAGGCCTCCGGTGGAGGCCGACGGCGCAGCCCGGCGGGCGTCGTCCTCCCGGCCGTCGTCGGGGTCCTCGGCGGGGGCGGATACAGGGTTCATGGGCTTCGAGAGTAGTCCGCGGCGCGGGGGTGCGAGCAACAGATGGCGTCTCGCATGACGCAACCTATTGTGTGATACGCGACACAGTGCCACGCTGGAGGTGTCCCGATGATGTGACACCAGCGGAGGTTCCCATGACGGTCAGCGAGGGTACCGCCACCACCACCGACAGCGTCGGTCCAGTCGTCCCGGACCCCCGGATCCTGCTCTACCCGCGGATCCGGAAGTCCCCCTTCTTCTGGGCCTCCCGTCGGCACGGCGTGGCGATGTACAGCGTCTACAACCACACGTACCACCCGCGGCACTACGGCGATCCGGTCGCCGAGTACTGGGCGCTGCTCGAGGGTGTGACGCTGTGGGACACCGGCGTCGAGCGGCAGATCGAGATCACCGGCCCCGACGCCTTCGAATTCACCAACATGCTCATCCCGCGCGACCTGTCCAAGTGCGCGGTGGGGCAGTGCAAGTACGTCTTCATCACCGGCGAGGACGGCGGCATCCTCAACGACCCCGTCCTGCTGCGGCTCGGGGAGAACCACTTCTGGCTCTCGCTGGCCGACAGCGACATCCTGCTCTGGGCCCGCGGCGTGGCGCTGCACTCCGGGATGGACGTGACCATCCGGGAGGCCGACGTCGGCCCGGTCCAGGTGCAGGGTCCGCTCTCGGCTGAGGTGATGGCCGCGATCTTCGGGCCCGAGGTGCTCGACATCGGCTACTACCGACTGGCCGAGTACACCCTGGACGGCATGGAGGTCGTCGTCTCCCGCACCGGCTACAGCGCCGAGGTGGGCTTCGAGATCTACGTCAAGAACGCCTCCCGCGACGGCGTGCGGCTCTGGGAGACGATCTGGGCCGCCGGCGAGCCCTACGGGATGCGGGTCATCGGGCCCTGCCACATGCGCCGCATCGAGGCCGGCATCCTCTCCCACGGCTGCGACATCACCGTCGACACCAACCCCTTCGAGGTGGGGATGGGCTACGACTGGATGGTCAACCTGGATCAGGAGGCCGACTTCATCGGCAAGGAGGCGCTCATCCGGATCAAGGCCGAGGGGGTGAGCCGGCGGCTGGCCGGCATCACCATCGGCGGTCCGCCGCTGGGCACCTTCAACGACGGCTCGATGATCGAGTCCTTCCCGGTCTGGCGCGGCGCGGAGCGCGTCGGCCACGTCACCTCGGCCTGCCACTCGCCGCGGCTGGAGCAGAACATAGGCTACGCGATGGTCCCGATGGAGCTCAGCGAGACCGGCACCGAGCTGGAGGTCGAGACCCCGGCCGGGGTGGTCCAGGCGGTCGTGGTGCCGAAGCCCTTCGTCGACCCGACCAAGGACACGCCCAAGCAGGATCTCAGCGAAGGCGCGACCTCCGACGGCGCGGGCGCCGGCGGGTCCGCATCGCCGATCTCGGGATGAGGTGATCAGGATGCGGCGCACCACGGCCCCTGAGTCGGGACTCGACCGCGAGACGCGTCGCCGGCTCGGCGCGATGCTGGCCGAGGCGCGCTTCGAGGTGCTGCCGCTGGACGGCGTCGTCGAGGAGGTGACTGATCGGCTGCCCGCCGAGGTCACGGTGACGGTCACCTCCTCGCCGGCGAAGGGGCCTGAGGCCACCGTCGAGGTGGCCGCGGAGCTGTCCCGGCGCGGCCACCGCGTCGTGCCGCATCTGGCCGCCGCGCACCTCGCCGGCGAGGACCAGCTGGCCGCGGTGCTGGAACGTCTCGCCGCGGCCGGGATCGAGGAGGTCTTCGTCGTCGGCGGAGACTCCGACGCCGACGGCGCGACGGCGGGCTTCCGCGACGGCGAGCAGCTGCTCGAGGCCGTCGCCCGGCTGGCCCCGCAGCTGCGGCTCGGCGTCGGCGGCTATCCGGAGGGCCACCCGGTGATCCCGGACGAAGCGCTGCGCGACGCGCTGCGCAGGAAGAGCCGGCGCGCCGAGGTCGTCGTCTCGCAGATGTGCCTGGACGCCGAGACCGTCCGCGGCTGGGCGGCGACGATGCGTGAGGACGGCATCAGCGCCCGACTGGTCGCCGGACTGCCCGGCGTGGTGGGCACCTCGCGGCTGCTGCGGGTGGGGCGACGCATCGGCGTCGGCGACTCGCTGCGCTTCCTCACGTCGCGGCTGCGCGGCGGACAGGGCGGCGGGCTGGCCCGGCTGGTCGCCCCGGGCCGCTGGGACCCCGCCCCCACGGCGACGGCGCTGGCCGCCCCGCCGATCGACTCGGAGGTTCCGCTGGACGGGCTGCACTTCTACACGTTCAACGCCGTCGCCGAGACCGAGCACCGGCGCCGCGACCTGCTGGCGCAGCTCGAGGAGCTCGAACGCCTCGACGACGAAGGAGGAGCGGCATGACCACGACATCGCACGAGGGGCGCACCACCGCCGCCGACAGCCTGGCCATCTCCTCCGGGGCCGATCTGGCCCGGCTCGAGGAGCTCACGGCGAGCATGGGACTCGACGACGACCTCGTCGAGCCCTACGGCCGCGGGGTGGGCACGATCGACCTCGCGGCGATCGAGCGGCTCGCCGACCGGCCGCGGGCGAAATACGTGCTGGTCACAGCCATCACGCCCACCCCGCTGGGTGAGGGCAAGACCACCACGGTGGTGGGGCTTGGCCAGGGGATGCGGCACACCGGCCGGCGCGGCGTCGTCGCCGTCCGCCAGCCCTCGCTGGGACCGAGCCTGGGCATCAAGGGCGGCGGCGCCGGCGGCGGCTACAGCCAGGTCGTGCCGATGGACCGGCTGAACCTGCACCTGACCGGGGACCTGCACGCCGTCGCCGCCGCGCACAACCAGCTGGCGGCGATGATCGACAACCATCTGCACCGCGGCAGCCCCTCGGGCCTGGACCCCGAGCAGGTGACCTGGCGTCGGACGATGGACGTCAACGACCGTTCGCTGCGGCAGATCGTCACCGGGCTGGGCCCGACGGTCAACGGGCCGGTGCGGCAGAGCGGCTTCGAGATCACCGCGGCCTCGGAGATCATGGCCGCACTGTCGCTGTCGACCTCGCTGCGCGACCTGCGGAAGCGGATGGGACGCATCGTGGTCGGCCGCACCCGCGACGGCGAGCCGGTCACCGCCGAGGACATCAAGGCCGCCGGGGCGATGACCGTGCTGCTGCGCGAGGCGATCCGGCCGAATCTGATGCAGACGCTGGAGCGGACGCCGGCGCTGGTGCACTGCGGCCCCTTCGGCAACATCGCCACCGGCAACTCCTCGATCGTCGCCGACCTGATCGGCAGCCGCTGCGGGGACTACCTGATCACCGAGGCCGGCTTCTCCGCGGATATGGGCGCCGAGCGCTTCTTCAACATCAAGTGCCGGATCTCCGGGCTGACCCCCGACGTCGCCGTCGTGGTGGCCACGGTCCGGGCGCTGAAGGTCCACTCCGGCCGGCACCGGGTGGTCGCCGGCAAGCCGCTGCCCGAGGAGATGACCGCCGAACGGCCGGAGGAGGTCCGGCTCGGCGCGGAGAACCTGCGCGCCCAGCTGCGCATCATCCGCCGCCACGGCGTCACCCCGGTGGTGGCGGTCAACGCCTTCCCGACCGACTACGACTCCGAACATCGGGCGATCGCCGAGGTCGCCGCCGAGGAGGGCGCTCGCTGCGCGCTCTCGACCCACTTCTCCGACGGAGGCGCCGGGGCGGCCGAGCTGGCCGACGCCGTCGCCGAGGCCGCCGAGGAGGACAGCGAGTTCCAGTTCCTCTACCGCGACGAGACCCCGCTGCGCGAGAAGATCGAGACGATCGCCACCGAGGTCTACGGCGCCGACGGCGTGGACTTCTCCGCGGCGGCCGAGCGGGAGCTGGAGCGGTTCATCGCCGAGGGTCACGGCCGGCTGCCGGTCTGCGTGGCCAAGACGCATCTCTCGCTCTCGGCCGATCCGACGCTCCCCGGCGCCCCGACCGGCTGGCGCCTGCCGGTCCGCGAGGTGCGGCTCTCCGCCGGTGCCGGGTTCATCTACCTGATCTGCGGGACCATGCAGACCATGCCTGGGCTGGGCTCGGCCCCGGCGGCCGAGAGCATCGACATCGACGACGACGGGAACATCGTCGGACTGTTCTGAGCCGCCGGGCTTACGGGGATGCGCGGGGAAGTGATGCTCGGCGCGCTGGGGCGTCGCGGCATCGGGCGGCATACTGGGCATCATGGAATGGAGCGCCTACCTGAGCTTCCTGGCGATCGCCGCCGCCGTCGTGCTGACTCCCGGCGCCGACGTCGCCGTGGTGCTGAAGAACTCCCTGATGAGCGGGCGGCGCGGGGGAGTGGCCGCCGCCCTCGGGGTGACCACCGCCGTGGGCATCCAGGGCGTGCTCACCGCCGCGGGCCTGGGCGTGCTGATCGCCCAGTCGCAGCCGCTGCTGCAGACGATCCGCTGGATCGGCGTGGCGTATCTGGCCTGGCTGGCGCTGCAGGCGCTGCGCTCGGCCTGGCGCGGCGAGTACTCCGGACTGGTGGACACCTCCGGCGTCGCCGCCCGCGGCTACCGGCAGGGATTCCTGACCAACATCACCAACCCGGCGGTGCTGATGTTCTACCTGGCGCTCTTCCCGCAGTTCATGACCGCCGACATGTCGGTCTGGTGGCTGGGCGCGATGGCCATGACGCTGCCCGCGCTGGGCATCGTCCAGCTGGTCACCCTGGCGCTGGTCATCGACGGCGCCTCCCGCTGGCTGCAGCGCCGACGCGTGCGCCGGGTGCTCGACTCGGTCACCGGAGTGGCCCTCGGCGGGCTGGGGCTGCGGGTCGCGCTGCAGTGAGCTGAGACGGGCCGGCGCGGTCGACGGGGCGGCGGGTCTGGCAGACGCCGCGCCCCGCATGCCACGGTGTCGAGAGTGTGACCCGGCCGTCGGATCCGGGTCGTGGGACCCCGCCGATCAGGAGGAGCCATGACACAGCGCATCGCCGTGCTGGGCGCCACCGGCACTGTGGGGCGGCGCGTCGCGGAGTCGCTGCGCCGTCGCGACGTCGAGGTCGTGCCGATCAGCCGGGCCGACGGCGTCGACGTGCTGGACCGCGGCGCGCTGGCCGCCGCGCTCGTCGGCGTCGACGCCGTGGTCGACTGCCTGGATCGCAAGACCCCGGCCGCCGGGGCGGCCGGCGACTTCTTCGCCCGGGCCGCGGCCACGGTGCTCGGCGCGCTCGACGACGCCGACGCAGCCGGGGCCCGGGTGGTGTGTCTGTCCATCGTCAACGCCGACGCCCCGTCGGTGAACCGGTGGATGCCCTACTACCGGGCGAAGGTGCGCCAGGAGCAGAGCTGGCGCGTGCACGGCCGCGGCGTCTGCGTGGTGCGCACGACCCAATGGTTCGAGTTCGCCGAGCAGATGATGCAGATGCTGGCCTGCCGCGGCACGGCCGTGGTCCCCGGGGCGCGGGCGCGGCCGACGGCGGCGGCCGACGTCGCCGAGGTGCTTGCCGACCAGGCGCTCTCCGCGGACCCGCCGCGGCTGCTCGAGGTCTGCGGCCCCGAGGAGCTCGACATCGCCGAGCTGGCCCGGCGGGTGGTGGCCCGTCGTCGGGGAGACGGGCCCGGCGGCGTGCGCCGCGTGGTGCGTCTGCCGCTGGGATGCACGCCGCTGGGGGATGGCTCGCTGCTGCCGCTGGATCCGGACATCATCACCGACACCACGGCCGAGGAGTGGCTGGCCTCCGACCGCGCGGCGTCCGGTGGTCGTGAGCCGGGGCCCGTGCCACGGAGCTCCGGTGAGGCGCGGTGACTGCAGATGGATCAGCTCGGCGCCGTTCGGAGACGGGGTGCCTCTACGATCCTCGTCAATATGCTGAGGGCGTGTCCGGTTCCGCATCTGATGGCCTCGAGGCCTGGGCGGGCCCGGGACGTCGGCTCAGTCACCCCGAGTCGATCGTGAACAGCTCACCGGGGGTGCAGTCCAGTGCATCGCAGATTGCGGTGAGGCTGGAGAAGCGTGCGGCCCTAGCCTTGTTGTTCTTCAGGATGGACAAGTTGGCCATCGTGATGCCCGTCCGCTGAGAGAGTTCGGTCAGCGTCATGCCGCTGGCTTCCAGAAGCTGCCCCAGGTGGCAGCGGATGCGGTGGCCGGATTCTGGCGTGGGAGTCATACGAGCCCTGTCGTGTCATCTTCCAGCTCCCGGGTCCGGGAGCTCAGCAGGCCGATGAGGATCAGTACGGAGGCGGAGATCATCAGGATGAAGGGTGATTGTCCGGAGGCCTCGTGACCGGTGCTGGCCAGATCGAGGTGGTGAACAATATGCCGCTCCACCCAGGCGAATCCCCAATGTCCGGCCGTGATGGCCACGACAGCCACCAGGCCACAGACGAGTACGGCCAGGTGCCAACGCCTGGAGGCCGCTTCTGACTCCCGTCCGACGATCACGATGAAGCTTGTGTAGCCGATGATCAGCGCTGCGATTCCAACTGCCAGCACGGTGGTGGTGAGCGCATACAGGGCCACCCAGCCTGCACCTGCCTGCGCGGCATCAACCAGTGCGGTCAATGAGGCGTCTTGAACCGTGACGGCATCGTCGATCGGCGCCTCGGCGGCAGTGGGCTGCACTGTGATGGTCATGCGCTGGTCATTGATCAGGGTCCACACGGGTTTGAACCACTCGAGTGCCGCCAATGCCGCACCGACGCAGAAGATGCCGCCCGTGAAGTTGGACATCTGGGCCTTGAGGCCTTTGGCGAGCATCCCATCCTCCATATCGATTATCGATGTTATCGACTAGCGATAATATGGTTGGCGGTCAGGGGTGTCAAGCGCTGTGCCGGGAGAGGGGTGTCCCCTCGGTGCGGCACAGCGTCATCCATAGTCCGCTTCATCTGCTGGTCGGGGTCGGCGAGCATCGACGCTCTCGAGAGGCTGACTCGGGCGTGGAGTTCTTCGACCCGGCGGCGGTGGCGCTGACCCGCGAGGCCCTGCATCTGGACGCGCCGGCCGTTCCCTGAGAGGGGGTGAGGTGTGTCGCCGACGCCACGCCGGGGCCGGGAATGCCGCGGTGGATTCCCCTGTTATTTCAAATCGAGAATACTTGCGGAGGGTCGTTGCGCCACCCTCCGCATCCACGATGGGAGGAGCAGGTGATGAGCGGAGAGCAGCTGACCGTCGGGGTCCTGGGGGCCGGCCGCGTGGGCACCGCCGTCGGACGCCAGGCGGTGCGGGCTGGCCACACGGTGAAGATCGCCACCAGCCGACCGGCCGAGGAGAATCGCCTGCTCACCGAGGTCGTCGTGCCCGGTGCCACGGCCGCGGATCCGCAGGACTTCGCCGACGCCGACCTGGTCATCGTCGCCGTGCCGCTGAACAAGTACCGCAGCATCGACACCTCGGTGCTGCAGGGCAAGGTGGTCGTCGACGCGATGAACTACTGGGTCGGCGTCGACGGCTTCATCGCCGAGTTCGACGGCACCCGCTCCACCTCCGAGGTCGTCGGCGAGTTCCTCGGCGACGTGCGCCTGGTCAAGACGCTGAACCACATCGGCTACGGCGAGCTGGAGGTCGAGGCCAAGCCCGCCGGCGCGGAGGACCGCCGCGCGCTGGGCGTGGCGAGCGACGACGCCGAGGCCAAGGCCCTGGTGTCGCGCTTCGTCGACAGCCTGGGCTTCGACGTCGTCGACGCCGGCGAGCTGGCCGCCGGCCGCGCGTTCGAGAACGGCTCGGAGATCTTCACCGGCCGGCACACCGCCGCGCAGATGCGCGAGGTGCTCGAGCGCGAGTCCGCCCGCGTCTGACCGCTCGCGGCAGACGTCGCCCCGTTGCGCGTCGCCCCGTTGCGATGATTCCCCTGCGATGACTCCGCGGAAGGTGTGGGAAAGAACGACCTTTCCCACACCTTCCGCGGAGTCATCCTGTCCGGACGGGCGGATCAGGCGGTGCGGACCACCATCTTGCCGGTGTTCTGCCCCTGCATCATGCCCAGGAAGGCGTCGACGGCGTGCTCGATCCCGTCGACGACCGTCTCGTCATAGGCGACCTCCCCGGCGGCGAACCACTCGGCCATGCGCCGGGTGTATTCGCCGGCGAGGTCGAAGTGCCCGCCGAGCGTGAAGCCCTCCATGCGCAGGCTGCGGGTGATCAGCGCGCTGAGGTTGTCCGGGCCGGGCGTCGGCTCCTCGGCGTTGTAGCTGGCGATCGCTCCGCACAGCGCCAGCCGGCCGCCGGTGTTCATCACGTCGAGCGCGGCCTCCAGGTGGTCGCCGCCGACGTTGTCGAAGAAGACGTCGACGCCGTCGGGGACGTGGGCCGGCAGCTGCTCGCGGACCGGGGCGTCCTTGTAGTTGAACGCGGCGTCGAAGCCGTACTTGGAGGTCAGCAGCTCGACCTTCTCCGCCGATCCGGCCGCGCCGACGACGCGCTCGGCGCCCAGCAGGCGGGCGATCTGCCCGGCGGCCGAGCCCACGGCCCCGGCGGCGCCGGAGATGAAGACCGTGTCGCCGGACTGCAGGCCGGCGATGCGGGTGAGTCCGACGTAGGCGGTCAGCCCCGTCATGCCCAGGATGCCCAGGTGCAGCGAGAGCGGGGCGCCCTCGATCTCGGTGACCGCGCGGAAGGCGCTCGCCTCGGCCTGGGCGACGTCGCGCCAGCCCAGCTGGTGCAGCACCGGAGTGCCCACCGGCAGGTCGTCGGCGCGGGAGGCGACGACGCGGCCGACGGCGCCGCCGGTCATCGTCTCGTCGAGGGCGAAGGGCGGCACGTAGCTCTTCACGTCGTTCATCCGGCCGCGCATGTAGGGGTCGACGGAGATGAACTCGTTGGCCACCCGGACCTCGCCCTCGGCGAGCTCGGGGAGCTCGATCTCCACGGTGCGGAAGTTCTCCGGGGCCGGCCAGCCGGAGGGGCGGCTGGCCAGCTGGATCTGGGTGCTGGTGGTGGGGTTCGTGGACGACATCGGTGTCCGCCTTTCTGCTCCGGGGACGGCCCGGCGAGTCTTTCTGCAATGACCGTTCCAGTATATTCTGGATGCGACGTCGCACAAGGGGACGGAGGAGCCATGGCACGCACGCGGGAGTTCGCTACCGACGAGGCCGTCGTCGCCGCCCGGTCGGTGTTCTGGGAGCACGGCTATGAGCAGGCTTCGGTGCCGGAGCTCGAGCGGGCCACCGGGCTGGGGCGCTCGAGCATCTACCAGGCCTTCGGCAGCAAGCGCGGGCTCTTCGACGCCTGCGTGGAGAGCTATCTGGCCGAGGTCATCCGTCCGCGGCTGCGGCCGCTGGAGCAGGACCCGGTGGACGCCGGGGCGCTGGCCGAGTATCTCGACGGGCTGCGCGGCGCGCTGGGCGACGCCGGCTCCGCGCCGGGGCGGCACGGGTGCCTGCTGATGAACGCCGCCGGCGCGCCGATCGGCCGTGAGGATGCGATCGCCGAGCGGGTGGCCGCCTACCGGGAGGAGCTGCGCGCAGCGATGCGCCGCGGGCTGGCGGCCGCCCGAGGGCTCGGGGGATCCGGACGGCTGGGCGACGGCGAGCCGGATGCCCGACTGCTCGACCGTGACGCCGAGGCCTGCGCCTCGCTGGTGACCTCGGCCTTCGCGCTGACCCGGGTCGACCACGCCGCCGCGCTGCGCTGCGTCGACGCCGCCCGGGCGATGATCTGAGCCCATCCGGGCGGGGCTTCAGGCGTCGGCGAGCTCGTCGACCTCGTCGAGCACCGCCAGCAGCCGCTCGCGCAGCCGCTGGGCCTCCTCGGAGAAGCCCTTCTGCGCGCGGGCGTACTCCGCCCGGCCCTGAGGGGTCTCGATGCGCACCGGCTCGTAGCCCCAGTCGGCCAGATCGTAGGGTGAGGCACGCATGTCCAGCTCGCGGATGCGCCAGGCCAGGTCGAAGCAGTCCAGCAGCAGATCGGCGCTCACCGCCGGGACGAGCTTATAGGCCCATTTGTAGAGATCCATGTTCGCGTGCAGGCAGCCGGGCTGCTCGAGGTCCACCTGCGTCTCGCGGGTGGGCTGCAGCGCGTTCAGCGGCCGGGCCGACGGCGTGTAGAAGCGGAAGGCGTCGAAGTGGGTGCAGCGGATGTTCTGCTCCTCGACGACCTCGTCGGTGCCGGACGCACCCAGCCGCAGCGGGACCTGGTCGTGGCGCTGTCCGTGGTGCTCGGAGCGGTAGACCATCGCCCACTCGTGCAGGCCGAAGCAGCCCAGCTGCGCCGGCCGGGCCGCCGTCGCGCTCAGCAGCTTCCGGGCGAAGCCGATCATCGAGGCCCGCTCGGTGCGGAAGCGTGCGACGTCGACGGTCGCCCCGCCGGCCGCGGTGCCGTCGTCGACGGTGGTGTAGAACTTCCAGCCGGCCGCCTCCGAGGCGCCGGCGCCCTCGAGGACGTTCCCGGCGCCGGGATGCCAGCGGGAGAGCTGGCCGGGGGAGTGCGAGTAGTAGGTGAACAGGAAGTCCTCGACCGGATGCTTCTCTCCGGCGTGCCGGCGGGCCAGGAAGGCGTCGGCATAGCCGGCGACGGCGCGCTGGTGCGCGGCGGCGCGCTCCCGGTGCTCGTGTTCAGGAATCACGGCGAATCCGGGAGGAGTCTGATGTTCGGCTGGGGCGTGGGTTACACTCATCTTGTCTACTCGCACCGTATGCGCAGGCGGCAGGACGTCCCGACCGGGCTCGTCCTGCCGCCTGCGTGTGTCTGCGAGGCTTCTGCCGCGTGCGTCGCGGCGGCTGCGCGCCGCGCGTCGGTCCGGGGTCCTAGAGTCGGAGCCATGATGACTCCGACGTCCCATGGTCCCACCTCCGTGGCCGAGCTGCATCGTCCTGCGGAGGACGACCTCGACGAGCTGCACGCGCTCTACCGCGATCCGCGCGTCTGGACCCATCTGCCGTCGGGGCGGCACACCGAGGTCCGGCAGACCCGCCGGCTGCTCGACGGCTGGCGGCGCTCCTGGGAGGAGCACGGGCTGGGGCAGTGGATCGTCCGCGACGCCGGCTCCGGGATGCTGCTCGGCCACGGCGGCTGTGCAGTGCGCGGCGAGCTGCTGTGGAATCTGGGATACCGCTTCGCCGTCGCCGCCCAGGGGCGCGGCCTGGCGAGCTGGGTCGGGAGATGCGGGCTGGAGGCCGCCGGCGAGGTCGACGTCTCCCGGGCGGTGGTGGCCTATCTGCTCGAGCACAACCGCGCTTCGGCGCGCGTGGCGGAGAAGCTCGGGCTCAGCCTGCAGCGCCGCGGGCCCGACGCCGGCAATCCGGATCCGGAGGCGGTCCGGCTGGTCTATGCCGATCGGACGCTGGACGCGGAGCAGCTGGCCGCCGCGATGCGGTGATCAGCCCCCACCCACGACGATGTCTCTGGAGTTCGGGCCTTAACCACCTCTGAAACGAAGGGGGTTAAGGCCCGAACTCCAGAGCCAACGCGGGGTGGAGTCGGGTGGAGTCGGGCGGAGCCGGGTGAGTCGGGCGGAGCCGGGTGAACCGGCAGTGCCGGCTAGGCCTCAGCGGCCGGTGCCGGCGTAGACCGTGGCCTCCTGGTCGGCGTCGAGGCCGAAGGCGGTGTGGATCGCCTGCACCGCGCGGTCCAGGTCCTCGATGTCGGTGATCACCGAGACGCGGATCTCCGAGGTGGAGATCAGTCCGATGTTGATCCCGGCGTCGCGCAGCGCGGTGAAGAATCGCGCCGAGACGCCCGGGTGGTGGCGCATGCCGCCGCCGATGAGCGAGACTTTGCCGACCTGCGGCACGTAGTCCAGCTCCTCGAAGCCGATCTGCTCCTTGTTGTCCGTCAGGATCTGCACCGACTTCTCGATGTCCGCCCCCGGCAGGGTGAAGGAGATGTTGGTGGTCTTGGTGTCGTCGGAGACGTTCTGCACGATCATGTCGATGTTCGTGCCGGCCTGGGCGATCAGGTTGAAGATGTCGGCGGCCTTGCCGGGCACGTCCGGCACGCCGGTGATCGTCAGCTTGGCCTCGGACTTGTCGTGGGCGACGCCGGAGATGATGGGCTGTTCCAAGGGTTCCCCTTCCTGGAGGGCGATGGTGTCTTCGGGGTCGGGCAGCACCCAGGTGCCTTCGTGCTGGGAGAACGACGAGCGCACGTGCAGCTTCACGCCGAAGCGCCGGGCGTACTCGACCGAGCGCAGGTGCAGCACCTTCGACCCGGCGGCGGCCATCTCCAGCATGTCCTCGCTGGAGATCTGGTCGATCTTGTGCGCGGACTTCACCACGCGCGGGTCGGCGGTGAAGACGCCGTCGACGTCGGTGTAGATCTCGCAGGCGTCGGCGTTCAGCGCCGCGGCCAGGGCGACGGCGGTGGTGTCCGAGCCGCCGCGGCCCATGGTGGTGATGTCCTTGGACTCGCTGCTGACGCCCTGGAAGCCTGCCACGATGCCGACGTGGTCGGTGTCCAGGGACTCCTGGACGCGATCCGGGCTGACGTCGATGATGCGTGCCTTGCCGTGCGAGGTGTCGGTGATCATGCCGGCCTGGGAGCCGGTGAAGGACTGGGCGGTCTCACCGTGCTCGTGGATCGCCATGGCCAGCAGGGCCATGGACATGCGCTCGCCCGAGGACAGCAGGATGTCCATCTCGCGGGAGGGAGGAGCGTCGGCGATGTCGGCCGCCAGGTCGAGCAGCTCGTCGGTGGTGTCTCCCATCGCGGAGACCACGACGACCACCTGGTGGCCGGCTCGCTTGGTCTCGACGACTCGTCGGGCCACGCGTTTGATGCTCTCGGCATCGGCGACCGACGAACCGCCGTATTTCTGGACGATCAGGCTCATGGGGTTGTTGTCTCACTCCCGTACAGGGTCATGTCGCGGACTTGAATGATTCTACGAGCGCGCCCGGGGGTCGGGCACGACGCGGTGCCCGGTCTCACAGAGTGGATCGCCCGCCGTGGGGCGGGATCACCGGAGCCGACGACGGCGCGGCGGGCGGGCACGAGGGCCGGCACCCGGGCAGGAGTCGCCGAGGCGTGGGACCGGGCAGGTCTGGTGGCGGGATCAGGTGTCCCGGAGCACGGCGCCGAGGAAGGCCTTGGTGCGGTCATGGTCGGGCTCGGAGAAGATCTTCTCCGGCGGGCCGGACTCGACGACGTGGCCGCCGTCGAACATCATCACCTTGTGCGAGACGTCGCGGGCGAAGCTCATCTCGTGGGTGACGATCAGCATGGTCACATCGGTGGTCTCGGCGACTCGGCGCAGGATGTTCAGCACCTCGCCGACGACCTCCGGGTCCAGGGCCGAGGTGACCTCGTCGAGCAGCAGGATCTCCGGGTCCATGGCCAGCGCGCGGGCGATGGCCACGCGCTGCTGCTGACCGCCGGAGAGCGAGGTCGGGTGGGCGTCGGCCTTGTCGGAGAGGCCCACCTGCTCGAGCAGGTCGTGGGCCTTGGCGACGGCCTCCTCCTTCGACCGGCCCAGCACGTGGATGGGGGCCTCGATGATGTTCTCCAGCACCGTCATGTTCGGGAACAGGTTGAACTGCTGGAAGACCATGCCGATGCGGGTGCGCAGGTTCTTCTGATGCTTCTTCGACACCGGCACACGGCGGCCGTCGCGCTCCTCGTGCGTCAGCGGCTCACCGTCGACGAAGATGTAGCCGTCGGTGAGCTCCTCCAGCGTCATCACCAGACGCAGGATGGTCGTCTTGCCCGACCCGGAGGGCCCGATCAGGGTGACGCGCTCGCCGCGGCCCACGGTGAAGTCGAGATCCTTGAGGACCACGTTGTCGCCGAACCGCTTCTCCACGTCCTGGAACTCGATGACGGGGGTCTCGGCGGCTGCTGTGGCGGCGGGCGTCGGCGACGGCTGCTCAGTTGGCGTAGGCAAGTCGCTTCTCCAATCGACTGATCAGAAGGGCAGTGGGGTAGCTGGCGGCCAGGAAGATCAGACCCGCGATCGTGATGGCCTCGTTGTACCGGAAGGTCTGGGCACCGATGGTCTGGGCGACGGTGACCATCTCCGGCACCGAGATCACGAAGAGGAACGGGGTGTCCTTGAACATCGAGATCGCGTAGTTGCCCAGCGCCGGGACGGTCGAGCGCAGCGCCTGCGGGATGATCACGCGGCGCCAGGTGCGCACCGCGCTCATCGACAGCGCCGTGGTCGCCTCCCACTGGCCCTGCGGCACCGACTCGATGCCGGCGCGGTAGACCTCGGACATGTAGGTGGCGTAGTGGACGCCGAAGACGATGACGCCGATGACCATCGGGTCCAGCCACAGGAAGCTCCAGAAGAGGAAGAGCAGCTGGACGACGATGGGCGTCATGCGGATGAAGTTGGCCGCCCAGCGCACGATCCAGGCCAGCGGCCTGGGCAGGACCATGATCATGATGGCGATGATCAGTCCGAGCGCCGCGGCGATGATCGTGCCCACCACGGTGACCACGAGAGTGACCTTGAGGAAGGCCATGAGCATCTCGGGGAAGATCTCGGCGGCGAAGCCCCAGTCGAGGATCGGGCCCGTCTCGTCGACGATGCCGGGGTCCTCGGCCTGCGCCAGGACGTGCTGTGCGAGCGTCGGCGAGGTCATCACTCGGTCTCCTTCCCGGCGCGCGGACGGGTGGTCGCGGCCTTCGTCCGGGGAGGAGCCGCGGAGGCCGCATCAGGAGGCGTCGGACGAGGATCGGGGGAGAGGATCTCCCACAGCGACGGGCCTCGACCCAGCTTGTGCTTGGCCCGGGCCTCCAGCGCCTGCATGCCGAGGGTGAGGATCAGCGCCAGCACGAAGTAGGTGGCCAGGCCGATGAACGCGTGGGAGAACCAGATGTCGGTCGGGCGGCGCAGGTTGTCCAGCTCGAAGGTGAACTCGTTGACCTCCGGGACGATCGAGACGATCGCGCTGCCCTTGAGCAGGTGGACCCACAGGTTCGTCAGCGAGGGGATCATCAGGGCCCAGGCCTGCGGGAAGATGATGCGGCGCATCTTGTGCGGCCAGGACATCGACAGCGCCGTCGTCGCCTCCCACTGGCCGCGCGGAACGGAGGTGAGCGCGGATCGGACGGCTTCGGCGCCGTAGGCCCCATAGTTGATCGCCAGGGCGATGGTCGCGGTGGCGAAGGTGTTGTCCTGCGGTGCCGGCAGCGTGATGTCGTACTTGATCCAGAACAGCGGCAGCACGTACAGCAGCCAGAAGAGCAGCACCAGCAGCGAGATGCCGCGGAAGAACTCGATGAGCACCCGGGCGGGACCGCGCAGCCAGAGGCTCCGGCTGCCGGCCATGAGTCCCAGGACGACGGCGATGACGAAGCCCAGGAGGCCGGAGATGACGGTCAGCTGGACGGTGGTGATCAGGCCGTCGAGGATGCGGTCGGAGAAGTTGCCCAGCGCCTCGAAGTTCGCGCGCTGCTCGTCGAGCCAGTCCATCGTGGGAGTGGTGCTCCTTCAGTCGGAGGTGCCCGGTGCTCGCCGCACCAACCGGCGGCCAGCGTTCGGGATGCTCCGAACACCGGCCGCCGTGGTCAGCGGAGTGCCGTGGTCTGTGCGGATCAGTCCAGGTACTTCTCCTCCAGAGCCTCCGTGTCGCCCTCGCAGAGCTCCTCGGCGGTCATCTCCGGGTCCGGCATCTCGGCCTCGGTGAAGCCGAACTCGCTGACGATCTCCAGGTACTCGCCGGACTCCTTCAGCTCGGCCAGGTGCTCGTTGAACTCCTCGCGCAGCTCGTCGTCCTCGGGACGGAAGGTGTGCGCGCCCACCGAGACGGTGTGCGAGAAGGGATCGGAGACCTCGAGGCCCTCCATGTCGCCGGCCATGGTCTCCAGGGAGATGGCGGTCAGGGCGAAGACGTCGGCGCGGCCGCCGTCGACGAAGTCGATGCCGTCCTCCGCGCTGCCCACGCCCTCGGCCTCGACGCCGAGATCCTCGAGCCAGCCCATCTCGACGCCGGAGCTCAGCGCGACGACGTCGATCTCCTCGCCGGAGTCCTGGGCGGCGAGCAGGTCGTCGAAGTTGTGCACGTCGAGCGGGTTGCCCTCCTCGGTCAGCAGGGCGGTGGTGTAGACCAGCTCGGGCTCGCCGAAGGCGGCCTGCTCGCAACGCTCGGGGTTGATGGACATGCCGGCCGAGACCACGTCCCAGTTGCCGGCGTTCAGGCCCGGGATGAGGTTGTCCCATTCCGTCTTCTGAGCGTCGAGCTCATAGCCCATCTCCTCGCCGAAGATCCGCTCGGCGACGGCGATGGTGGCGCCGGTCGGCTCGCCGTTCTCGTCGAGCCAGGAGTAGGGCTCCTCGCCGAAGACGGCGACGTCGAGGACGTCCTCTTCGGAGCCTGCGCCGTCCTCGCCGTCGTCCCCTCCGCCGCATGCAGTCAGCGCGAGCAGTGCCGCCGCGCTGAACGCGCCGGTCTTCACAGCCATGGAAGTCTTCATGCCCATTGCGTCAGATACCTCATCCTCTGGTGTGCGTGTGCTCCGCGAGCTCGGCGTGCGAGGGCCGGGCTTCGCGGGTGCACCACACGGTAGTGACCCATAAAGGAAAAGGAAACTGCATTCGCCCGCCGGCGATTAGCAGTCGCCCCCCTGGCAGGCGATGAACAATGCAACGTGAAAAATGATCGTGATATGAACTGGATCTCCCCAGACTCCCACGAGGCCGGGCGGCTGGCGGCACGTCTAAGTGGGGAGGAATGCCTGAGCGAGGTCGGCGAGCGAATCGCCCATCACGCTTGGATAACGTTCTCGGGCGTGCCGCTCAGGACAAGCTGCGGCGCCCACCTCGACGGCGGAGAAGTCGTCGGCGGGAGCGACGAGGTCCCGTCCGTGGTGAGGACCCTGCAGAGCCGCGTAGGCTCTCTGCATGGGTCGATCTGCGGCGGCGTCGCCAGCCGTCCGGTCGGCCGCATGCCCCGTAGTGCCGATACGTTCTCAGGAGCTGCCCAGCATGGACGTCCTCTCCGGCCTCGCGCTCGTCGTCGTCGCGCTCGCGGTCTGGACCTACGTGACCTATTCGGCGGTGCGTCGCGGAGTGCGCGACGGTCTCCAGGACCGTGCCGCGGAGACCGAGGGGAGCACGAGCGAGTAGTCGAGTCCCTCAGGACAGGCTGCGGCGCCCCTCGAAGGCTCGTCCGAGGGTGACGTCGTCGGCGTACTCGAGGTCTCCGCCGACCGGCAGTCCCGAGGCCAGACGGGTGAGGTCGACACCGATGGAGCCGAGCATGCGCACCAGATAGGTCGCCGTCGCCTCGCCCTCCAGATTCGGGTCGGTGGCGATGATGACCTCCTGGACCTCGTCGTCGGAGAGCCGGCTGAGCAGCTCGCGGACGTGCAGCTGCTCCGGGCCGACGCCGGCGATCGGATTGATGGAGCCTCCGAGCACGTGGTACAGCCCGCTGAAGGAGCGGGTCCGTTCGATGGCCATGACGTCCTTGGACTCCTCGACCACGCAGATCACGCTGCGGTCCCGGCTCGCATCGCGGCAGATGCGGCAGGTGTCCTCCTCGGAGACGTTGAAGCAGATCTGGCAGAACTTCACCTTCTCCTTCACGGAGACGATGGACTCGGCCAGCCGCTTCATGTCGTCGGAGTCGGCCTCCAGGATGTGGAAGGCCACCCGCTGGGCGGACTTCGGCCCGATGCCGGGCAGACGGCCCAGCTCATCGATCAGCTCTTGGACAGCACCCTCGTACACGGTGGGGCAGCGCCTTTCTCAGCAAGCGGTCGGGCGGTGTGCCGGACCGCGCAGACGGTCCGGGCGACGTCGGCCAGTCTACTGCCGCCCGGCGCGACGGCGGCGGCCGACGCGATGCTCCCGGGGCGCGTCCCCGGTCAGGGGCCCTCGTCGAGGCGCCGCTCCTCGATCAGCGTGGCGTCCAGCAGCCGCTCCAGGGCCTTGCGACCGAAGACGCTGGATTCCTCGACGGGGATGTCGTCGTCGCTGGGGACTTCCTCGACCTCCTCGACCTCTTCGACCGGAGCAGGCCCGCCGGCGGGCGTCGCGGCGGAGCCGGCGGGGGAGTGTCCCGCCGGGGCGGCCTGCTCGTGGTCCGGCGGCGGCTCCTGCCCGTCCATCGGGTCCGGCGGCGGGGGCGCGGCATTCCAGTCGTCGGGGGCGTCCTGCCGCTGGGCGATGCGCTGCTTGATCGCCGCGATCCGGCCCGAGGCGCCGGCGGCCTGCTGCTCGGCGCCACGGTCTGCGGCGGCCGCGGCAGGGTGTCCCGCAGCGGATGCCGGGACGCCGGGGCCCGCGGCCGACGTCGACGGCTCCGGGGTGCGGCGGGCGAACACCGGGATCGGCGGCTTCTCGTCGCTCAGCCGGTATGCGTCGGTCGGTTC
>NZ_AFRW01000054.1 GCF_000220985.1 Nesterenkonia sp. F
CACGCCGGCGGCGCGGCAGGCGGCGACCTCCTCGCCGCCGCGGGCGAAGACATAGGGGTCGCCGCCCTTGAGCCGGACCACGCGGCGTCCCGCGCGGGCCGCGGAGACCAGCCGGCGGCCGATCTCCGCCTGCGGCACGCGATGGTGGCCGGGGCGCTTGCCCACGTCGACCAGCTCGGCATGCGGCGCCCAGGAGGACAGATCGTCGGTGGGGGCCAGCCGGTCGTGATAGACGACGTCGGCGGCGGCCAGCGCGTCGCGGGCGCGCACCGTCATCAGATCGCCGGCGCCCGGCCCGCCGCCCACCAGCGTCACGGAGCCCAGCGGGGTCCCGCCCATCATGAGCCGGCCCCCGCCCCGCCGGCTGCGGCGCGTCGGCCTCGGCGTGATCGGCCGGTGCGGCGGCCGGCTCGACGTCGGACTCCACCGCGTCGGCGCCGCGCACCGGGATCCGCGGGCCGGAGAGCAGCACCGGGCCCTCGCCGGCGTCGGCGGCGGCGACCTCCGCCTCGGTGGCGGGGCGGCGCTGGTCGCGGTCGACGACGTAGGACAGCCCGGTGTCCGGGGCCTCGGGGGCGTTGACGAAGCTGCGGAAGCGGCGCAGCTTCTCCGGGTCGCGCAGCGTGGCCGCCCACTCGTCCTCATAGGTGTCCACGTGGCGGGACATGGCCTCCTCGAGATCGGCGGCGATGCCCAGCGAGTCCTGCACGACGACGTCGTGGACGTGGTCGACGCCGCCGTCGAGCTCGGCCATCCAGTGCGCGGTGCGCTGCAGTCGGTCAGCAGTGCGCACGTAGTAGATGATGTACCGGTCGATGTAGCGCAGCAGCGTCTCATCATCGAGGTCCTTCGCCAGCAGCTCCGCGTGGGCCGGGGTGGCGCCGCCGTTGCCGCCGACGTAGAGGTTCCAGCCCTCGGTGGTGGCGATGACGCCGACGTCCTTGCCGCGGGCCTCGGCGCATTCGCGGGCGCAGCCGGAGACGCCGAACTTCAGCTTATGCGGCGAGCGCAGGCCGCGGTAGCGCATCTCCAGCTCGATGGCCATGGCCACCGAGTCCTGCACGCCGTAGCGGCACCAGGTCGAGCCCACGCAGGACTTCACGTTGCGCAGCGCCTTGCCGTAGGCCTGCCCGGACTCGAAGCCGGCGTCGACCAGCCGCTTCCAGATCTTCGGCAGCTGCTCCAGCCGGGCGCCGAACATGTCGATCCGCTGGGCGCCGGTGATCTTGGTGTAGAGATCGAACTCCTGGGCGACCTCGGCGATGACCGCCAGCTTCTCCGGCGTGATCTCGCCGGCCGGCACGCGCGGGACCACCGAGTAGGTGCCGTCCTTCTGCATGTTGGCCAGCGCACGGTCGTTGGTGTCCTGCAGCGCGCCGCGGCCGTCGTCGAGGATGTACTCGTCGTACTCGGCGGCCAGGAGGGAGGCGACCACCGGCTTGCAGATGTCGCAGCCGAAGTTCGTCGTCGAGTCCGCCGGGGTGCCGAAGCGGTCGATGATCGCGGTGAAGGAGGTCAGGCCCGTGGCGCGGACGGCCTCGAAGAGCTCGCTGCGCGAGTGGGCGAAATGCTCGCAGAGGGCGGTGGAGACCTCCATGCCCTGGCTGAGCATCTCCTTCTCCATGATCTTCTTGGTCAGCGGCAGGCAGGAGCCGCACTGCGTGCCCGCCCCGGTGCAGGCCTTGATCGCGCCGATGTCGCCGCAGGGCGGGTTCTCGCCGTCGCCGGCGACGGCGGTCCGGATGCTGCCGGCGCAGACGTCCTTGCAGGAGCAGATCTGCGCGTCGTCGGGCAGCTCGACCTCGGCGGGCTCGCCGCCGGCGGCCGAGAGGAAGCTGCCCGGCTCGGAGGGCAGCTCGCGGCCGAGCAGCGGCCGCAGCGAGGAGTAGGGGCTCGCGTCGCCGACGAAGATGCCGCCCAGCAGGGTCTTGGCGTCGTCGGAGACCACCAGCTTCTGGTAGACGCCCTCGGCGGGGTCGGCGTAGACGACCTCGAGGGCGTCGTCGGCCTCGGCGAAGCCGTCGCCGAAGGAGGCGACGTCCATGCCGGCGAGCTTGAGCTTCGCGGCGGTGTCGAAGCCGTCGAAGGTCGCGTCGCCGCCGGCCAGCCGGTCGGCGACGACTTCGGCCATCGCGTTGGCCGGGGCGACCAGGCCCATCGTGGTGTCCTCGAAGCAGGCGACCTCGCCGATGGCCCAGACTCCCGGCGCCGAGGTCGCGCAGGTGTCGTCGATGACCGCGCCGCCGCGCGGGCCGAGCTCCAGGCCGGCCTCGCGGGCCAGCTCGTCGCGGGCGGTGATGCCGATGGCGGCGACGACGAGGTCGGCGGCGACGTCGTCGGCGCTCGGGAAATGCAGCATGTAGGGGTGTGTCCGCTCGGCGCGCTCGAGGTCCACGGTCAGCGCGGCCGGCCGCTCGCCGAGCTGCAGCGTGTAGCCCTCGTGCTCCAGCAGGCGGTTCAGCGTGCGGCCGCCGAACTCGTCGAGCTGGGCGTTCATCAGCCACGGACGGGAGTGGACCACGGTGACCTCGGCGCCGCGGCCCTGCAGCCCGCCGGCGGCCTCCAGGCCGAGCAGCCCGCCGCCGATGACCGCGCAGCGTGGGGCGCGGCCGAGGTCGTCGGCCAGCTCGGCGGCCTTCGCCCGCAGCCAGTCGACGTCGTCGAGGGTGCGGTAGACCGCGATGTGCTCGCTGTTCTCCACCGGCGGGCGCGGGGCCGAGGAGCCGGTGGCCAGCACCAGCTCGTCGTAGCCGACGGCCTCGCCCTCGGCGGTGGTGATGGTGCGTGCGTCCGGGTCGAGCCCGCTGACGGCGACGCCGGTGCGCAGGGTCACCGCCGGGTGCTCCCAGAGGCTCGGCTCGCCGAGCAGCAGGTCGTCGTCGGTCTCGAAGCGCTTGGACAGCGCGACCCGGTCGTAGGGGGCGACCGGCTCCTCGGCGAAGACCGTGATGGTCGTCCCCGGCAGCCGGCGGGCGACCAGCGCCTCGGTCAGCCGGTGGGCGGCCGGGCCGCCGCCCACGACGACGACGCGGCGGGCGTCGCCGGCCGGCGCGCCCTCGGTGGTGGTCGCTGTGCTGGGTGCAGACATCGAAACTCCCCTTCGCGATCGGTCGGTGCCGCGCGCCTCGTGGGCGCGGCGGTCGATCGGCGTCGTGCGACTGCGTTCTGCAGTCGTCGCAGATCTGCGGCGACGCCGTCCCCGACACTGGGTGCGGTCCACGCTAGGCGGGAGCGATTTCCCGGTCGTATCGCATCTGTAAATCCAGGATGACGAGGACCTCTGGTGAGGGGCGCGGCGGCATGAAGGGCGTTTCATCGCCGGGAAACACCGCGGCACGATGGGCGAAACGGCGCGGGCCTAGCCTGAACGGCATGACAGCTGCACTGGATGTCCGCACCGCGCACGAGACCGCCGATGCATCGTCGGGAGGGTCATCGCCGGCCGGCACCGAGCACGTGGTGTGCCGGCTGGAGGACCTCGAGCCCTTCTTCGGCGAGGCCGCCCTGGTCGAGGGGGTGCAGGTCGCCCTGATCCGCGTGCCCGGCGACCGGGTCTTCGCCGTCTCGCAGTGGGACGACGTCGCCCGCGCCAACGTGATGGCCCGCGGCATCGTCGGCACGAAGCAGGGGCGCCCCACGCTGGCCTCGCCCATCCACAAGCAGGTCTACTGCCTGGAGACCGGCGAGTGCCTGAGCCAGGAGGGCCCGCGCCTGGAGGTCTTCGCCGTGCGCGTCGACGAGGCCGGCCGCATCGCCGTCGCCGTCTGATCCGGCGCGGTTCTGCCGTGGAGCTCCGGAGATCACCGAGTTGTCGCAGCATGACCGTGCTGTCTCACGGGGATCCTGCGACAACTCGGTGATCTCGGCTCCTCAGGTGCGCGGCGACGACGGTGCGCGGCGTCGCCGTGCTGAGTCGGGAGACTGGTGAAGGAGCCGGCCGTCGCGCGCTGCGTCATCTGGGCGGCGGTGCTCCTCGTGATCGGGATCGTCGTCAGCCTGGCGACTCCGTTCCTCCAGGAGGCCGTGCTCGGCGTGCAGAGCACGAGGAGCATGGGCACAGTCCAGCTGGTCGGCATGATCAGCGCCGTGCTCCGCTGGACGTTCTTCCCCGCGGCCGCCGCGCTCCTCGGCGCCGCCGTCGTCATCGGCTGGATGCGGGAGCATCTCGCGGCGCAGGAGCCCGCCCGCCGGTCGTGAGCGGCCGGGCGTCCGCGAGCGGGTGCGGCTGCGGACGGGGTGGGACGGCGGTGTCGTCGCGCAGGGCGGGGCGCAGGACGTGCTGCATTGACCCGCCGGACCTTCCGCGCGCACGATCAAGCATGAGCTGTGTCGCCGGATCGAGGAGGGGGACGACGCCGTGGCGACGCCCGGCCTGACCCGTCCTGCGGCCGCGCTGATCGGCTGCGCCGCCGCGCTGAGCACCCTCGGCACGGCCGAGCTGCTGGCCGGCGTGCTGATCCCCGACGGATCGCCGCTGCTGGCGACGGGCGCCGTCGTCATCGACGCCAGTCCCGCCTGGTTGAAGGACGCCGCGATCACCCTCTTCGGCACCGCCGACAAGATCGCGCTGTTCGTGGTCATGGGCGTCGTCGCCACGCTGCTCGCCGTCGGCATCGGGCTGCTCGCACGCATCCGTCGCGTGGCCGCCCGGCTGCTCGTGCTCGGCATCGGCCTGGGACTCGCCGCCGCGGTGCTCTCCCGGCCGGAGGTCGGGATCGTCGGACTCGCCTGGCTGCCGGTCGTGCTGCCGACCGTCTGCGGACTCGCCGTCGGGCTGCTCGTGCTGGAGGGCCTGGTCCGCCGGGGCCTGCGCGCGGCGGGGGATCATCCGCGTGCGTCGTCGTCCCCGTCGTCGGCCGGATCCTCGTCCTCGCCGGTTCCGGGCCGCCGCAGCGTGCTCGGGCTCGCCGCGACCGCCGGGGTGCTCGGCGCGGCCGGTCTCCTCGCGGGCCGCATCGGCGCCTCGGTCCTGCATGCCGGGCGGCGGCTGCGCGAGACGATCACGCTCCCGCGGCCGGCGCACAGCGCCCCGCGCCCGTCCGGGGTGAGTGCCGGCGTCGCGGGCATGCCGAGCTGGACGACGCCGAACGACACCTTCTACCGCATCGACACCGCCCTGGTCCCGCCCGACGTCGACCCGCGGAGCTGGGAACTGCGCATCCACGGACTCGTCGAGCGCGAGGTCACCCTCGACTTCGACGAGCTGCTCGAGCGCGACCTGGTCGAGGCCTGGGTGACGCTGGCCTGCGTCTCCAACGAGATCGGCGGCGACCTGGTGGGCAACGCGAAGTGGCTGGGACTGCCGGTGCGGACGCTGCTGGCCGAGGCGGGCCCGCGCCCCGAGGCTGACATGGTCCTCTCCCGCTCGCCGGACGGCTTCTCCGCCTCCACGCCGCTGGCCGCGCTGACCGATGAGCGCGATGCGCTGCTGGCCGTCGGGATGAACGACGAACCGCTGCCGACGGAGCACGGCTTCCCGGCCCGGCTGGTGGTGCCGGGGCTCTACGGCTACGTCTCGGCGACCAAATGGGTCGTCGAGCTGGAGGTCACCCGCTTCGCCGACGCCACGGCCTACTGGACCGACCGCGGCTGGTCGGCGCGCGGGCCGATCAAGACCGCCTCGCGCATCGACGTCCCGCGCGAGGGTGCCCGGGTCACCGCCGGACAGGTCGCCGTCGGCGGCACCGCCTGGGCCCAGCATCGCGGCATCACCGCGGTGGAGATCCAGCTCGACGACGACGCGTGGCGGGGCGCGGAGCTCGCCGCCGCGGGCGGGATCGACACCTGGCGGCAGTTCTCCCTGATGCTCGACGACGTCGCCGCCGGCGAGCATCGCCTGCGGGTCCGGGCCACCGACGGCGACGGCGTCACTCAGACCGAGGAGGTCAGCGCCACGGTCCCGGACGGCGCCACCGGCTGGCACGAGGTGGAGTTCATCGCCGAGGAGGGGTGACGGTCGCGCCCTCACACCCCCGCCGGCGCGGCGGCCAGGACCTTCTCGATCGACGAGCGGCAGGTCCCGCATCCGGTGCCCGCGCGGCAGGCGGCGCCGACCTCGTCCACTGTGGAGCAGGTCTCGGCGGCCTCGGCGACCATCCCGGCCGTCGCCCCGGAGCAGCGGCAGAGCACGTCGTCGGGGCCCAGCTCCTGCTCGGCGGTGGCATGCTGGGCGGCGACCAGTGCGGTGCGGTCGGCCACGGGCAGAGTGCCGCGGGTGGCGTGCATGGACAGCTCGGCGGCTGTGCGAGCCATGCCCACCGAGACGAATCCCAGCAGACGCTCGCCCTCGGTGACGATGCGCAGGTACTGCCCGGCCTGCGGATCCGACCAGGTCGAGACCGTCGGGGCGTCCGGCGCCCAGGGGTCCACCTGGGTGGTGCCCGCACAGGCCACCGAGAGCGTCTTCGACTTCATCAGGATGACCTCCAGGCGCGGCTCCTCCTCGGTCGTCGCGGCCGAGGCGTCGACGTCGGCGCCGTGGTCCGCCGCCCCGTCCCGTTCCATCGGGCGCCCGGCGGCGTCGCGCTCGACGTCGACGGCGAGCCCCAGGTCGCGGCGCAGCGCGACGGCGGCGAGCTCGGCCTGCTCCCAGCCCGGTGCGATGAGTCCGGACGGGTCGCGACCCTCGTGGGCCGCACAGTCGCCGATCGCGTAGATCCGCTCGTCGCCGAGGCTGCGGCAGTCGCGGTCGACGTGCACGCCCCATTGGTGGGCAGCCCGGCGTCGAGGGCCAGCTCGTGCCGCGGGAGCACCCCGCAGCAGGTGACCAGCAGCCGCGCCGGCAGCTTCTCGTCGCGTGAGGTGCGCACAGCGGTCAGCCGGCCGTCGTCGGAGACTATAGTGTGGATGTCGGTGGAGGAGCGCACGTCGACGCCGGCGCCGACCAGCTCGCGGCGCAGCAGCTGGCCGGAGTCGGCGTCGATCTGCCGGCCCATCGGCGCGGTGCCGCGGTGGACCAGCGTCACCGGCGCACCGATCTCCGCCACGGCGAGCGCGGCCTCGACGCCGAGCACCCCGCCGCCGAGCACCACCACCGGCTCGCCGGCCTCCACGGCGGCGCGGATGGTCGTCGCGTCCTCCATCGTGCGCAGCGCCATGACGCCGTCGGGGTACCGGTCCCGCGGGTCGCCGCTGGCCTCGGCCTCGCGGCGGGCGCGCATGCTCAGCTCGGCGTCGATGGCGCCGTTGCGGCGCATCTCCACCTGCATATGCGGCATGATCGCCTCGGCGCCGGTGGCCAGCACCAGCCGGTCGTAGTGCAGCGCCGAGCCGTGCTGAGCGTGA
>NZ_AFRW01000053.1 GCF_000220985.1 Nesterenkonia sp. F
TCGGGGGCCGATCCGGCCGGATCGTAGGGGCTGCCTCGGACCCGGGTCGGACGCCCGCTCGCCCCGGCCGGACTCAGCTCACTGGTAGATGTGCGGGGCGAGGATGCCGATGCAGTCGAGGTTGCGGTACTTCTCGGCGAAGTCCAGCCCGTAGCCGACGACGAATTTGTTCGGGATGTCCATGCCGATGTACTTCACGTCGATGTCGACCTTCACCGCGTCGGGCTTGCGCAGCAGGGTACAGATCTCCACCGAGGCCGGGCCGCGGGACTCCAGGTTGGCCTTCAGCCAGGACAGCGTCAGGCCGGAGTCGATGATGTCCTCGGCGATGAGCACGTGGCGGCCCATCAGATCGGCATCGAGGTCCTTCAGGATCCGGACGACGCCGGAGGACTTGGTGCCCGAGCCGTAGGAGGACACGGCCATCCAGTCCATGGTCACGTGGCTGGTGAGCGCGCGGGACAGGTCGGCCATGACCATGCACGCGCCCTTGAGCACACCGACCAGCAGGACGTCCTGGCCTTCGTAGTCCCGATCGATCTGCGCTGCCAGCTCCTGCAGCCGCGCGTCGATCTCCTCCTTGGTGTAGAGGACCTCGGTCAGATCTTCGGTGACATCCTGGGCATGCATGAGTGCTGATGCGCTCCTCGGTCTGGGAGACGGCGGGGATTCCGCCGGTGCGGCAGTAGGTTCATGCGGGCTGGGTGCCGGCCGCCCGCGGGCCGACCCTCAGGGCTCCGGAGCGGGGTCCCGGGGGACGAGCACAAGTTTTCCATACTCGTGCGAATCGTGCGTGCCGCGGCAGGCGACGACGCCGCCCTCCAGCTGCACGGGTCCGGCCGATCCGCTGCGGGCCAGCAGCCCCTCGACCGCCGCGATCCGCTCCGAGGACGGATTCGCCCCGCCGACGGCGACGACGGCCAGGGCCAGCACGCGTCGCCGGATCGCCGGGGGTTCGGCGTCGAGGGCCTCCATGGCCAGCCGCAGCCGACCGGCGTCGTCGGGGTCCTCGAGCAGCCGGGCGAAGGTCTCGCGCGCCTCGGCCTCCAGGTGGGCGGCGTCCTCGGCCGCAATGGCCGCCGTGCGCGCCAGCGACTCGCGGATCGAGCCGGAGAGACGTTCGGCCAGGAAGGGCAGGATCTCGGTGCGCACCCGCGAGCGCAGGTGCCGCGGATCCTCGTTGGCCGGGTCGTGCCACGGCTGCAGCCCGGCGTGGGCGCAGATCGTCTCGGTGTCCTCACGGGCCAGCTCGAGCAGCGGACGCCGGAAGGGCCCCCGAGCGGCGGGGATGCCGGCCAGCGCGCGGGTCCCGGAGCCGCGGGCCAGCCCGAGCAGCACCTGTTCGGCCTGGTCGTCGCGGGTGTGTCCGAGCAGCAGACGACTCGCCCCAGTCTCGGCGAGGACGTCGGCGAAGGCGGCGTAGCGGGCCGCGCGCGCCTCGGCTTCGGGACCGCGGCCGGCGTCGTCCACGCCGACGGTGCGGACCAGCACCGGGTCCAGCTCCAGATCCCGCAGCTGCTCGGCGGATGTCCCGGCGATCTGCGCGCTGTCCGGATGCAGCCCGTGGTCGACGACGACGGCGCCGACCTGAGCGTCCCTGCGCCGATGGTGATGCGCCGCCGCGGCGGCCAGCGCCAGCGAGTCCGGCCCGCCCGAGCAGCCCACCAGGGTCAGCCCCTCGGGGTCGAGCACCGCGCCGACGGCCCGCCGGGCGGCGGAGACCGGCTGCGGCAGGCTAGGCACGCGGCAGCTCCATCCGGGCGATCCAGCGGTCGGGATCGTGCAGCTCGGTCTCGCTGGGCAGGTGCTCCGCAGATTCCCAGACGCGGTTGAACTGCTCCATGCCGACGGCGGCGACCACATGGTCCACGAAGCGCTGGCCGTCGCGGTACTGGCGGGCCTTCACGTCCAGCTGCAGCAGCCGGCGGATCGCCCGGTCGAGCATCCCGCGGTTCCGGCCGCGGCGCTCGAAGCGACGGCGGATGGTCTTCACGCTGGGCACGATCGAGGAGTCGACGGCGTCCATGATGTGGTTCGCGTGGCCCTCCAGCAGGCTCATCGTCGCCGTGGCCCGGGAGAAGGCCTCCCGGCCCTCCTCGGAGGCGACGGCCTCGATCAGCCGGTTCCGCGGCGGACGCGCCTCGGCGGCGTCGGCGCCGGTGGTGGACCCCTCCTCGGCGTCGGCGGCCTCCCCGCTGGTGCCCGCAGCCTCCTTCGTCCGGCGGATCATCTCGCGCAGCCGCTCGCCGAGGTCGCCGGCGCCGCCCAGCGTGCTGCGCGAGAGCACGGTGATCTGCTCCATCAGGTGGTCGACGAGCCAGGGGGCGGCGGCGAACTGCACCCGGTGGGTCTGCTCGTGCAGGCAGACCCAGAGCCGGAAGTCCTCGGGCACGACGTTGAGCTCGCGGCGGACCTGGGCGATGGTCGGGGCGACCAGCATCAGGTGGCCGCGGCCGGCCGGGGCGCTGGTGTCGAAGGGGTCGAACTGGCCGAGGACGTTGGCCGAGAGGAAGGCGAGCACCCCGCCGAGCTCGGAGCCGGTGATGGCCGAGCCGAATACCTGGGCGCTGCTGCCCTCGCGGGCGAGCTCCGGGCGGCTCTCCAGCGCGGCCTGCATCGCCGGACCGAGCATGGTGCGGAAGGAGCGGGCGTTGGCCGCCGCCCAGGTCGCACGGTCGACGACGAGGGTCTCCTCCGGCCGTGCGCCGAGCCCTTCGGCGACGGCGAGACCGGTGAGCCGGTGGACGTGGGACACCGAGGCGGACGCCGCCTCGCGCAGGGCGGAGACCTCCTCGGCGACCTCGCGCGCGGAGAGCCGGGGACCGGCCGGGGCCAGCGCGGCGGATCGGCGGACCACGTCCCAGTTGATGAGCAGATCCGAGGCCTCCTCCGGCGAGAACACGGGGGCGGCGTCGGCGTCAGCGGCGGTGTGCTCCATGGACCCATCCCATCACAGTCGGCTGGAAGCCGGGTGGGCGGGGCCCGACGGACGAGTGGCCGCCCGTGACGATGATCCTGCGCTGATCTCGGGGATCGGGCGAGGAGACGTCGTCGCCGGCGGCCACTCGATGCGGCCCGGGGCCGTCAGCTCACCGCAGGCTCACTTGCTGTAGCGCTCGATGGACCGCTGCAGCTCGGCCTCGGCCTCCTCGCGGCCCTGCCAGCCCTCGATCGTCACCCACTTGCCGGGCTCGAGGTCCTTGTAGCGGGTGAAGAAGTGCTCGATCTCGCTGCGGACCCACTCGTCGAGGTCCTCGAGCTCCTGGAAGGCGTCGAAGCGCTTGTCGTCCGGCACGCAGACCAGCTTGGCGTCGCCGCCGCCGTCGTCGGTCATGTTCAGCACCGCGATCGGGCGGGCCTCGACCACGACGCCGGGGATCAGGTCCACGCCCGGCAGGTAGACCAGCGCGTCCAGCGGGTCGCCGTCCTCGCCGAGGGTCTCGTCGAAGTAGCCGTAGTGGGTGGGGTACTGCATCGGGGTGTAGAGCACCCGGTCCAGCCGCAGCCGGTGGGTCTCGTGGTCGATCTCGTACTTCACCCGGGAACCGGCGGGGATCTCGATGGTCACATCGCGGGTCAGCGACACAGGGGCCTCCTTGGCATGAACGTGGATTGCTCGGTGCCAGCGTACACAGAACGCCTGCGACGACGGCAGCGGGCCGCGTGGGCTGCGGGCTTCCCGCCCCGGGAGTCCTCGCGGCTATCCTCGGGGCATGGATCCCGATCAGCTGCCCGCCCTGGAGACCGACCGGCTGCGGCTGCGCGCGCCGACGGCCGAGGACGTCGACTTCATCGCCAACCTGTACGCCCGCCCGGAGGTCGCGCGCTTCATCGGAGACGGACGCACCGAGAGGACGCGGGAGCAGGCGCTGGCCCGCATCGAGCGGTACCGCTCCTTCGCCGGCGCGACGACCGGCGTCTGGCTGGCGAGCTGCGCCGTCGACGGCGAGCCCCGCGGGATCATGCTGCTCAAGCCCATCCCCGTCTCCGCCGACGTGGATCCGGAGCCGCAGCCGGAGATCGAGATCGGCTGGCATCTGCATCCCGACGCCCAGGGCCGCGGCTACGCCGCCGAGGCGGCCGAGGCGCTCGTCGAGCACGCCCGCACCGTCGGCCTGGAGACGCTGGTCGCCGTCGCCCACCCGGAGAACCGAGCTTCGCACCGGGTGGCCGAGCGGATCGGCATGGCCCATCGCGGGACCACCGACCGCTACTACGGCACGACAGTGGAGCTCTTCACGCTGGAGCTCTGATCTGACTCGTGCCGCGCGTCGGCACGGAGAGACTTCTCGGGCCGTGGTCGGGCGGTCGCCCCGGGGCTCATTCACGGACGTCAGGGCACTCGGGGACGCGCTCCTCCGGCACAGCTCACGTCGAGTGGCGGCTCCCAGCGGCATCCACCCGTCGACACGCCGTGTCGTGGGGCGAGGTCCCGCTGGGAGCCGCCACTCGATGCCGGACGATGCACCTATCTGCCCCTCACCGGATGACCGTCTTCCGCGATTCATCGCCCTGGCCACTTCGCCCTTGACTCAATAGTTCCGATATTCCGTAATATCGGAATATGAGCGATGAGGACCGCCTGCGCGCCCTCGAACAGCGCGTGCAGGCCCTGGAGGACGCCCGGGGCACAGGATCCGCGGCGCCCGACGACGCCGGAGCGGCCGCCGCAGAGCCACCCCCGGAACCCGCCGCAGAGGCGGGACCCCGCGACGACACCTTCTGGGCCCTCGAGGGCCTGCGCCATCGCGCCGACCCCGACCGCGGCGCGGTGCTCTGGGCCGGCGTCGTGCCCGCCGACGGCGGCACCTGGGAGTGGCAGATGGCCCGCCCGGCCGACGAGCTGCGCTCCCCCGATGACCCGCAGCACGCCGCCGACCGGCTGGCCGCGCTGAGCCACCCGATCCGTCTGTCGCTGCTGCTGGAGGTCCTCGACGGCACCACGCGGCTGACCGACCTCGCCGAGCGTCTCGGCCTCGGCTCCACGGGCCAGCTCTACCACCACACCCGCGCGCTGACCGCCGCCGGCTGGCTGCGCCCCGGCGAGCGCGGCCACGTGGCCGTCCCCGGCGAGCGCGTGGTTCCTCTGCTGGTGATCCTGGGAGCCTCGGCATGAGCCGCCGGCCGTCACGACGGCGGACGGCCACCATGACCGTCGCCCTGGCCTGCGCGGTCCTCGGCGCCGTCGTCGCGACGCTGCTGGCGCCCGGGGCAGGCGCGATCGATCGGGACTCTCCCGTCCACGGCGACCGGTCGCTGGCCGCGGCCGCCGTCGAGGAGCTCGACGGCGCGCCGGTCCACGCGCTCTCGGTCGCCGAGGTCACCTCGCAGGGCACCCGCACCGCGACGGTCGACGCCCCGCTGCACGGCACCGTGGAGATCGGCTCGGTCTCCAAGGCGCTGACCGGGATGCTCTACGAGGACATGGTCGCCGACGACGAGATCTCCCCCGACCAGCGGCTGGGCACGCTGCTGGACCTGGGCGACGCCCCGGCCGCCGACGTCACCCTGGAGCAGCTCGCCCAGCACCGCTCCGGCCTGCCGCGGCTGAACATGGGAGTGAGCGCCATGGCGCGGATGCTCGCCTCGCAGCTGCTCGCGACCAGCCCCTACGACGCCACGGTCCAGGACGTCGTCGACGACGTCCGCGACGCCGACCTCGACGCCGACCGACCGCAGTACTCGAACCTCGGCTTCGCCGCGCTGGGTCACGCCCTGGCGGCCGCGGCCGGCACCGACTACCCCGCGCTGGTCCGGGACCGGCTGGCCGAACCGCTGGACCTGGAGACCCTCCGCATCCCGGACGGACCGGAGGATCTCGGAGAGCGCGCCGTGCCGGGCGTCGACGCGAACGGCCGGCCCCAGCAGTCCTGGGCCGACGTCGGCTACGCCGCGGCCGGCGGCATCCGCGCCGATGCGGCGACGATGGCGCAGCTGGCCCGCGCGCTGCTCGACGGCACGGCGCCGGGCATGGCGGCGCTGGAGCCGACGGAGGAGTTCACCGACGATGACCGGATCGGCGCGGGCTGGCTGGTCTCGAAGGACGACGGACGGACGATCACCTGGCACGACGGCGGGACGGGCGGCTTCCGCACCTGGTTCGGCCTGGACCGCGAGCGCGGCACCGCCGTCTTCCTCTCCGGGGCGACGACGGCGGATCTCGACGCCGTCGGCCAGGCGCTGCTGCACGAGGCCGGAGAGGAGCAGGCCTCGTGACCGTCACGCTGATCGTCCTCGGCGCCCTCGCCGTGCTCACGCTGGCGGGGCTGGCCCGGGCCGCCGTCGCCGCCGCGGACCGGAGGCGTGTGCTGCTGGCCGCCGGCGAGGCGCTCTGCCTGCTGCTCGTCGCCCGCGCGCTGATGCCGGTGACCCCGCCGGTCGTCGTCGCGTGGATCGGCACCGTCGCCGTCTTCGCCGGACTGCTCGGCCTGGCGGCGAGCCGCTGGTCACAGCTGCCGCTGCTGGCTCCGAGCACCGGCCGCCGCGGCGTCGTCGGGGCGGTGGTCCACGTCGTGGTGCTGGTGGCCGTCATCGGCATGGTGGCGGCAGGTTTCGTCTGATCCCCAGCCTGCCACGCCGCTCCGGCGGTGCCGCCGCTCACCCCTCGGGCATCACCAGCTCGACGCCGAGCTGCCGGGCCAGCGTGCGCCCGGCGCCGCGCGCCCGTGGGCGCAGCACCCGCCGCGGCACCCCGCGCTCGGTGAAGATCTGCTCGATGCGCAGCGTCTCGCCCGCTCGGCGGACGTCCACCCGGCCGATGAGCCGGTCGCCGGAGAGCACCGCCATCACATAGTGGCCGTAGAGCCGCTCAGCCGGCGGCACATAGGCCTCGAAGCGGTACTCGAAGTCGAAGATGCGCCGGGCCCGGCCGCGGTCGCGCAGCAGCGGGTCGAAGGGGCCGACGAG
>NZ_AFRW01000052.1 GCF_000220985.1 Nesterenkonia sp. F
ACGATCGCCGCGGCGAACCACGCCCCGCCGCGGGAGAGCACCCGGCGCACCGCGGCGCGGGCGGCGTCCGCGTCCTCACCCTGGCCCCGGTCCTCCGCGGGACCGGGGCCGAGCAGCCCGGCGTCGAGGTCCTCGCGGGGCAGCAGACTCAGCCAGCCGTCGTGGCCGGACAGCGTGCCGCGGCCGACGGCGACCACCGCGCCGGAGGCGAGGAGCTCGTCGAGCATCTGCGGCCGGTAGTCAGCCACCCGGACCGGCAGCAGATGCGACTCCCAGGCGCTGGCCGGCGCCGCGGCGCCGGCGAGCTGGGAGATCGTCTCCAGCAGGCCCGCCTCCCCGTCGACGCGGGTCCGCGGCGCGGCGTGCTGCCAGCGGGCGAGGAACTCCGCGTAGGCGGCGGTGGGCACCGGTTCGACCTCGGCGCGCAGCGCGGCCAGCGAGCGGCGCCGGATCCGCCGCAGCATCTCGACCTCGCACCATTCGGCCGCGCCCGAGCTGGTGGTCCCCTCGCCCGCCGCGCCGTCGCCGGCGGGGCGGAAGCGCCCCTGGACCACCCGGCGCTGATCGGCCAGCCGATGGAGCACCTCCTCGACCACGCCGACGCCCAGTCCCAGCACCGCGGCGGCCTCGGTGGCGGTGAACGGTCCATGGGTGCGTGCGTGCCGGGAGACGACGTCGCCCAGGGGATCCTCGACGGGCTCGAGGAACGGCTGCGGGATGCCCGGCGGCAGCGGAGCGCCGACGCCGTCGCGCAGCTTCGCGGCGTCCTCGATCGCGGCGTAGCGCTGCTCGCCGGCCCAGCGCACGCAGAAGGCCCGCTGGGCGGCGACGAGCTGCTCGGCATGGCCGGCGGCGGTCTCGGCGTCCAGCGGCGGCGGGGCGGCCGGAGAGCCTTCGGCGTCGCTGTCCTCCCCGGGGCTCCCGTCGTCCCTGCCCTCCTCGCCGACCATCCGTGCGGCGAGCTCCTCGGCGGACAGCGGTCCCAGCAGGCGCAGCAGGTCGGCGACCCCCTCGACGCCGCGCAGCCGCCGCGAGGGCGCGGTCCGCTGGGCGTGGGCCTCGGCCTCGGCGATGATCTGCGGGTCCAGCAGGTCGCGCAGCTCCACCTGGCCGAGCAGCTCGCCGAGCAGCTCGGGGTCGACCTGCAGGGCGGCGGCGCGACGCTCGGCCAGCGGGGAGTCGCCCTCATAGAGGTACTGGGCGATGTAGCCGAAGAGGATGGACTGGGCGAAGGGCGAGGGCTGGGCGGTGGTGGCCTCGACCATCCGCACCCGGCGGGCGGAGAGCTGCTCGGTGAGCTCGCGCAGGGCGGGCATGTCGTAGACGTCCTGCAGGACTTCGCGCATCGCCTCCATGATCATCGGGAAGTCCGGGTGTCCGGAGGCGACCTCCAGCAGCTGCGAGGCGCGCTGGCGCTGCTGCCACAGCGGGGTGCGCTGCCCCGGCGACTGCCGCGGCAGCAGCAGGGCGCGGGCGGCGGCCTCGCGGAACCGGCCGGCGAAGAGCGCCGAGGCGCTGACCTGGGAGGTGACGATCTCCTCCAGCTCGTCGGGTTCGAAGGCGAAGAGCTCCGCGCCGGGCGGCTCCTCGTCCATCATCGGCACCCGCAGCACGATGCCGTCGTCGGAGGCCAGGGCCTGGCCGTCCAGCCCGTAGCGCTCGTGCAGACGCTCGCCGACCGCCAGGGCCCAGGGCGCGTGGACCTGCAGGCCGTAGGGGGAGTGCAGGACGATCCGCCAGTCGCCGAGCTCGTCGCGGGTCTGCTCGACCACCAGATCGACGTCGCTGGGCAGGGTGCCGACGGCCTCGTGCTGCTCGTCCAGGTAGCGGCGGAGATTGTCCCGGGCCCAGGCGTCCAGCCCGAGGGCGGTGAGTCGCTGCTCGACGGCGGCCTCCTCGCCGGTGCGGACCTCCCGCTGGAAGGCGCCCAGCGCGCGGCCCAGCTCGGCGGGCCGGCCGATGCCGTCGCCGCGCCAGAACGGCAGAGTGGCCGGCTGGCCGAAGGCCGGAGTGACCAGCACGCGGTCGAAGGTGATCTCCTCGATCCGCCAGCTGGTCGCGCCCAGGGCGAAGACGTCGCCGATGCGCGACTCGTAGACCATCTCCTCGTCCAGCTCGCCGACCCGGCGGCCGCCGGACCGCGACGACCCGGCGTCCTCGCCGCCGGCCAGGTAGACGCCGAAGAGCCCGCGGTCGGGGATGGTGCCGCCGGAGGTGACCGCCAGCCGCTGGGCGCCGGGCCGGCCGGTCAGCGTGCCGGCGTCGCGGTCCCAGACGATCCGTGGGCGCAGGTCGGCGAAGCGGTCGGAGGGGTACTTGCCGGCCAGCAGGTCCAGTGTGGCCTCATAGGCCGAGCGGGGGAGCGAGGAGAAGGGTGCGCTGCGCCGGACGGTCTCGAACCACTCCTCGACGTCGAGGTCCGCCAGCGCGCAGGCGGCCACCGTCTGCTGGGCGAGGATGTCCAGCGGGCTGCGCGGCACGTGCAGCGCCTCGATCTGCCCGGAGAGCATGCGTTCGACGACGACGGCGGTGGAGACCAGGTCGCCGCGATGCTTGGGGAAGAACCAGCCGATCGAGACCTCGCCGACGTGGTGGCCGGCGCGGCCGAGACGCTGCAGGCCCGCCGAGACCGCATGCGGGGCCTCGACCTGGACGACGAGGTCGACCGCGCCCATGTCGATGCCGAGCTCCAACGAGGAGGTCGCGACCACGCAGCGCAGCCGCCCGGCCTTCAGGTCCTCCTCGATGACCTGGCGCTGCTCCTTGGAGACCGAGCCGTGGTGGGCGCGGGCGAGCAGTTCGGGGGCGGCGGGCGAGCCGTCGTCGTCGGCGCCGGCGGCTTCGGCGCGGCTCGCGGCCCCGCCGTCGTCGGGGTTCACCGTCTCCTCGGGCGCGGGCCGGCCCTGCTTCTCGGCGTGGATCTCGTTGAGCCGACCGGTGAGCTTCTCGGCCAGCCGTCGCGAGTTGACGAAGACGATGGTCGAGCGACGGGAGGAGACCAGCTCCACCACGCGGTGCTCGACATGCGGCCAGATCGAGGGGGTCAGCGGCTGGTCGGCGCCGTCGTCGGCCTCCGACTGCGGGGCGGCGAGGTCCTCCACCGGCACGGAGACGGTGATGTCCCACTGCTTCTCGGCCTGAGGGGCGACGACGTCGACCGGTCGTCCGCCGCCGAGGAAGCGGGCGACCTCGTCCTTCGGCTCGACGGTGGCCGAGAGCCCGATGCGCTGGGCGGGGGCGTCCAGCAGCGCGTCCAGCCGCTCCAGCGAGAGCGCCAGATGGGCGCCGCGCTTGGTGCCGGCCATCGCGTGGACTTCGTCGACGATGACGGTGCCGACGTTCGTCAGCGTGCCGCGCGCCTGCGAGGTCAGCATCAGATACAGCGACTCGGGCGTGGTGATGAGGATGTTCGGCGGGTTCCGCACCAGATCGCGACGCTCCTTGGGCGTGGAGTCGCCGGTGCGCACGCCGACGGTGATGTCGGCCGGCTCCCGGCCGAGCCGGCGGGCGGTGTGCCCGATGCCGACCAGCGGGCTGCGCAGGTTCCGCTCGATGTCCACGCCGAGGGCCTTCAGCGGCGAGATGTACAGGACGGTGGTGCCCGGCTGCGGGGCGGCGACGAGCTGGTCCAGGGCCGAGAGGAAGGCCGAGAGCGTCTTGCCGGATCCGGTGGGGGCGACCACCAGGGCGCTGCGGCCGGCGGTGATCGACTCCCAGGCGCCGGCCTGGGCGGCGGTCGGTGCGCCGAACGAGGCCTGGAACCACTCGCGGGTGGGTGCGGTGAAGGGCGCCAGCGGATCCATGGGTCCACTCTAGTGGTGCGGGGTGTGGGCGATGACTCCGTGGAAGGCGTGGGAAAGCGGCGACATTCCCACGCCTTCCACGGAGTCATCCGCTGGGGGCGACAGGGGCGGCGGTGCTGCCGTGGTTGCTCTGCGGCGGGAGGCGGGTGAGGATCGAGGCATGAGTCCACGTGCGGATCGCGACCTCCCCTCGCCGGTGCTGCCCGCGACGGAGGTGCGTCGGCTGCTGGTCGCGGGGTTCGGCGAGATCGACGGGCGCCTGGCGCGGCTGCGTGCCCGGCTCGGCGTCGTCGTCGGCGTCGCTCGGGTGCTGCCGGTGGAGCGCACGGCGGAGAGCGAGGCCGCCGTCGCCGCCGCGCTGGACGAGGTGCTCGACCCGCGGCGCCGGGGTGTGCTGCCCCAGGTCGCCGCGGAGCTGCTCCTCGGGCTGGTCACGACGCGGCCGCCGCGCGGAGCACGCGCCGTCGTCCAGCTGACCTGGTACCCGGATCGGGTGCGGATCGTGGTCCATGCGGTGGAGGCTCCCGGGATGCGCGGCGCGGCTGCCGGGGCGCTCGCCGTCGCCGAGGAGGCGCTGGCGCCGCATCACCGTTGATGACTCGGCGGAAGGTGTGGGAAAGCCGACGTATTCCCACCCGTTCCACGGAGTCATCGCCGGGGACGGGCCGGCTCACCGCGCGTGCGGCAGCAGATCCCCGCGGCGCAGCGGCTGATTGAACAGCGGGCCGTCGGGCTGGAGCACGACGCCGGCGGCCAGCGGACCCAGCGAGACCGGGTCGAATCCCATCGCCTCCAGCAGCGCCATCACTCGACCTCGGGCGGCATCGTCGTCGCCGGCGACTCCCAGCGCGCGGCGCTGGGTGACTGGCAGATCCAGCTGCGCGGCGTCGTCGAACTCGGAGTGCGAGATGTGGTTCAGCGCCTTCACCGTGCGGGCTCGGTCGAAGTGCTCGGCGACCGCCGACGACGTCGGCTCGCCCCGGATCACCGCGCCCTCCAGCCAGGTCGGCAGGATCTCGTCCTGCCAGGTGTTCGTCGCATCCACCAGCACCGTGCCGGCGACCCAGGCCGGATCGACCTCGTCGAGCTCCTCCTGCGGCACTGCCAGGACCACCACGCCGCCGTCCTGCTCGCGGGTGCGGGCGGCGACGTCGGCTGGGTCGACGGCCCGAGCTCCCGGGGCGTGGATCGTCAGATGATGGCGCAGCGCCTTCGGCGGGCGGGTGTTGGCGATGTCGACGCCGTAGCCCGCCTTGAGCAGCACGCGCGCGAAGGCGGTGCCGGCGCGGCCGGCGCCCAGGACGCCGACCACCGGGGGAGTGCCCGGCGCAGGGGAGCCGTGGACCGGCGGCATGGGGGGATTCTGCGGGTCAGTCATGATGCTCGGACTCTGTGCTCACACATGGTGGTAGGGCCTTCCGGCGGAGATCTCCTGGGCGCGGTAGACCTGCTCGGCGAGGATCAGCCGGACCAGCTGGTGCGGGAAGACGAGCTGGGACAGCGACCAGACCATGTTCGCCCGCGTGTGGACCTCCTCGGAGACCCCGTAGGCGCCGCCGACGAGCAGCGCGATCGAATGCCCGGTGTCGAAGCGGGACTGCAGGTGGTCGGCCAGCTGCGGGGAGCTGAGGTTCTTCCCGCGCTCGTCGAGCAGGATCACATGGTCGGCCGGCTTCACCGCGTCGAGCAGCCGGGCGGACTCCTCGGCGCGGGCGGCGTCGCCGTCGCGGGAGGAATGGGGCAGCAACGTCCAGCTCAGGTCATAGGGCTTGCGCAGCCGCTTGGTCCAGCGCTCGATGCCCTCGACCGCCCACGACTCGTGCTTCCTGCCGACGGCGACGACTGTGATGCCCATGGTCATCGAGCCTATGCGGGGCGCGCGGACGGGTCCAGCAGGCGGGGACACAGAAGAGGCCCGGCCCCGCTCGATCGGCGGGATGCCGGGCCTCTGCGTTGCGGAGGTGGGGGGATTCGAACCCCCGGTCCGGGGTTAACCGGACCCTTCATTAGCAGTGAAGTCCGTTCGGCCGCTCCGGCACACCTCCTGTGCATGGACAGGGCGGGCCCCTCCATGCGCCCGATAAGATTAGCGCCTCCGGGGCGTCGAGTTCAAAGCAGGCCGATTTCAGTACTCTGGTGGGAGCGGCGGCACGATCCGGGAGGCCGGCACGACCGGCACGACCGGCACGGCCGGCACGGCCGACGCCGGTCATCGACTCCGCCGCCCCCGTCTCCCGCCGCGTCCGTTCGTCGTCCCCGGAGGTCCCCGCCCGCATGCCAGAGCACGAGGTCGCCGAGCAGCCTGCCGTCCCGGAGCCGGTGGTCCGCCCCGAGGGCCACGCGGGTCCGAGCGAGCACGTCGTCGCCGTCGTCGGCGCCGGGCCGCGGGGGACCTCTTTCCTGGAGCGGCTGCTGGCTCATCTCGAGGAGCTGCCCGCCGGCGGTCGGTCCCAGGCGCCCTGGCTGCGGGTGCTGGTCATCGACTCCGCCGTCCACGGGCCCGGGCGGGTCTGGGACCCTGAGCAGTCTCCGCTGCACCTGATGAACACTCCGGCCAGCTATCCCACCGTCGCGCCGGTGGGACGGACCGGCGAGCAGCTGGCGCCGTCGTCGATCTCACTGAGCTTCTCCCAATGGCGGCGCCGTCGCGGACTGGTCGACGAGGACGCCCCGGACACCGACTTCCCGCGCCGCGCCGACTACGGCCGCTACCTGGCCGAGATGCACCGGCAGGCCGTCCAGACGCTGCAGGACCGGCCGGGCGTGGCGGTCGAGTCGATCCATGCCTCCGCGATCGCGCTGGAACGGGAGGACGCCGACGACGCCGCGTCCGCGAGCCTGCTGACCCTCGACGACGGCACGGTCCGGCGTGCAGACTCCGTGGTGCTGGCCGTCGGGCACGTCCCGGCCCGACTCAACGACGCCGGAGCCCGCACCGCCTCCGCCGCCGAGGAGCTGGGGCTGCGGCACGTCGCCCCGGCCGTCCCCACGACGTCGACGTCGAGTCCTTCCCCTCGGCGAGACCGTGCTGATCCGCGGGATGGGCCTGAACTTCTTCGATCTGATGATCCGCGCCACCGTGGGCCGCGGCGGGCGCTTCCGCTGGAACCCGCAGGCCGAGGCCGGGCGGCGCTGTGAGTATGCGGCCTCCGGGCGCGAGCCGCATCTGCTCGCCGGCTCCCGGCGCGGCGCGCCCTACCGGGCGAAGACCGGCGCCCCGGGCTTCGTGCCCGCGGGAATCCGGCTGGTGCACCTCACCGACGCCGCGATCGAGGAGGCCGAGCGCCGCCACGGCAGGCTCGACTTCGCCGCCCACCTGTGGCCGCTGATCATCCGCGACGTGCTGGCCACCTACTACCGCACGCTGGTCGAGGTCGCCGGCGAGCTCTTCGACGACCCCGCGGGCTTCCTGGAAGCCTTCGACGCGCTGCTGCGTCGGGAGGATCTCGGCGAACAGGTGCTGGCCTCCCGCGGCCAGGCGCTGCTGCACTCCCACGCCCCGGACGCGATCTGGCTGGACGTCAGATCCCTGGGGCGGCCCTTCGACGGCGTCACCTTCGCCTCGGCCGCCCAGCACCGCGAGCATATGCTCGCCTATCTGGAGGACGACGCCGCCAGCTCGGCCGCCGGGGCAGCCAGCCCGGTGAAGATGGCGATCGGAGCGATGCATGCCGGGCGCATGCGACTGAAGGCGCTGATCAGCGAGGGGCGGGTCGCCGAGGCCTCGCGCATCGAGGACGTCGAGGGATGGTTCGAGCCGCTGATCGAAGGCCTGGCCAGCGGACCGCCGATGCAGCGCATCGAGGAGCTGGCCGCCCTGATGCGCGCCGGCGTCGTCGACATCCTCGGCCCAGACCCGCTGTTCGACGTCGACCGCGATGCCGGGTGCTTCACCGCCGAGTCCCCGTGGGTGGAGGCCGACCCGGCGACGGCGCGATGGCTGGTCGAGGCGATGATGCCGGCCAACCGCGTCCGGCTCTCGGCCTCGCCGCTGGTGAGCTCGCTGCTGGCCACGGGGCTGGCGCGCGCCCAGGAGGTCGTCGACGTCGCCGGGGCGCCGCGGGCGGGGAAGGGATTCGCCGTCACCGAGGCGCCGCACCGGCTCGTCGACGCCTCCGGCGCGGCGTCCCCGTCCATCTACGTGCTGGGCCTGCAGCTGAGCTCGGTGCAATGGGGCACGGCCATCGCGGCCGAGGCCGGCGGCGATCCGCAGGCCGGGGCGCGCACTCTGGCCGACGCCGACGCCGCGGCCGGCAGCGTGGTGCAGACTGCGCTGGGGGCGGCTGTGCTCGAGGCCCCGGCGGGCTGAGCGCATCGCGTCCAG
>NZ_AFRW01000051.1 GCF_000220985.1 Nesterenkonia sp. F
GGGCGGGGCCGAGGACTTCCCGCGGCTGTCGGTGAAGGTGCGCGACGAGCTGGTGGCCTTCGGCGCCGCCGAGGAGCTCGAGGTCGACGAGCAGGGCGTCGTCGGCGGCGGCGAGCACCTGACCCCGGAGCAGGTCCATGAGCTGGTCGAGGCCAGGCGCGCGGAGGGGACCGAGGTGACCTTCTTCGACGGCCGCAACGCCATGGAGGCGCAGATCGGCCGGTTCGCCGGCGCCGTCGTCCCCGACACCGAGACCACCCGCGACTTCCTCGCCGAGCTGGACTCCGGCAGATACGACCATCTGAAGGATCAGCCGGTGGTCACCTACTGCACCGGCGGGATCCGCTGCGAGGTGCTCTCGGCGCTGATGCGACGGCGCGGGTTCTCCGAGGTCTATCAGATCGACGGCGGCATCGTCCGCTACGGCGAGACCTACGGCGACGCCGGCTACTGGCAGGGCGAGCTGCACGTCTTCGACGGGCGGATGAGCATGCGCTTCTCCGAGGATGCGGTCACCCTGGGCGAGTGCTGTCTCTGCGCGGCGCCGACCAGCCGATACCTGAACTGCCTGGACCGCGGCTGCTCGACGCTGCGGCTCTACTGCGACGACCACGTCGAGGTGCCGGCGACGACGCGCTGTCCGGCCTGCGCCGAGCGTGTGGCCGCGGACCCCGACGACCCGAACACCGGAGTGCTGGAGAAGGAGCGCCGCCGATGAGCCGACTGACCCGGGAGCAGGCCGCCGCCGTGGCGGCCCCGACGAGCGACGACGTCGCGCTGGTGGAGGCGCTGCGCGCCGACCTGGCCGCCGCCGAGTTCACCAACGACGCGCTGTCGGCGGTGCTCGGCGAGGAGGCCGTCGCCGCGCTGGACCGCGACCAGATCGTGCCCGGCCAGCTGCGCGTGCAGCAGCTGCTGCAGGATGAGCACCCGCCGGCCTCGGCCGTGATGTCCGCGCTCTGGCTGCTCGACCTCGAGGTCTCCGCCGGCCAGCTGGCCGCGGCCTTCCCGCGGACCGGACTGGACGGGCTCCGGCGGCTCGGCCTGGTGCTGCTCGCCGGCGCCGGCTCCGGCCGGCCCGACGACGGCGGGCCGGTCCTGCCCGCCGTCGACCTGCGCCCCTATCAGGTGGGCGCCGCCCGGGAGGGCGCCTCGGCGGCGGACCTCTGGGTGACCAGCGACCTCGGCGCCCACCAGGTCGACGGAGCCCTGCCGCCCGAGCATGTGCTGGGCATCGGGCAGGCGAGCCTGACGCTGGCCTCGACCACGCATCGGCGCAGGGTGGCGACGGCGCTTGATCTGGGCACCGGCTGCGGCATCCAGCTCTTCCACCTGCTCGACCACGCCGAGCACGTCGTCGGCACCGACCTCAGCGAGCGGGCGCTGGCCTTCGCCCGCTTCAACCTGATCCTCAACGCCGAGGCGCTCGGCCTGGACCCGCGGCGGCTGCAGGACCGGGTGGAGCTGCTCCCCGGCAGTCTGCTGGAGCCGGTCGCGGGACGCCGCTTCGACCTGATCGTCTCCAACCCGCCCTTCGTGATCACGCCGCGGACTGCGGAGGAGGCCGCCGCGGCGGAGACCGGGGACACCGGCGACGGCGGCGAAGAGCGCTACACCTACCGCGACGGCGGCCGCGTCGGCGACGAGCTGATGGCCGAGCTGGTCTCCACGCTGCCCGATGCCCTGGCCGACGGCGGCACCGCCCAGCTGCTCGGCAATTGGGAGATCCCGGCGGCGGGAGAGGAGGACGGCCTCGGCGAGGACGCCGCCGAGGACGCTGTCGCGGGCGAGGACGTGCCCGCCGGGCCCGACTGGTCGACCCGGCCGCGGCGCTGGCTCGCCGCCCTCGACGCCGCCGAACGTTCCGCCGGTCGCTCCGCGGCCCCGGTGGACGCCTGGTTCCTCCAGCGCGACCGCCAGGACGGCCCCGGCTATGCCGAGACGTGGCTGCGGGACGCCGCGGAGGAGCGCGACGTCGTCGACTTCCGGCGCCGCTACGCCGCCTACCTCCGCGACTTCCGGCTCCGCGGCGTCGCCGAGGTCGGCTTCGGGATGATCTGGCTGCGCCGCCGCCCCGCCGACGAGGCCGGCGAGCCCTGGCGCCGCTTCGAGGAGCTCACCCATCCGGTCGAGCAGCCGCTGGGCCCGACGATCGGGGCCACGACCGAGCGGGCCGACAGGGCCCGCCGTGAGCCCGAGGCCGTGCTGGGCGAGCGCCTGGTCGCCGCCTCCGACGTCACCGACGAGCGCCACCAGCGCTTCGGCGCGAGCGATCCCGAGATCATCCTCGCCCGCCAGGGCGCAGGGCTGCGGCGGGTGCGGCCGGTCTCCTCCGGCGCGGCCGGGGTGCTGGGCGCGGCCGACGGCGAGTTCGCCGCCGACCAGCTGATCACCGCCGTCGGCGCGCTGCTCGACGACGGCGTCGTCGACGTCGAGGCGCTGACGGACTCGCTGCGCGAGGAGGTCCTCGAGCTCGTCGTCGACGGATTCCTGGTGCCGGCGGAGTGAAGGACGGCCCATGCCGACCGGATCGGAGACTGAGACGCGGGCGCGAGTGTGATGTCGGCGTCATCCGGCTCGTCTAGACTGCCGGGCATGTCACCTCGAGCCGCTGCAGATGAGGCCCCGGAGACCCCGGCCGACCCCGCCGAGGAGCGCCCGGACGTCGACGAGCCGGCGGGCCGGCCGATCGGCGAGCTGCCCCGGGAGGTCGTCATCGACGACGTCCAGGCGATCCGGGCGCTCGCCCACGAGGCGCGGCTGGCCGCGCTCGACGAGCTCTTCGGCACCCACCGGATCTACAACGCGACGGAGCTGGCCGCCGTCTGCCGAGTCTCGCCGTCGTCGATGAGCTACCACCTCCGTGCGCTGGAGAAGTACGGCTTCATCCGGCGGGCGGAGCACGACGGCGACGGCCGCAGCCGCTACTGGCAGGCGGCCGCGATGATGCTGCGGCTCTCCGGCTTCGGCTCCTCGGCGCATGCCAAGCACGCCTACGCCAATGTGCAGATCCAGTCGCTGCAGAAGCGCATCTCCGAGGAGATCAACCGTCGCGAGCAGCACGTCGAGCGCCCGCCGACGCTCTACCCCATCTTCTCCTCCGGGGTGCTCTCGCTGGCTCCGGAGAAGGCCGAGGAGTTCATGCGCCGGCTGCACGAGCTGATGGAGGAGTACGAGACCACCTCCGAGCGGGGCGGCTCCGGCGACGACGGGGACCGCCGCCTGCACTACTTCGTCTCCGCGCTGGAGGACCACGGCCTGAGCGAGGAGTCCGGAGGCTCCTCCTCCACGGACGATCGGGCGGCCTGAGGCGGGGAGACCGCCGCCCGCGCGTCGTCGCCGCGGCCGGCTGATATATTGAGCACCCGGCTCCGGCAACGGGCCTGTCGCGGGGGACGTCGCACCGTCTCTCCGCCCTGTTCCGGCCCCGGGACCGACCGCACCCGACGTCGAGGAGAGCAGTGCCCGCCAAGGCTTCCGCAGGCAAGAAACTCGTGATCGTCGAGTCGCCGGCGAAGAGCAGATCGATCGCGAAGTACCTGGGCGACGACTTCATGGTCGACGCCTCGGCCGGGCACATCCGTGACCTCCCCCAGCCCTCCGATCTGCCCGCCGAGATGAAGAAGGGCCCCTTCGGCAAGTTCGCGGTCAACCCGGAGGAGGGCTTCGAGCCCTACTACGTGGTCTCGGACTCCAAGAAGAAGAAGGTCACCGAGCTCAAGCGCGCGCTCAAGGAGGCGAGCGAGCTCTATCTCGCCACTGACGCCGACCGCGAGGGCGAGGCCATCGCCTGGCACCTGCTGGAGGTGCTCGAGCCGAAGGTGCCGGTCTACCGGATGACCTTCACCGAGATCACCCGCGAGGGCATCACCCGCGCGCTGGACAACGTCCGGCAGATCGACCAGGACCTGGTCGACGCGCAGGAGACCCGCCGCATCCTCGACCGGCTCTACGGCTACGAGCTCTCCCCGGTGCTCTGGCGCAAGATCGGTCGGGGCCTCTCGGCCGGTCGTGTGCAGTCGGTGGCCACCCGCCTGGTCGTCGAGCGCGAGCGGGAGCGCATGGCCTTCGTGCCGGCCTCCTACTGGGACCTCTCGGGCACCTTCACCACCGACGCCGCCGAGTCCTTCACCGCCAAGCTCACCGCCGTCGACGGCGCGCGGATCGCCTCCGGCTCCGACTTCGACGACCGCGGACAGCTGAAGTCCACCCGGAAGGCCTCCGAGGTCACCGTCCTGGACCGCGAGTCCGCCGAGTCGCTGGCGGCCGGACTGACCCGGGCGCGCTTCGCCGTCGACTCGCTGGAGGAGAAGCCCTACAGCCGCCGCCCGTCGCCGGCGTTCACCACCTCGACGCTGCAGCAGGAGGCCTCGCGCCGGCTGCGCTTCTCCTCGCGGGTGACCATGCAGGTCGCCCAGCGGCTCTACGAGAACGGCTACATCACCTACATGCGCACCGACTCGGTGACGCTGTCCAACGAGGCGATCACCGCCGCCCGCGGGCAGGCGACCGAGCTCTACGGCCCCGAGTCGATCCCGGAGAGTCCCCGCTTCTACGCGACGAAGAACGACTCGGCCCAGGAGGCCCACGAGGCCATCCGCCCGGCCGGCGACCACTTCCGCACGCCGGGTCAGGTCGCCGGGGAGCTCTCCCAGGAGGAGTTCCGCCTCTACGAGCTGATCTGGAAGCGGACGATCGCCTCGCAGATGGCCGACGCGAAGGGCTTCACCGCCTCCGTGCGGCTGACCGGCGAGGCGACCGACGGGCGCCGGGCGACCTTCGGCGCCTCCGGCACGGTGATCACCTTCCCCGGCTTCCTCTCCGCCTACGAGGAGGTCGCCGAGACCTCCGGCGAGGGCGACGAGAGTGCGAAGAAGGGTCGCGAGGACTCCAAGCGGCTGCCGAAGCTCGAGCAGGGCGACGCGCTCACCGGAGAGGACGTCGAGGCCAAGGGCCACGAGACCACGCCGCCGGCGCGCTACACCGAGGCCTCGATCGTCGCCGAGCTGGAGAAGCGCGAGATCGGCCGTCCCTCGACCTACGCGCCGACGATCTCGACGATCGTCGACCGCGGCTATGTGACCAAGCGCGGATCGGCTCTGGTGCCTTCCTGGACGGCCTTCTCGGTGATCCGTCTGCTGGAGGAGCACTTCGGCCGCTACGTCGACTACGACTTCACCGCCCGGATGGAGGACGACCTCGACCGGATCGCCCGCGGCGAGGTGGAGCGCGAGGCCTGGCTGCAGGCCTTCTACTTCGGCGCCGACGACGGCGCCCAGGGGCTGCGCGACGTCGTCGACAACCTCGGCGAGATCGACGCCCGGGCGATCAATTCGATGGAGATCGTCGAGGGCGTGACGCTGCGCGTGGGCCGCTACGGCCCCTACCTGGAGCGCCCGAACCCCGAGGGCGGGGAGGATTCGGATCCGCTGCGCGCGAATCTGCCCGAGGACCTGGCTCCGGACGAGCTGACCGCGGAGAGGGCGGAGGAGCTCTTCGCCCAGGCGCAGCTCTCCGGCCGCGTGCTGGGCACCGACCCGCAGACGGGTCGGGAGATCGTGGCCAAGGACGGCCGCTTCGGGCCCTATGTCACCGAGGTGATCGAGGAGATGACCGACGAGGAGGTCCAGGCCCATCTCGACGCTCAGCCGACCGAGTACTACAAGAACGGCAACCCCAAGCCGAAGAAGAAGCCCAAGAAGCCGAAGCCGCGGACCGGCTCGCTGCTGCAGTCGATGAGCCTGGAGACGGTCACCCTCGACGATGCGCTGAAGCTGCTCTCCCTGCCGCGGGTGGTCGGCACCGGTGTCGACGGCGAGGAGATCACCGCGCAGAACGGCCGCTACGGGCCCTATCTGAAGATGGGCACGGACTCGCGGTCGCTGGATTCGGAGGAGCAGCTCTTCACCATCACCGAGGAGGAGGCCCGGGCCATCTACGCCCAGCCGAAGCAGCGCGGCCGTCGGGCGGCGGCCAAGCCGCTGGCCGAGTTCGGCGCCGATCCCACCAGCGAGAAGCCGGTGGTGGTCAAGGACGGCCGCTTCGGTCCCTACGTCACCGACGGAGACATCAACGTCACGGTGCCGCGCGGAACCTCGGTGGAGTCGCTGACCAAGGAGCGCGCCTTCGAGCTGCTGGCCGAGAAGCGCGCGAAGGCGCCGGCCCCGAAGGGCGGAGGGAAGTCGTCGGCCTCGACGTCCTCCGGCCCGAAGTCCTCGACTGCGGCGAAGAAGCCCGCTGCGAAGAAGTCCGCTGCGAAGAAGTCCTCGGGGTCCCGCACCACGACCTCGAGCGGAGCATAGGAGCCATCATCGGATGAGACTGGGCGTGCTGGACGTCGGTTCGAACACTGTGCACCTGCTGCTCGTGGACGCCCACATCGGGGCGAAGCCCGAGCCCTTCGCCTCCCACAAGCGACCGTTGTCGCTGGTCCGTCATCTCGACGACGACGGCGCGATCACCCGTGAGGGCCAGGACGAGCTGCTCGGGTTCATCGACGAGGCGGCGCGCTTCGCCGCCCGGCACCGGGCTCAGGACCTGCTGTCCTTCTGCACCTCGGCCCTCCGCGAGGCCGCCAACGGCGAGGAGGTCCTCGCCCGGGTGGCCGAGGAGACCGAGGTCGAGCTCATGGAGCTCAGCGGCGCCCAGGAGTCGGCGACGACCTTCTTCGCCGCCCGCCGCTGGCGCGGCTGGAGCGCCGGGCACATCCTGAACCTGGACATCGGCGGCGGCTCCTTCGAGATGGCCTACGGCCAGGACGAGCTGCCGTCCACTGCGCTGTCGGTGCCGCTGGGCGCCGGGCGGCTGACCCGCGACCTGCTGCCCGACGATCCGCCCAGCAAGACGCAGATCAAGGAGCTGAAGGCCTACGTCCGTGAGGAGATCGGGGCCGCCCGCCGCGAGTTCCCGACGCTGGACGCGAACACCGAGGTGCTGGCCACCTCGAAGACCTTCCGCTCGCTGGCGCGGATGACCGGAGCCGCGCCCTCGGCGGCCGGACCGTACGTGCGCCGCACGCTGGCCCACAAAGATCTCAAAGCCCTGGTGAAGAAGCTCGGGCCGATGACCGCCGCCCAGCGGGCGCAGCTGCCCGGGGTCTCGGAGATGCGCTCGCGGCAGGTCTTCGCCGGGGCGGTGGCCGCCGAGGCGGCGATGCGCGCCTTCGAGATCGAGGAGCTGCAGATCTGTCCCTGGGCGCTGCGCGAGGGGCTGATCCTGCGTCGTCTGGACTCGCTGATCCTGGACCAGGCGGTGGAGATCCCGCAGGCGCCCGGCGTCGGGCATGTGGACCTGCGGCGCGAGCTGGTCACCCCGCGGGGGTCCGGCCTCGCCTCGGCACGAGCGGCGGTCGAGCATGCCCGCGGCTGAGCGCCCCGCCGGCACGGCGTCGGGACGCTCCCGCCGGCCGATCCCGGTGGCGCTGTCGACGTCGTCGGTCTACCCTCTGGGCGTCGCCGAGGGCTTCGCGGTCGCCGCGGACCTCGGCTACGACGGCATGGAGGTCATGGTCACCCACCGGGCGGAGACGCAGTCGCCGCAGGTGCTGAACGACCTGGTCCGTCGCTTCGAGATGCCGCTGACGGCCGTCCATGCTCCCACGCTGCTGCTCACCCAGCAGGTCTGGGGGTCGGCCTGGGAGAAGCTGCGCCGCAGCGCCCGGCTGGCCGTCGACGTCGGCTGCGACACCGTCGTCGCCCACCCGCCGTTCCGCTGGCAGACCGGCTATGCCGAGCGCTTCGCCGAGGGCATCGCCGAGCTGGAGGCCTCCACCGGAGTGCGCTTCGCGGTGGAGAACATGTACCCCTGGCGTGCCGGGACCCGCGAGGCGACGATGTACCTGCCGCACTGGGACCCGGTGGACCAGCCGTATCCACATGTGACCTGGGACTTCTCGCATGCGGCGACGGCCGAGTCGGATTCGGCGGCCGCCTGCCGGGCGCTGGGCTCCCGGCTGCGGCACGTGCATCTGACCGACGGCTGGTCCAACGGCTTCAAGGACGATCACCTGGTGCCGGGCCGCGGCGAGCAGCCGGTGGCCGAGTCCCTGGAGATCATCGCCGCGTCAGACTTCGGCGACGGCGGCTTCGACGGCGTCGTCGCCGTGGAGGTGGCCACCCGCGCCGCCCGCGGAGTGGGCGAGCGGGAGCGGATGCTGGCAGAATCGCTGGAGTTCGCCCGCAGACACCTGGGGCAGCGGCCGACGACGGGATGAGCCCGTCCACCGGCCGACGCCGCCCCGACACCGCCCCGACACCGCCCCGACGAGGAGAGGACCTCTGATGCGCATCGCCATGCTCGGACTCGGCTCGATGAACGCGGCCATCCTGTCCGGCCTGCTGGCCGGTCCGGTCGCCCGCGAGGACGTCGTGGCCACCACGCGCTCGAGCGCCTCGGCCGCCGCCCGCGCCGAGGAGCTGGGCGTCGAGGTGCTCTCCGAGGAGTCGGACGCGGTGGCGAATCGTCGCGCGGTCGACGGCGCCGACGTCGTGCTGCTGGGCGTCAAGCCCCACGGCATCGTCGCGCTGGCCGAGGAGATCGCCGACTCGCTGGCTCCGCACGCGGTGGTGGTCTCGGTGGCCGCCGCCGTCGACGTCGCCATGCTCGAGTCCGCGCTGGCCGAGGGGCAGCCGGTGATCCGGTCGATGCCCAACACCCCGCTGTCGGTCGGGCAGGGCGTCGTCGGTCTGGCCGCCGGCACCCATGTCACCGCCGAGCAGGTGGAGACCGTGCAGTCGCTGCTGTCCGCCTGCGGGGCCGTCCACGTCGTCGACGAGGTGCAGATCGACGCGCTGACCGGCGTCTCGGGGTCGGGGCCGGCCTATGCCTTCCTGCTGGCCGAGCACATGGCCGCCGGCGGGGTGGAGCTGGGCCTGGACCCGGAGCTGGCCGCCGACCTGGCCGCCGCCACAGTGCAGGGCGCCGGGACCATGCTGGTCGAGCACCGTGCGGCCGGCACCGCCGACGCCGCTGCGCTGCGGAAGGCGGTGTGCTCGCCCAACGGCACCACCGAGCGGGCGATCGACGCCCTCGAGGCGCACGAGGTGCCGGCCGCAGTGCGCGCGGCGGTGGGCGCCAGCGCGTCACGTGCGCGGGAGATGACCACCCGGCTGCGCGGCGAGGTCTAAGCTGAGCGCCATGACGACAGATCCCGGGGTCGCGACCGCTCGAGGGCCGTGGTCGCAGTTCAGGGGCTGGATCGCCCGCGTGGCCGGCAGCTCGCCGGCCCGTGCGGCGCTGCTGATCTTCGCCGTCGTCACCGCCCTGTTCACCTCGCTGCTGATGATGCCCTGGGCCACCGAGTCGGGGCGGCCCGCCGAGCTGCACGAGGCGCTGTTCGTGGCCACCTCGGCGGTGTCGGTGACCGGACTGACGCCGGTGAACACCGCCGACCACTGGTCGTTGGCCGGCGAGATCGTGATCATCGTGGCCATCCAGGTCGGCGGACTGGGCATCCTCACCGTCGCCTCGCTGCTGGCCGCCAGCGTCACCCGCAGCCTGGGGCTGAAGACCAAGAAGATCGCCCAGGAGGGCTGGAAGACCGACCAGCTCGGCGAGGTCACCAGCCTGATCAAGATCGTCATCGCCATCTCGCTGATCATCGAGGCGGCGCTGGCGCTGGTGCTGGTGCCGCGGCTGATCCACCTGGAGGGCGACGTCCTCAGCGGGACCTGGCACGGGGTCTTCTACGCGATCTCGGCGTTCAACAACGCCGGGTTCGTCATCCACTCCGAGGGGCTGGCGGGCCTGGACCACGATCCGCTGAGCATCTGGGCGATCATGATCGGGGTGTTCCTCGGCAGTCTGGGCTTCCCGGTGCTCTTCGCGCTGTGGCGCACCCGGCTGCGCCACAGCCGCTGGAACCTGCACACCCGGCTGACCCTGGAGGTCACCGTGCTGCTGATGGTCGCCGGCGCGGGGCTCTACGCGGTCATGGAGTGGAACAACGCCCAGACCATCGGTGAGATGGGCTTCCTCGAGAAGCTGCAGAACGCCCTCTTCGCCTCGGTGAACATGCGCTCGGGCGGCTTCTCGGTGGTGGAGTCGAATCTGGAGAATCCGCAGACCAAGCTGATCTCCGACGCCCTGATGTTCGCCGGCGGCGGCTCGGCCTCGACCGCCGGCGGCATCAAGGTCACCACCATCGCGGTGATCTGGCTGGCCTTCCTGGCCGAGGCCCGCGGCGACGCCGAGTCCACCGCCCACGAGCGCACCATCCCGGCCTCGGCCGTCCGCGTGGCGGTCTCGGTCGTGGCCATGGGCGCGACGCTGGTGCTGCTCTCCACGCTGTCGCTGATGACCATCACCGGCCAGGACATGGAGCGCCCGCTCTACGAGTCGATCTCGGCCTTCGCGACGGTCGGACTGACCAGCGGGCTCACCGCCGAACTGCCGCCGTCGTGCCTCTACATCCTGACCGGCTTGATGTTCGCCGGCCGTGTGGGCATCATTACCTTCGCCGCCGCGCTGACCGTGCGTCAACGCAGCACGCGATACCGCTATCCAGAGGGGAGGCCGATCCTTGGGTGATCGCCGCCAGCAGCGCAACCGTCCCATCCTCATCGTCGGGCTGGGGCGCTTCGGCGTGGCCCTGGGCTACCAGCTCGTCGCGCAGGGCCGCGAGGTGCTCGCCGTCGAGCGCAACCGCGGCCTGGTGCAGAAGCACGCCGACGCGCTGACCCACGTGATCGAGGCCGACGCCACCGACATCGAGGCGCTGCGCCAGATCGGCGCCGAGGAGTTCGACGCCGCCGTGGTCGGGGTGGGCACCTCGATCGAGTCCTCGGTGCTCATCGCGGTCAACCTCGTCGACCTCGGCGTGGACCACGTCTGGGCGAAGGCCATCAACCCCGCCCACGGCAAGATCCTCAAACGGATCGGCTGCCACCACGTCATCTACCCCGAGCACGACGCCGGCGTGCGCGCCGCCCACCTGGTCTCCGGGCAGATGATGGACTTCATCAAGTTCGACGACGACTTCGCGATCGTCAAGATGCACCCGCCGAAGGACCTGCAGGGCAAGACGATCGACCAGTGCCAGCCGCGCAGCCGCCACGGCGTCAACGTCGTCGGCGTGAAGTCCCCGGGCCGGGAATTCGTCTACGCCCAGCCGGAGACGCTGGTCTCGCCCGGCGACACGATCATCGTCTCCGGCGACGTGCGGAAGCTGGAGCAGTTCGCCGACCACATGTGAGCGCCGCGCGGCCGCGGCGTCGGGCGCATGCGGCCGGCTCGTGCTCGGCGTCGCCGGTGTCGTAGGCTCGCGATGTGACCTGCCGCTCCTTCCACGCCGCCGAGCCCATGGCGGTCGTCTGGCATCCGGACCTGCTCGAGTATCGGCACGCCCCCTGGCATCCGATGGACCCGGTGCGCCTGGAGCTCACCGTGGACCTCTGTCGCGAGATGGGGATCCTCGACGATCCGCGGGTGAGCGTGCTGGCCCCGGGGGTCGCCGCCGACGAGGACCTGCTGACCGTGCACTCGGCCGACTACATCGAGGCCGTCCGCGCCGCCGGCGCCCACGGCACACCGTCCGAGGCGCACGGGCTCGGCACTGAGGACAACCCGGTCTTCGACGCCATCCACACCGCCTCGGCGCGGATCGTGCAGGGCAGTCTGGACTGCGTCGACGCGGTGCTCTCCGGGGCGGCGGCCCGCGCGGTGAACGTCGCCGGGGGGATGCACCACGCCGCCCGCTCGCGGGCGGCGGGATTCTGCGTCTACAACGACGCCGCCGCGGCGGTGCGCCGGCTCCTCGACCGCGGGGTGCCTCGGGTGCTCTATCTGGACCTCGACGCCCATCACGGCGACGGCACCGAGTCGATCTTCGTCGACGAGCCGCGGGTGATGACCATCTCGCTGCACGAGTCCGGACTCACCCTCTTCCCCGGAACCGGCTTCCCGCAGGACAGCGGGACCGGCGACGCCGCGGGCACCGCGGTGAACGTCGCGCTGCCGGCCGGCACCGGCGACGCCGGCTGGCTGCGCGCCTTCCACGGCGTGGTCCCGCAGCTGGTCGAAGCCTTCGAGCCGGCGGTGATCGTCTCCCAGCACGGCTGCGACTCGCATGCCGAGGACCCGCTGACCGACCTGCGGCTGAGCGTCGACGCCCAGCGGCAGGCGGCCATGGACGTCGCGCATCTGGCCGAGCAGCACTGCGGCGGCCGGTGGATCGCCACCGGGGGCGGCGGGTACGCCGTCGCCGGGGTCGTGCCGCGCAGCTGGACGCAGCTGACCGCCGTCGTCGCCGGCTGCCCGATCCCGCTGGGAACGCCGACGCCGGAGGTCTGGCGCGAGCAGGTGCGCGCCCGCTGCGGGGTGGAGGCTCCGGAGCGGATGGACGACGGGGTCCACCTGGGCTGGCGCTCCTGGACGAACGGCCACGATCCGGGCGACGCCGTCGACCGCGCGGTGATGCTCACCCGCCGGGAGATCTTCCCGCATCACGGTCTCGACCCCTGGTTCGACTGACCAGTCGCCCGGGAGGGTCCGGCGCCCCGATCGTGGTTCCATGGAGGAGTCCGTCCGGGCGGCCGTCCGGACGGCGTCGTCGATCCGACCCCCCCCATCCCGATCCCGGAGGACATCGCCATGCCCGATCCCGACGCCGGTCCGCTGGTCGAGGTGCTGACCCGCCCCGGCTGCCATCTCTGCGCGGAGGCCCTCGCCGTCGCCGGCGAGGTCTGCGCCGAGTTCGACCTGACCGTCCGCGAGCTCGACATCAGCGCCGACGAGGAGCTCGCCGCTCGGCACGCCGAGGAGGTGCCGGTGCTGCGCATCGACGGCGCCGTGCGCGAC